>QZKR01000016.1 GCA_003598065.1 Myxococcales bacterium | reverse complement strand
GCGGTCCGCGCTTTGAGCCACGCGATTTCATCGTCGAGATACTGTCCGTCGTCCTCGTAGGGTTGAATTGGTTGGGGCGTCATCGGTTCCGTTCTCCTCTGCATCGGTTGTCGTCATATGCGAAACCCGCCGCCCTCGACGCCGTGCTAGCCACCTTCGTCTTTCGTTCGCCGAGAGAACGTGGCGGGCCTCACGGCAGTCCACCGCGGCGGAGGCAAGGCCAAGCCGGGGAAGCGAGAGAAACCCGTTTTTTCGGGATTTTGATTAATGTTGACGGGATTTCGGCTCCGCATGTAGTGTCTTTCAGGGAACGAAAAAGGCGAGAAGAAAATCAAGGAAAGAGCCCTCACCAGCGCGCCGACCGGCACCTGCGCTTCCGGAAGAAGACCATTGACCGCTATCCCGGCATGACTGGAAACGAGGCTGACGTGCAGAAAATTTTCGCGAGTTGGAGCTGACCCATGGCCTTAAAGAAATCCGAGCTTTACAGCTCCCTGTGGAAAAGCTGCGACGAACTGCGGGGCGGAATGGACGCCTCCCAGTACAAGGATTACGTCTTGGTCCTGCTGTTCGTGAAATACGTCTCCGACAAGTACGCCGGGCAGAAAGACGCCCTGATAGAGGTGCCCAAAGGGGGAGGATTCGCCGACATGGTCGCCCTCAAGGGCGACAAAGAGATAGGCGACAAGATCAACAAAATCATCTCCCGATTGGCCGAGGCCAACGAACTCAAGGGCGTGATCGATGTCGTCGATTTCAGCGATGAGGAAAAGCTCGGCAAGGGAAAGGAGATGGTGGACCGCCTTTCCAACCTCGTTTCCATTTTCAACTCGCCCGAACTCGATTTCCGCGGCAACCGTTCCGAGGGCGACGATCTTCTAGGGGACGCCTACGAATACCTGATGCGGAATTTCGCAACCGAGTCCGGCAAGAGCAAAGGTCAATTCTACACGCCGGCCGAGGTGTCCCGCATCATGGCCCGCGTAATTGGCGTCGGCGGAGCCAAAAGCAGCAACCAGACCATCTACGACCCCACCTGCGGGTCCGGTTCGTTGCTGTTGAAAGCCCATTCCGAGGCCAAGGAGAAAACCGGACTGGATCTTGCCATCTACGGCCAGGAAATGGACAACGCCACTGCCGCCCTGGCCCGGATGAACATGATCCTGCACGACTGCCCGACCGCCGAAATCTGGAAAGACAACACCCTGTCCACCCCCCATTTCAAGGGCTCCGACGGGCGGCTGAAACTGAACGATTTCGTGGTCGCCAATCCGCCATTCTCCAACAAGGCGTGGAGGAACGGATTCAACCCGGAGCACGACGAATTCAAGCGATTCGAGTACGGCGTACCGCCCAAGAAAAACGGGGACTACGCCTTCCTCCTGCACATCCTGGCCTCGATGAAAAGCACGGGCAAAGGAGCGTGCATTCTTCCCCACGGAGTGCTATTCAGGGGCAACGCTGAGGCGAGTATCCGCCGAGAGATCGTCCGGCGTGGGTTCATCAAGGGCATCATCGGCCTGCCCGCCAACCTGTTTTACGGCACGGGCATCCCGGCCTGCATCGTGGTCCTGGACAAGGAGAACGCCGCCGCCCGCAAGGGCATCTTTATGATCGACGCTTCCAAGGGGTTCGTCAAGGACGGCAACAAGAACCGCCTGCGGGCACAGGACATCCACAAGATCGTGGACACGTTCAACCGCCAGATGGAGGTTCCGAAATACTCCCGCATGGTTCCGGTGGCCGAAATCGAGCGTAACGACTACAACTTGAACATCCCCCGCTACATCGACAGCACCGAACCGGAGGATGTGCAGGACATCGACGCCCACCTGCGGGGCGGCATTCCGAACCGCGACATTGACGACCTGGGCAAGTATTGGGCGATCCTTCCCAGCCTGAAAGCAGTGCTGTTCACCAAGGCCGAGCGCCCCGGATACAGCCGTCTGCTGGTAGAGCCCCCCGCCATCAAGGCCGCCATTTTCGACCATGCCGAATTCACGGCGTTCAACGACACGGCGACGGCCCTGTTCGCCAAGTGGAGAAAGACGCATGGACCGCTCCTCAAGGGCATCGCCAAGGGGGACAGTCCCAAGACGTTGATAGCGGACCTGTCCGAGAGCCTGCTGGAATCGTTCCGCAAGGCCGCCCTGATCGACGCCTACGATGTGTACCAGAGCCTGATGGCCTACTGGACCGAGACGATGCAGGACGATGTGTACCTGATCGCCGGGGATGGCTGGCAGGAGGCCAACCGGCTGCGGCTCATCGTGGAGGACAAAGATAAGAAAGAGAAGCCCGACCTCATGATCGGGGGCAAGAAATTCAAGGCCGACCTCATTCCGGTGGCCCTGGTGGTCGCCCGGTACTTTGCCAAGGAGCAGGCCGCCATCGAGAAACTGGAGACCGACTTGGCGGCGGCGTCGCTGGCCATGGACGAGATGAAAGAGGAGCATAGCGGCGAGGACGGTCTGCTGTTGGAGGTCGTCAACGATAAGGGGAATATCGCCAAGGGTGCAGTGACGGCCCGCCTGAAAGAGATTCACGGGGATGCCGATTACGATGACGAGCGCGCCGTGCTGGAGGCGTACCGGAAACTGCTGGACAAGGAGGCCGAGGGGAAAAAGAGCGTGAAAGAAGCCCTGTCGGCCCTGGACAAGAAAGTCGCGGCCCAATACGGCAAACTGACCGAGGCCGAAATCAAAACCTTGGTGGTGGAGGATAAGTGGCTCGCCGCCCTAGCCGCCGCCGTCCAGGGGGAACTTGACCGGATCTCCCAGGCCCTGACTGCCCGCATCCGCCTCCTCGCGGAACGCTATGTCTCTCCGTTGCCGGAACTGGCCAGAACCGTGGACGCCCTGACCGCCAAGGTGGAAACTCACCTGAAAAAGATGGGGTTCGCATGGTAGTAAAACCCGGCTACAAACAGACCGAGGTGGGGGTGATCCCGGAGGACTGGGAAATTGAAGCCATTGAAAAGATGGTCGAAGCCAGTGCTCCAATCTGTTACGGAGTCGTGCAGGTCGGGCGGCATATTGAAAACGGCATCCCTATCGTTGCTATCAAGTTCGTAAAAGAAATTGCAAACTCGCCCCTTCATCGAGCGTCTGCCGATATCGAGAGGCCCTATACCCGAAGCCGAGTAAAAGCAAACGATGTACTGATATCAATCAAGGGCACTATCGGTCGTGTCGGTGTTGTGCCAAAAGGATTTGAAGGCAACATCAGCCGGGAACTGGCAAGACTACGTTTAGCCGAAAATTACTCTCCAAAGTATGTAGCATATCAATTAGAGAATCCACATACTCAAGAGAGAATCTTTCGCGCTGTAGTCGGAACGACCAGGCTAGAGTTTTCCATTGCCACCCTCCGCAATTTCGAAATTCCCATTCCACCAACGACAACCGAGCAAGCAACTATCGCCGAGGCCCTGTCGGACGTGGATGCCCTGATTGTTGGGCTGGACCACCTCATCGCCAAAAAACGGAACATCAAACAGGCCGCCATGCAGGAACTCCTGACTGGCAAACGGCGATTACCGGGATTCGACCGCTCCGGTGGAAAGGTCAAACAGATCGAGGTGGGGGCGGTACCGGAGGACTGGACTCTCGATTATATTGAGAATGATGCAAACATCACGACCGGCAGAAAGAACACACAAGATCGTATTGAGGACGGTGAGTTTCCTTTTTTTGTACGATCGCAGACTATCGAACGCATTAATAGCTACTCTTTTGATGGAGAAGCCGTTCTGACCGCGGGTGATGGCGTTGGAACTGGCAAAATATTTCATTATATCAAAGGAAAGTTTGATGTTCATCAACGGGTTTACCGCATTTCTGAATTCAGTGAACGGTTAAACGGCTACTTCTTCTTTCTGTATTTCAGCACCCATTTTTACAACCGCATCATGCAAATGACTGCAAAGTCGTCTGTTGATTCAGTACGTCGAGAAATGATTGCCCGAATGCCTATCCCCTTACCCCCCACGATAGACGAGCAGGTTGCCATCGCCGCCGTCCTCTCCGACATGGATGACGAAATCACGGCCCTGGAGGCCCGCCGCGACAAGACCAAAGCACTGAAACAGGGGATGATGCAGGAACTCCTCACCGGCAAGACGAGGCTGGTATGAAGGTGGTGACCGCCCGCGGAAACAACTATCGCCTCTCCGGCCAACTGAATCCTTTTCAGGAGGACCTGCAAATCCATCTGATTGACTGGAAATGGAAAAACCTCACTCCAGACCCAGGGCAATTCAGGGGAGAGGAATATGATGCTCTCCTACCGGATTCCATGGCGGGAGCGTTCGCCCATATTTATCCACCCATCCATGCCGAACTCAAAAGGCACCACCAGGGCAACCCCTTCCGAATCCACAAATTCTTCGATCACATGGCCAGCTCTCAAGCGGCAAACATCAATCTGTTTCTCCCCATCCTGATGAGTCCGAACGCCTCGGCCATCCTGGGGGCCTTGAGGCCAGACCTGAAATCCATCGCCAAGAATGAACTGGACCACGGTTGCTGCGTCGAGTTTTGGGGCGAGAACTTCAGCCGTCGCCAACGGACGGCCGGCCCCCTGAATGACAAATCCAAAGTGGCCGGCACCGATGCCGACCTGGCCATCGCCTACGTCAATCGCGACGGCGAACTCTGCCTCTGGTTGATTGAACACAAACTGACAGAGGCCGAATTCACCACCTGCGGCGGATTCAGAAGCCCTGGCCGGAAAGCCCGCCACGATTGCGGTCGAACGTTCTCGGCGATCTTGAAGAACAAGAATACCTGTTACTACCACGATGTGAATCGTTACCGATACTGGGAGATCACGGAACAGAACCAAACCTTTTTCAAAAACCACGGCTCCTACGGTTCGTGTCCGTTCCGGAACGGCATGAACCAGCTTTGGAGAAACCAACTCCTGGCCGTGGGCATCGAACAGGACCCGCAATCTCCTTTCAAGCATGTCCATTTCTCCGTCGTCAAACATCCCGGCAACCACCATCTCGACAAGACGGTTGCGGAATACCGGCGCCTGATCGGCAACAACCCGAAGTTCACTGTCTTCACGTCGGCCGACGTAATCAACGCTGCCCAGCAAGTCAACGATCCATCTTTGGCCGCTTGGATTCAATGGTACAAAGACCTGTATCGGATATAGCGAGGCCCGTATGAGCAAGGTCGGCGACATCGAACGAAGGACGCAGGAGAGAGTGATCCGTCTGTTTCGAGACCGCCTGGGGTACCGCTACCTGGGCGACTGGATCGATCGTGAAGACAACCGGAACATTGAGGAGGACCTCCTCCGCTCCCACCTCCAGAAACGGGGCTACGACAAGAACCTCATCGACCGGGCTCTGTTCATCTCGGGCAAGGCGGCGGGCGACCAAAGCAAGTCCCTCTACGACCGCAACCGGGCTGTCTACGACCTGCTCCGCTACGGGGTCAAGGTCAAGCCAGGGGTCGGCGAACACACCGAAACCGTCTGGCTCATCGACTGGAATAACCCTGAGCGGAACGACTTTGCCGTGGCCGAGGAGGTCACCATCCTGCGTGCCGACGCCAAGTCCCACGACAAACGCCCCGACATCGTGCTGTACGTCAACGGCATCGCCCTGGGCGTCCTGGAACTGAAGCGCTCCACCGTGTCCGTCTCGGAGGGCATCCGGCAGAACCTGGACAACCAGAAGAAGGAGTTCATCCAGCCGTTCTTTTCGACCATCCAGTTCGTCATGGCGGGCAACGACACCCAGGGGTTGCGGTATGCCCCCATCGAGACGCAGGAAAAGTATTACCTGACCTGGAAAGAACTCAGTTCTTTGGAAAACCTTCTGGACCGCAGCCTGTCCCAGATGTGCGAGAAAAGCCGGTTCCTTGAACTGATCCACGACTTTTTCGTTTTCGATTCCGGGGTGAAAAAGGTTTGCCGTCACAACCAGTATTTCGGGGTGAAGGCCGCCCAGGACTTTATCCGACGGCGGGAGGGCGGCATCATCTGGCACACCCAAGGGTCCGGCAAAAGCTTGGCAATGGTCTGGCTGGCCAAGTGGATACATGAGCACGTCACCGACGCCCGTGTTCTCATCATCACCGACCGGACCGAACTGGATCAGCAAATCGAAGGGGTGTTCTTTGGAGTCGGGGAAAAAATCTATCGCACCAGGAGCGGAGCGGACCTCATCACCACCTTGAACGCCACCACGCCCTGGCTGGTCTGCTCCCTCATCCACAAGTTCGGAGGCAAAGAAGAGGGCGACATTCCCGGGTACGTCGAGGAAATCAAGAAAGCCTTGCCCGCCAATTTCAAGGCCAAGGGGGACCTGTTCGTATTCGTCGACGAGTGCCACCGGACCCAGTCCGGCGACCTCCATGACGCCATGAGAGGCATTCTCCCCAACGCCCTGTTCATCGGATTCACGGGAACCCCCCTTCTCAAGGCCGACAAGAAACGGAGCATCGAGGTCTTTGGCCGGTACATCCACACCTACAAGTACGACGAGGCCGTAAAGGACGGCGTGGTGCTCGACCTGCGGTACGAAGCCCGCGACATCGACCAGAACATCACCTCCCAGGGCCGCATCGACCAGTGGTTCGAGGCCAAGACCAAAGGCTTGACCGACCTGGCCAAAGCCCAACTCAAGAAACGCTGGGGCACGATGAAAAAGGTGCTCTCCAGCCAGTCCCGGCTGGAAAAGATCGTCGCCGACATCCTCATGGACATGGCCATTCGCCCCCGCCTGCAAAGCGGCAGGGGCACCGCCATGCTGGTTTCGGGGAGCATCTATCAAGCCTGCAAGCTCTACGAGCTGTTCGACAAGACTGATCTCAAGGGCAAATGTGCCATCGTCACTTCGTACCGGCCCCTCGTTTCCGACATCAAGGGAGAGGAAAGCGGCGAGGGCCTGACCGAAAAGCTCCGGGAGTACGACATCTACAAAAAGATGCTGGCCGAGTGGTTCCTCGAAGATCCGGAGGTCGCCGTCAACAAGGCCGACGAGTTCGAGAAGGCCGCGAAAAAGAGGTTTGTCGAAGCACCCGGTCGGATGAGATTGCTGATCGTGGTGGACAAGCTGTTGACCGGGTTCGATGCCCCCTCGGCCACCTACCTTTACATCGACAAACAGATGCGAGACCACGGCCTGTTCCAGGCCATCTGCCGGGTCAACCGCCTGGACGGCGAGGACAAGGACTACGGGTTCATCATCGACTACAAGGACCTGTTCAAGAGTCTCGAACAGTCGGTGAAAGACTACACAGCCGGAGCCTTTGACGGTTACGACAAGGAGGATGTCAGCGGACTTCTGAAAGACCGTCTGGAGAAAACCCGGGAACACCTGGAGGAGGCACGGGAGGCAGTCAAAGCGTTGTGCGAGCCGGTGGAACCTCCCAAGGACACCCAGGCCTACATCCGGTACTTCTGCGGTCCCGACTCCGGCGACGTGGAGGAATTGGCCGACAACGAGCCGAAAAGGCTGTCCCTTTACACGATGACCGCCGCCCTGGTGCGGGCCTTTGCAAATCTTGCGAACGAGATGGAGGACGCCGGGTACGATGCCGCCGAAATCGAGGCCGTCCGGCGGGAGGTGGACCATTTTGAAAAGGCCAAGAACGAGGTCAAGCTGGCCAGCGGGGACTACATCGACCTGAAAATGTACGAGCCCGCCATGCGACACTTGATCGACTCCTACATTCGAGCCGAGGACAGCCGGAAAATCTCATCCTTCGACGACATGTCCCTCATCGACCTCATAGTCGAACGGGGCACGGGTTTCGTGAACGAGCTACCACCCGGCATTCAGGGCGACCGGGGGGCCGTCGCCGAGACCATCGAGAACAACGTCCGCCGCCTCATCGTCAACGAACATCCGATCAACCCCCGCTACTACGAAAAAATGTCGGAACTGCTGGACGCCCTGATTGACCAACGGAAACGGGAAGCCATCGAGTACCAAAAGTACCTGGAGCAGATCGTCGCCCTGACCGGCAAAGTGAAGAACCCGCTAACGGGAAAGCCTTATCCAGCCTCGCTGAACACCCCGGCCAAGCGGGCACTCTACGATAACCTCCGCGAGAACGAGAGCCTCGCCCTTGAGGTGGACAAAGCGGTTCGGGAAAGCCGTCAGGACGACTGGCGAGGGAACCCGTTCAAGATCAAGAAAGTGAAAAATGCGATCCGGGCCGTTCTCGACGGCGACGAAACCAGAACAGAACGGGCCCTCGAACTCGTGAAGATGCAGAATGAGTACTGAACCCCGCCACATGACTATCAAGGGTCTGTCGGTCGGGATCGTCCGTAAGGCGATCAAGAACTTGCACATCGGGGTGTACCCTCCCAACGGACGTGTGAGAGTGGCGGCGCCGACGGCCATGGAGGACGAAGCCATCCGACTGGCCGTCATCCGCAAACTGGGATGGATCAACCGCCAGCGGGGCAAATTTGAGGGACAGGCCCGGCAGTCGCAACGGGAGATGGTGGACGGGGAAAGCCACTACTACCAAGGCCGCCGCTATCGAATCCGCGTCGTCGAACACAACGGACCCGCCAAGGTCGAGGTCCGGAGTAACGGATTCATGATTGTCCATGTCCGGTCGGGCAGCACTGCCGAGCAAAGGGAGCAGGGGCTGCTTCGCTGGTATCGGGCCAAGCTGAAGGAGATAATTCCGCCGCTGATTGAGAAATGGGAGTCGGTCCTCGGCGTTTCCGTGACCGCCTGGGGCGTGAAAAAGATGAAAACCAAGTGGGGGAGCTGCAACACCTCGGCCGGTCGGGTGTGGCTCAACCTGGAGCTGGCGAAAAAGCCCGTGGAGTGCCTTGAATACATCGTCGTCCATGAGATGATCCACTTACTGACACGTCACCACAGCCCGAAATTCATCGCTCTCATGGACGAGCACCTGCCGAATTGGCGGTTCCTGAGAGACCGCCTGAACCGTGCCCCGCTTGGGCATGAGAACTGGCTTTACTGAATGACGGCGAAATTGGATGCCGGAATCTCTCCCATGCGGAGTGTGGGCCCTGGGGTCTTGAAAGGCTTATAGTCGGAGAATGCCCGGATATTGAGATTCGGAGTGGGTGGGTTCGTGAAGGAATAAGGGGACAGCGATGATGTACTTGAAAGAGACCCAGGCCGCCTCCGCCGCCGAACTCGACGCTTTGCTGCCGAGCTTGCTGGATGGGGTGTTTAGGGGGGAGGGCTGATGGAAGACCTCTGGCAGGCGTTCAAGGACCGATACAGTGGACAGGGTCTGCCGATAGATGCCTTCTGGGAAGACGGCATTTTCAACGAGGATGCCTACCGTCAGGCCCGCCCGAAGATTCTCTTCGTCCTGAAGGAAGTCAACAGCCAGGAACAGAAGGATCTTCGCAAGTTCTTGAAGGGTGGACCTCGATACCCGATCTGGCACGCGGTCGCCAGATGGGCGGCCGGCCTGACATACGGATTCCCTGCCTATTCAGAAATCGGCGAGAAGGCACGCGCCGCATTTTGCGGCGTGGCGGCGGTCAACCTGAAGAAGACAGGCGGAAGCGGATCGGCCAACATGGCCGAGATCGCCGCCTACGCCTACATCGCCCGCGACCTCATCGTCCGCCAGATCGAAGAAATCCGGCCCGACGTGATCGTGGCCTGCGGCGTGTTCGACATCCTGAAGTGGCTCTTCGAGTTTCCAATCAATCCGACCGATCCGGACCGCCCCGTCAGGGAAACGCAAGGCAGATTCTGGGTGGTGCCCTTCCGGCATCCGGGTCGGGCCAACATGTACGGGGAACGCTACTATTCCGAGTTGAAGGAGAGGGTAGAACGAGTGCCGGAACTGGTTTCATTATTGTACGGACAGCAGGCCAAGGCGGATGCCGATGGCCAGCGGCTGAACTTCTTCAACGACCTTGAGACCCCACCGGAGGAAGAACTGTCAAAGGTGCCGACACAAAGGGACTTGTTCTCCGGGCTGGCCGAGTTAAAAGAGGAAAAAGCAGAAGAAGAAACCAAAAAAGAGGAGGATTGATCGAAAATGGGAAATACTACGAAGAAGCTCGGCGAACTTCTTGACCATCTTGACAGCGAAAACCTCCTCCTGCCGGAAATCCAGCGTGACTTCGTCTGGGACATGAAAAATATCCTGAAGCTCTTCGATTCCCTGTACCACGAGCTTCCCATCGGCAACGTCCTGGTGTGGAAAGCGAAGCACAGCGTCGGGGCGAAAAAGCTTCGCGCCCCTATACACCGTATAGGCAAGCCCCTTGATGGTTTTTATGGGTACCTCCTGGACGGTCAGCAACGCCTGACAGCCGTGAAACTGGTCCGGGACGATCCGGACAAATATCCATTGATGTTCAACATGCTTTCGGCGTTGAAGAACGAGGAACCCTTCACATGGAAGGCTCGCTGGAACGAAAGCTCTCCCTGGTACATATCCGTTTCGCGGGTTCTCTTCTCCGGATTTCATGCGCTTGATGTTATCGACGAACTAAAGAATGAAGAGGAGTACGACCCAAAGGTCCATCGGTCTGCGATAGACCAGGCGTTGCGGCGCTTGCAGGACATCCTGCGTTACGACATAGGGATTATCGAATACGACGAGGACGATTATCAGAAAGCCACGGAACTTTTCATACGGTTCAACTCCACGGGCAAGAAGCTGAGCAAACCCGAACTCGCCCTCGCCCAACTTGCCCTAGCCGCACCCAAGCTCGTGTCGGAGGGAATCGGCAAGCTTCAGGACCGTCATCCTGGCTTCCGGTTCACGAACCCCTTTCTTCTTCAGTGTCTGGTTTCCATTCATGCCACTAGGATGAAGATCGACCAGCCCGAACGAATATGGGAAAAGTCCGACGAGCGATCCATCCGTTCGTCATGGAGGAACACCGAGAAGGGGGTCGATAGGATCGTCGAGTTCCTCACGGGCACTATCCAGTGGGACGCAACTTCATGGGTCCCTTCAATGGTGACGCTGGTTCCCCTACTCTACGTCTTCGGCCTGGGAGGCAAGCCCAATCCGGAAGAGCGCCGACTGGCTAAAAAGTGGCTTCTGTTGGCGAATACGCGGGCGATCTTCACCGGCAAGGGGTACCACAAGTTCGAAGCTTTGTTCCGTTACTTGAAAAACGATCCTTCAATGGAGACACTTTGGCGGTACACTCACAGGGGAATTCATCCCCAAAAGATCAAGCCAGAAGACTTCAACACGAAGAGGAAGTCTGGCGCCATCATGTCGCTGTATGTCGCCCTACTACGTGGACATCACGCGGAAGACTGGAAGCGTGAAACGCTTTTGAACGGCAGAGTCATCGGGGACAACGCCGAACTCCAGGTCCACCATTTCTTCCCCCAGGCGTTACTGCGGGAGCACCGATTCAGTTCCGACGACATCAACACGTTCGCCAACTACACCATCATCTCGAAGGATACCAACTTGGAGTGCCGGGTCGAGGAACCGGCGGAATATATCCAGCGGTTGAAAATCGACAAAAGGCACCTGAAGGCCCAATGCGTGCCCCTGAACCGGAGCCTCTGGAAGGTTGACCGGTACAAAGACTTCCTGGAAGAACGCAGGAGGCTGTTGGCGCAACAGGCCAACAAGTTTCTCGGATAGGGGGATACCAGTCTTGGTTCAGGTTACGGAAGAAAGCATGATGCGAAAGTGAAATGGTTCCGGCGTCCCCGACGACGTGGTGGGGGTGAGGAGATGAAAGCATGGAACAAGTAAACAGCGCCATCGGCGGTACGACCACGGTCGAAGTTAAGGTCCAACCCGACCACATCCAACGCATCGCAGAAGGAAAAAGCGCCGTCCAGGCGGTCGCTGAAATGATTTGGAATGCCCTTGATGGCGATGCTTCGACTGTCGAAGTGAAAATTGTCACGAACGATCTAACCGGAATCGAAGAAATCCAGGTCATCGACGACGGACACGGAATTCCGTACGATCTCGCTTTGACATCGTTCGAGAACCTTGGAGCTTCCTGGAAAAAAGGGCAAACCTCGGAAGAAGGTCGCCGCCTCCACGGCCAGACTGGGCAGGGGCGGTTCTGCGCCTACTCGCTGGGGGCGCTTGTCCGTTGGAAGACCCGCTACCGAAAAGAGGACAGAGTCTATGCTTACGAAATCACGGGTACCGACTTCGATCCGAAAAAGTTCAAGATCAGTCCCCGGGTCATTTCGAAAAATAAGAACACGGGGACGGAAGTCATCATTAATAACCCAAGGAAAACCCTCCGATCGCTACTCGCCGATGATGCCTTCCTGCGGTTCACCGAGGTTTTCGCTCTTTACCTTCGCCAGTATCCGTCCGTCAAGATACGATACAATGGACGTCTGCTCGATCCGGGAGCCGTCCAGGTACACGTTGTCGAATACGATCTGGAACCCGCGACGTTTCAGGACGGTCGAACCATACAGGGGAAGTTGACCATCATCGAATGGAAGCACAAGGTCGAAAGGGAACTTGTTTTCTGCGACGGCGCGGGCTTCGCCCTACATTCGATCCCCCCAGGCATACAGGCGCGCGGGTTCGATTTCACGGCCTATCTAAAGACGGACTACTTTAGGGAACTTCACGACAATAGGCTTCTCGTCCTCGAAGAGCTTCTTCCCGACAGCGTTAAATTGGTCGAAGCAGCCAAGGACACGATGAGGGCGCATTTCCGTCGCAGGTTGGCGGAGGACGCTCGGAACATCGTGGACCAGTGGAAAGCCGACGAAATCTATCCCTACGAGGGGCAACCAAGGAACATTGTCGAGCAGGTCGAACGGCAGGTTTTTGACGTGGTGGCTTTGAACGTTAACGAATATCTGCCCGAATTTTCCGCGTCGGATCTGAAGTCGAAGAAGTTCTCCCTGCACATGTTGAAAGCCGCCATCGAAAAAAGCCCGGCCGAGGCTCGCCGTATCATCCAACACGTTTTGGAACTCCCCAAGGAGAAACAGGAAGAGCTTTCAGCGCTCCTGGAAAAGACCTCCCTCGAAGCCATCATCAACGCGTCGAAGTTGATAATCGACCGCCTGGAATTCCTGACGGGGCTTGAGGTCATACTTTTCAGCTACGAAGGGAAGAACAAACTGAAGGAGCGCCAACACCTGCACCGCATCATAGCCGAAAACACCTGGATATTCGGCGAGGAGTTCCATCTTTCTGTGGACGACCAAAGCCTCACGGAGGTCCTGCGGAAGCACCTAGCGATTCTCGACAAGGACAGAACGGAGCTTGCCCCAGTGAAGACCTTAGAAGGCGGGACCGGGATCGTCGACCTGATGCTTTCCAAGAAGATTCCCCAACCCCGACGAGACCAGATCGAACATCTAGTCATCGAACTGAAACGGCCGTCCCAGGACATCACGAGTGAAGTAACGACCCAGATCGAAAAATACGCCTTCGCGGTGGCCGAAGACGAAAGATTTAAGGGAACCCCTACCCGATGGATTTTCTGGGCGGTCTCGAACGACATGGACAAACACACTCGGCGAAAAACGACGAACCAGAAGAACCGGCCCGACGGAATCCTTCACGAGGCGGAAGACCAAAACATAACGATATGGGTGAAAACCTGGGCTCAGATCATCGAGGCGTGCCGCGCCCGGTTGGCGTTCTTCCAAGAAGGACTGAACTACATGGCCACCCAGGATGCCGGGCTGTCCTACGTCCAAGAACTCTATTCCAAGTACCTGCCCGACGAACTGAAGGCCGAGAGGGCGGGGGAATAGCCATCCCGAAGACGCCGCATCCCCGCCGTTCGAAGGCGGCGGCGCGGCGAGGTTCGTCCGAACGCTAACGCGGGTTTCGTGCAAGGGGTTGCACGGATTCTACGGATATGGACTACTTGCGACGAATACTTTCGCTTTTAAGCTTGTCCAATGTCCTTCGGTAGCTTTCCGATGGTTGAAAATCCGACCCGCTGAATCGTTCCTCGGTCTCGAGAAGATACGTTTCGTTCAAGTCAATCCCGATATAGTTTCGCCCCAGTTTCAAGGCCATCTCTCCGACGGCTGATGTTCCGGCGAAGGGATCAAGAACTACGCCGCCTTCGGGGCAACCCATCCGGATCATCGGCTCGATGATCGAGGTGGGCATGACGGCGTGATGCCGTCCCCGGCTTCGACCGCGCGGGAATGTCCATACATCCCTCCTCCGTTCCGTAGGCAGGCCGGCCGCCATCGCCCCCTCTCGATCGAACCAGTAATGACGCGAACGTGAAAATAGGAAAACGGTTTCGTGTCCAGTCAACAAGCGGTCCCGAGCCCTACTCGGCATATGATCCGGCCTGTGCCAGATCATCTCGTTCCTTAGTATCCACCCGTCCTTCTGCAGGGCGAACGCGACCCGCCAAGGTACGCCAGTCAGAGCCTTGAACCTCAAACCGACATCCTTCGGTGCCGGTCGGATGTGGATTGCGGCGGCATCGGCGTAACTTTTATCTTTCTCGATACGCTTTCCCTGTATCCCGGTTCTCATTCTCGTCGGGTCGTTCGTTTCGTTCGACATGTAGGTGTCCCCGAGCACAAGCCAGAGAACGCCGTCCGTGCGCAACACTTTTCTGGCGGAGCGAAACACCTCGGCCATGTGTCGCGCGTATTGGTCCGGTTGGGTTTCCAGCCCCAGTTCGCCCACCCAATCATCTTCCCATTTTTGAGGTTCCCCACCGTATTTTCTATGAAGCCAATAGGGCGGGCTACTGACGATGCAATTGGCCCTTGTTCGGCCGAATCGGGAGAGCGCCTTCCTGGCATCAATTCCATAGAGCAGTTTTCCGTAATTATCACCTCGATGAATTTCCACGAATTTCCGCTTTTCCACGAAAATCCTCCCTCATCGTCTCCCCGGAAAGAAAAACCAACAAACATCAAACCATTTGAATTTACGGGAAAGATTCGCCGATGACAACCCCCCCCGTCGATTTCGGTTCGAAGGAAAGACGGATCTTTTCCAGCAAGGCGGCTTGGCGCAGCTCTTTCTCGGGTAGACGAGCTGGAAGCTCGCATGAAAGCAAGGGAACCAAAAATGCGGACCCAAGGGCTTACGAAGGTCGAAAAACCAGTGCTGCAGGAAAGGAGTGACCATGAAAAAGAAGACCACGAAAAACGGAACCCAGGCGCAACAACGCCAAGACAACCTCCAGAACGATGCCGTCGCCGACCGGAAGGAGAAAGAGGTGGGCGAGGGGATAGTGGTCCAGGCTGAAAATGTAAAAAGTGTTTTTAGCTTCGGCGTGAGAGGGAAGAAACCCGAGATGAAGACCGAGAAACCGAACGATGTCGAACCCCACAAGGCCGAGGCCGAAAACTTGGTCGGCGCGGACCTACCAAAGAACGGTCCGAACGATCAGCCCATCTTGCCGCCTGCGGACTGTGCAACCCCTTGCACGAAACCGGACAAACCGGTCACCGAGCGGAGTAAACGCTTCAAGGTCGCCGATGAGAAAATCTCGTCCGTCCGGAGCATCGTCGATGAAGACCTGGAAATCATCCGAAATCACGAACAGGACCGGAAGAAAGCCGATTTGGCTATTGGGGACTACCTTCTGAAGAGGTACTTCAAGGGAAGCGTTAGACAGTACCGCAGCGGAAAGAGAACCGAGGAGGCGGCCTGGTTCAAAGCCTTGCTGAACCACCCGGATCTGCCGTGCGGAGCACGCATGCTTCGGTACAAAGTTGAACTCGCCGGGATCCGGCGCGAGCCCGATGGCAAATGGGTAGATGAAATTCCCATCTCCCGGTGTATCGCCATTCTCGCCGCACCCGAGAAAAAGCAGGCCGAGATCGCAGCGAGGGTGCTCGACGAGAAGCTGACCGACAAAGAGATGAAGGACCTCATCAGACAAGCCCGCCTGGATGCTGGATTGTCGAAACCGGAACCATCCACCGAAGCCGGGGCACGTGACGGTCTTGAAGAGACGGCCCTCGCCTGGGTGCGGACGATGGACCAGTTGCTGAAAGAGGCAGAAAACGACGCGATCCCCGACTGGCTGCTTGGGGAATGTCGCGACAAGCTCGCCGCCGTCATCAAGGTCCGCAAAACCTCATCACTTCACAATCGACGAATAGGGCGGGCTGCCTAAACGCGAACCCTCACCCGTCGCACCATCGCTGCGCCCCAAGTCGGGCCTCCGCGCGGGGCATTTAGAGGCGTGTTGCCACGGTGTGGATGAGTTTTCGGGTAATGGACACTGGGCGTGGAAATGGGTTCCTCGTCTAGAACAAAAGGCCCGAAAGAACGGGCCACGAGAAAGGATGTAATAATGTCAGATTTCAGAAACAGGCACCAGAGCTTGATGTCGAAGACCGCCAAGAATGATACCTGGCGGCTGCAAACTGGCGAAGTCGTCATCGACAGAAGCAGGTCTCATCTCCATGACGGGGTGGAGTCCCTGCTTCCCGAGGCACTTTCCCGCGTTCAAGGCGGCAGGAGTTTCATCAAGGAGACGGTCGACTTCGAACGGCCGATCGGAGAAACGACGTGCGTCCCCACCTTGCCGAACGACATCATCATCTGGGCCAAGCGTCCTAATAGGTTCGGCCATACTCGTTTCGTCAAGAACCGCGCCCCTGAAGCCTGCTCCTCCATGGTGGTCATCCTGAAAAAAGCGGAGGACCGCCCAGGTACCTATGTCCTGATTTCCGCCTTTGTCGGCAATGGAGCCGAACCGGAGGTCTGGGATCGTAACGCCACCACCCGCAGCCGCGAATTCTGGGCCTCCCACGCCCTTGTCTGGGGAAGCGAGCCCACGGTTCAAGGAACGGAAACGGTCCGCTGTCCTTGGTAGGGCGGATTATTGAGAAAGAAGTAGTCCCGACGCCCGCGCGGCAAAGCGGGCGTCGGGACTAGTCGGGGGAGGACTGTTCCAGGGTACTAGGCAATTACATGGACAGGTTTTCGGGTAATGGAGGCAAGGACGTGGAAATGGTTTCCACCTCCGGATCCAACGGCCCTCAAGAAAGGGCCATGATACGAGGAGATATAGTAATGACCAAAAACTCAAACAAGCAGACGAGTCACGACATTTGCCTTTATCGACAGTTGCATAAGGACATCGACGGTGGTGGGGTGCCACAACAGATTAAAACATTCCCTTTTTCCCCCTATGGGGCGCTCAACGCCCTTCGCACCATGCGTAGGCTCCACGAAACGGATACCGTGAAATATGGATTCATCGGTTGCGGTAACCGCTGGCTGGTCGTCAGAGAGGCCGGACATGACGTGCTCGACGTCACAGAAATGATCGAAATCTTTCTTGGTAGGGTGCAGGACGGATGGGTTCAGATGCTTGGGCTCGAACTCACGTTAGACCAGGAAGAGATGGACAGGTGGCTGACCTACGTCGAGCTAGAAGAGTGAGGTAAATAGGCCGAGTCAGGTTCGCAAGGGCCTGACTCGGCTTCGCGCAGAGATTGGTCGCAAGTGTTTTCGGGTAATGGAGGCCAGGACGTGGAAACGGGTTCCATGTCCAGAAGAAAAACAACAACGAACGAGAGGAGATAGAGATGAAGGAAAAAAAATACGTTATGGTCGACATCGACTCGGGTGAGGAGGAGTGGATCACACTGCCTGAGAACAGTAGCATTGAGGAAGAGTGCCGGAAATGGATGGATGAGGTGTGGTACCCGGGTGGACCCCGACAGATTGTGGAGGTCGGGTATTATATGCCGGACGACGATGAGGAGATGCAACTCATATATGTTGAGATAGGCTCGAATCCCCCCGAGCCACCATGCCGGGCACCGGGCAAAAAGGACTATCGGCATGAAAATGACGATACCGAGGACGATGATGAAGAAGAGGACGAGAAGGCCGAGGAACATGATTGGCAGTGCTGGTCTGTGCTCGGGTGGTCACCCGTATATGTCGTAGGGGGGCATCGACATAAATGTGGGTATGTGTGCAGCCAATGCGGGGCGTATCGAATCTTCTACACGAAGACCCTCGCCCGCGACCACTACCCCCAGATGCCCGAGGAAATAGAATATCGCGAGGCCGACGACCTATCGCTCGCCTGGGTCGGGGACATGGCTGACGATGGCGACGATGAATAATAGCCATGCCCTGGATCGCGGCTATTTTCGTTCCTGGATCGGCCTCCGAATCGCAGATCACGACCCATGGCCCGTCCTGCATCTTCTCCGACGCGGCGACGCTGCGGCCCCCAGACCCGGTCCATCCGCCTCGGGCAGAGGCCGAGCCAGCCGGACAGAGTGATCGAGGGGATCGAGTGGGGATCGAGTTTTTCCGACTCGCACACTCACCAAC
>QZKR01000141.1 GCA_003598065.1 Myxococcales bacterium | reverse complement strand
GGAACCGGCCGCAAAGCCGGCGGCAAAGCCGGTCGCCAAGACGACGGAGCCGTTGTCGGCGCGCAAGACGTCAATCTCCACTGGCGACTACAAGGCGGCGGCAGGCATGGGAGCGGGCAAGGTCGTCGGCATCGGCGTCGTGCTTGTCGTCCTGGCGCTGGCCGGCGCCTATCTGCTGTGGCCCTCCAACGGCAAAGAGGGAAAAGACGTCGCCTCGACGACGCCATCGACGCCCGCGGCCCAGCTGCCGGCGCCGACACCGCCAACCGGCGCCCAGACGCCAGCCGTCCCTCCGGCCGCCAATACCGCGCAGCCGGCTGTCGGGACCGATGGCGACGCCGATGCCGTTCCTTCTCCGGCCGTCGCCGCTGCTGACGGAGATGCGGAAACGACGGGCGGCGAAGCGGAAACCGAACCGAAACCCTCCGGTTCCAAGAAAACGGCTGCGGTTTCCGAGAAGAAAAACGAAAAACTCACCCCAGCGGAGAAACAGAAACGCTCGCTGGAGTATTACGAAAAAGGCAATGCCGCTTTCAACAAAAAGAAATGGAAAGAGGCTATCAGCAACTACAAGTTGGCCCGCCGCTACAACGACAAATCGCCGATGATCTATAAAAAGCTGGGACTCAGCTATTACAACCTCGGCAAAAAGACCGAAGCCAAAAGCTACCTTGGTCGATACCTCAAAATGGCCCCGAAAGACAAAGAAGCCGCCCGCATCCGCGAAATCTACAAAGACCTCTAAACCGGGGATGCTTCAAAACATCTACAAACACGTAAAATTATAAGTTGTTTTCATTAGTTGACCATCTCCCCATTGCATGCCTCTAGAAGATGTGATAATTATAGTAAGATACCATATGGCAAACCTTTTGCTGTAGCGGGATTCGTTCACACGCAGGCATGGTGTATTTTTTCATCGCCGACAAGGAGTCCGCAATGCCGCATTCCAAGAACCGCTGGCAGTCAATCAGCTTGTTCGCGGCCATCATGATCGCTCTTCTTTCCGCCTGCACGGCTGCGCCGACATCCAATGGAGGCGACACCGACCAGCCCGATGCAGGCGACGGGGACGGAACCGACAACGGGTTCGGCCAGCCATGCTTCAATGACTCCGAATGCGCCAGCGGCTTCTGCGGCTCGGCGGACAACCGGAGTTTCTGCACCATCCATTGCGAAGCCGATGCCGACTGTCTGGGAATGGGATCGGGCGCGGCCTGCCACCCGCAAGCAGGAGTGTGTCTGCCCGGGGAAGAGCCGTCGGACGGCGACTCCACCGACGGCGATCTGCCCGACGGGGACACCGACAACAAGCCCGACGGGGACGGTTCGGACATTGAATCGTCGTGCGAGCGGCATTGCCTCGTCGTGCGCGGCGGTTTGGATTTTGGTTCGGTCCTTCCCGGCGAGTGCAGCGAACTTTCCCTGGTTCTCGCTTCCGCAGGCGACCAGTCGCTGACCGTGATCGATGTTTTGCTGACTCCCGGCACAAGCGAAGAATTCGTCATTTCGGGCTACGTTCCCGACACCACGACGATGCCGACCCAATTGCCGCCGCTGCACGAACTGACCGTCACGGTGCGTTACTGCCCGACGGACATCCGCGAGGACGAAGGCACGCTGGTCGTCGCCTCCAACGACGACGTGAAGCCGCGCGTCGAGGTGCCTGTCAGCATGGGCTGGAAGGGTTCGGTGACGATGGGCCTGGCCCCCGAGGCCATCGGCTTCGGAGAGCGTCTCGTGGAAACGCGCAAGCGCGAGTTTTTCACGATCAAAGCCGAACCGGACGAAGCGGGAGCCACCCGCCCCCTGGAAATTACCTCGATCGCCCTGGAGGACGAGGAAAACGGGGTCTTTTCCCTTCCTCTGGACGAAGTGGAGTGCGCGCTGCCGCTGTTCATCGAGGCTGGGGACCAGAAGGTATGCGCGGTGGACTTCCGGCCGTCGGCCCAGGGCGAGTTCACCGAGACGCTGACCGTGGTGGGGACGGACTACGTCCACGAACCGCCGTTCACGGCGACGATCGCGTTGACGGGCGGCGGCATCGCGCCGTTGGCGGCGGTGGATCCTTCATCGATGGAGTTCGGGTATATCCTGGTTTCCGGCGGCGCGGCGGCGCGGGCGTCGGCGATCTCCAACAACGGGACGGGAATTCTGGAGATTCTCTCCACTTCCTGGGTGTCGAACTCGGGCGCGTTCAGCGTCCACAACGACCCGGCGGGAAAAACGATCGAAGCGGGAGACGACCCGGTTTCGTTCGCGGTGAAGTTCGATCCCACGGCGCCGGGCGTGCAGGTGGGCACGCTGAACATCTCGACGAACGACCCGGCGCATCCGGTGCTCCAGGTATCGGCGTCAGGCATCGGCGTAGAGATCTGCCCGCCGGGAATGGTGCCGGACCCGGAACATCCGGGGAGTTCCGAGTGCGTGGTGCGTTGCGAGCCGGGGGAATGGATCTGCGTGTATGAAGAAGCAGGCTGGGGCTACCGGGTCTGCCAGGATGACGGGAAAACCCTGGGCGATTTCGAGTCATGTCCGATCCCGGGCCAGATCTGCGAGGATGGCGCATGCGTGGATGCTCCATGCGATCCGGGCGAACATGGGTGCTACATCGATCCGGAGTCGGGGCTCCATTACGAGCGAAGCTGCCTGTCGGACGCGTCCGGATGGGAAGAGGCGACGGAGTGCGTGGGTGGAACCATCTGCCGGCCTTCGGTGTGCGAGGATCCGCATTCGCTGTGCCGGCTGGTGAACGCCGTGCAGGGGACGCCGTGCGAGGACGGGAACCAATGCACGGAGAACGACGGATGCACGGGGGCAGGGATCTGCCAGGGGACGGCGCGGACCTGCGACGACGACGAACCGTGCACGGACGACCAGTGCATCCCGGATCAGGGCTGCGTGTATACGTCGGACAACGCAAACGACTGCTCCGACGGGAATCCCTGCACGAGCGGCGACCACTGCGACGGAGGCCGGTGCGTACCGGCGGAAATTTCGATCGACTGCAACGACAACAACGAATGCACGCTGGACGAGTGCGACCCGGAAGCGAATCCGCCCTGCCGCCACACGGCGATCACGGGGAACTGCGAGGACGGGAACATCTGCACGAAGAACGACTATTGCCAGAGCGGATTATGCCTCCCGGGACCCGTGGATACCTGCGACGACGAGAATTCCTGCACGACGGACGCCTGCGTGACGCCAGGGGGCTGCCGAAACACGCCTCGGACGGGAAATTGCGAAGACGGCGACCCATGCACGTCGGGCGAATACTGCGATTACGAAGGCTTCATTTACAAGTGCACCGGGGGAACGCGGACGGACTGCGAAGACGACAATCCCTGCACGGCGGACACCTGCGATGAGTCGGGCGACTGCGTGAATGCGCCGTTGAACGGTCCGGTGGCGGCATGCACGGACAGCAACATCTGTACGTTGAACGACGGCTGCGTTGACGGAGTGTGCGGCTACGGCTTGGGCGGACTGCTGAACTGCGACGATGAAAACCCCTGCACGACGGACAGCTGCCACCAGACTCAAGGCTGCCAGCGAGTGAACAACACCGACCCGTGCGACGACGGAAACCCCTGCACGGAGAACGACCGTTGCGGCACGGGAACCTGCCGGGCGGGAACGGCGAAGTCGTGCGACGACGCCAACCCCTGCACGACGGACGCCTGCGATCCGGAGGCGGCGGAGGGCGAGGAATGCTCCTCGACGCCGAAGACGAACGGCACGACGTGCAGCGACGGCGACCCGTGCACGACGGGAGATCGGTGCGTGGACGGCGCCTGCGAACCGACGGGCGGTCAATCCTGCGACGATGGGAATCCCTGCACGATCGACGGCTGCGACGTATCGGGCTGCACCCACGATGCGGACATCGGCGCGGAATGCCAGGACAGCAATCCCTGCACGACGGGCGACACTTGCAACGCATCGAAGGTGTGCCAGGCGGGTCCGACGCCGCTGACGTGTCCGGAGGCGAGCGACCCGGCGCCGGCGAAAGACCTGGTTTGCCGGACATACTGGTGCCAGACGAACGTGGGTTGCAAGTGGTCGGCGAAAACCGGCCCTTGCGACGACGGGAATCCCTGCACGCTGGGAGATTACTGCTCGAACGGGTCGTGCCTGGCGGGCACGACGGCGAACACCTGCAACGACAGCAACGTCTGCACGAACGACAGCTGCGACCCGGCGAGCGGGTGCCTGCATGCGAACAACACGGCGGGATGCAGCGACAACGACGCCTGCACGACGGGCGACATCTGCGCGGGCGGCAGCTGCACGCCGGGCGCGGGGGCTCCCAATTGCGACGACAGCAACCAGTGCACCACGGACACTTGTGTTCCCGCGACGGGCTGCCAGCACGCGGCGCGAACGGGCCAGTCCTGCGACGATGGCAATCCCTGCACGACGGGCGAGACCTGCTCGGGGACGACGTGTCAGGGAGGCTCGGGGACAAATTGCAGCGACAGCAGCCCCTGCACGGACGATTCGTGCAATCCGGCCTCGGGCTGCGTGCACACGAACGACAACACGAATTTCTGCTCCGACAGCAGCGAGTGCACCAGCGACGCCTGCGTGAGCGGGGCGTGCGTCTCGACGCCGATCGTCTGCAACGACGGCAACCCCTGCACGATCGATTCTTGCAACCCCTTGTCGGGTTGTACGGCGACCAACGAGAACGGCATCTCCTGCGACGACACCCTCTATTGCACGGTCGATGACACATGCGTCACCGGAACCTGCGGCGGTCCAGGCGGCTATTCCGCGCGCGATTGCAGCGTGGTCATCACGGAACCGCAATGCCAGAGTTCCTGGTGCAACGAGGGCACCAATCTGTGCCTACCCAATTCCATCAACGAAGGCTTGAGCTGCGGCAATTCCGATAACACAGAATGCACCAACCCCGATACCTGCGGCAGTGGTGTCTGCCTGCCGAATCACGCGTCAACCTCGACGACCTGCGGCTATACGGGGACGCAAGGGTGCACAAACCAGGACTATTGCGATGGCAACGGCAATTGCCACGACAACGGCTTTAAACCCTACGGCACAGGCTGCATCTCCGACAACAACTCTTGCACGTCGGATATTTGCGGCGGCGGAGCATCATGCATTCATCCCGCCGTGGCCGATGGCACGGCCTGCGGCAGCGGTCCGACACAGTGCTCGGGACAGGACACATGCAGTGGTGGCTCCTGCTCATTACTGAATCACTATGCGGAGGGCACAGCTTGCGGCGACCCATCGGACACCGCCTGCACTAACCCCGACACCTGTAACGGCGGAGGTAGCTGCCAGTCGAACAACGAACCGCATGGCACTCCCTGCGCCACAGGCAAACACTGCGACTACTCCGGCGGCTGCACCCACAACAACTAAGAATTTATTCGCGGGGGGGATAGCTTACAGCGTTGGAGCGGGTCTCATGACCCGCTCCAACGCGTTTGGCGCAGGTTGGGTTGGTTTTATTGGGGTGCTCAGTCTTCCAGTGTCAGCGACCCCAGCCGTACGCGGTCGTCGCCGTCGTCGGGGCCGCTTTCGACCTTCATCCGCCCTTCTTCCTTGAAAAAGCCAAGGTAGATTTCTATCGCGCCCGAGGATAGATGGGTAGGCACGACGCCGGACCAGACGTCCTTGACGATCTGGCCCTTCGTCCATTTGTCCGTCGGATGGCGGCCGCTCGCCGGCAGATGGTCGCCGTTCATCCGTCCGCCGCCGTTGACCACGTCGCCGTGGATGAAGATCTGCCAGTCGTCCCCGACGTCGGCCAGCGCCTCGAAATAGAAACTCAAGGTTATGCGCTCGCCGCGCTTGTAGGACGGCTTGTCGGATTCCCAGCCCAAGAGCTTGATCTTGCCGTCCCATACCGCTTCGACGGGTTTTTCCAGGGCGGGGGCGGCGTCGAGAAGGAACGTCTTGTCGCCGGTCGCCGGCTTGTCCTTATCCGCCTGGGGCGGGTCGGTGGCGACGAGGTAGGTGAACGGATGCTCACTATCGACGATGTAAAGGTCCCGGTCGGCGTTTTTCTTCACCCGCTCCCTGAGCTTGGGATAAACGTTGTGGTCCACCATGCAATAAAGCTTGCCCGGCTTTTTGAAGAACTTCGTCTCCGAACCGTTTTTCCGCGAGTCGAGATAGACGATCTTGTTGTTGGAATAATAGGAGACGCTGCGCTCCTCCCAGCTATGGTAGGCGCACATGGGATCCTTGCCGTCGGAATGTTCGAGGTAGGCGTACCAGAGGTGCGCCAGCGAGTAGGTCGGCGTAAGTTTCGGCATCAGCCACGTATTGCAGAAGAGCGTCAGCCCCGCCGCCAAAAGCCATAGCCCGGCAAGCTGGCTGAGATGGAACCGGCGGCGGATCATCGGCAAACCGATGAACAGCCCCATCGGGATGAACAGCGCATAGAACGCCGAGCGGGGATTGACGCTCGTCGGCAAAGCGCGATCGTAATAGTAGATGAACAGGTGGACGAAGTGCTTGTAATGGGTGACGAGATCCTTGGCGAGGATGCCGAAGAGGAAAACCGCCAGGATGATCTCGAAACGAACGATTGTCCGTTGCGGCCCTTTGACGAGACCGACCAGATAATGGGCGATCATGATCGCGAGAAAGGGCACGACGGGGAAAATGTAGTGGTTGAACTTGGTGCTGGAGAGCGTGAACAGGATATAGGGCATGGCGAAGCTCAGGAAAATGAGCAGGTTTCGACGCGTCCGCCCGTACACGTCCTCCGCGCCGTAGGTCAGGAAGCGCACCAGCGCCACCGGAAGGAAGGCGCTCCAGGGGAAAGTGGCGTAAAAGATCTGCGCCACGTAGCGCTCGAAAGAATCGTTGGGCTTGGAGATCATCCCCGCCGCGCGCTCGAAGTGGTGGTAGATAAAGAAAGACTTGAAATAGGGCCAGCCGAATTTCGCGGTCATGAACGCATACCACGGCGCGGCGACGACGAAGAAAACGGCCAGCCCGCGCAGGAAGCGCATTCGCTTGAGAATCGCCCAATCCCAGCTGATGAGGACGTACGTGCCGATGGCCGAAGCAGGCAACATGATGGCCAACAGCCCTTTGGTCAGCATCGCCACGCCGGAAACGATCCAAAAACCGTAAATCCAGCGCGATCGATCCGGGTGGACGAATAACCCTACGTATAACAGAAGCAAGGCTGTCGTCTGGAAAACGACGTACGGACCGTCGAAAATCGACTGCCGGCTGATGAAGAACCATTGCGGCGACGTCGCCAGAATCAGCGACGCCAGCAGTCCAGTGCGCCAGGAGAACAGCCGCCCGACCAGCAGGTTGAACAGCGCCAGACCGGCGACGGCAAGCAGCATGATCGGCAGGCGGCCGGCGAATTCCGTCTGGCCGAAGAGCAGGAACGAAGGCTTGGTGAGCCAGAAAAAGAGGATCGGCTTGGAAAACCACTTGTCGCTGTGGCGGTAGTGGGGGACGAGCCAGTCGCCCTTTTCTTCCATTTCCATCGCCACCTGGGAGTAATGCGGCTCCCACGGATCCCAGAAATAATAGCTGCCGAGCTTGGGCAGGTAGAGCGCCAGCCCGATCAGGACGACCAGCACCGACAGCGCCACCTCGCGCCGCTTCCAGAACGGCAGTTTCGTTTCAGCCGTCGGATCGTCCCAGGCCGCCAGCCCTTCCCGAATTGCTTCCCACCGCATGTTTCGCCGCCGCCTTCCTTCTTGAGCCACCCAATCGTTCGCGTATACTCCGGGGAGTTTACCGATCGGGGGCTTCCACGCCAATTCTTTTTTCGGGGTTTTCTGCGGGCTTGCCGCCCACCGGTTCGAGCAGGCGCAAAACGTTCGGGTCTTTCAGCAGTTCCTGAAATTTCGGGTGGCGCATCAGCCCCCAGATATCCTTGTCCTCGGCCAGCCGGCGCAGATCTTCATCCTTCATGGCTTTTTGAAAGCGCGGATTCTCCATCAGCGCCCGAATGGCCGGATCTTCGGCAAGCGCCTGGGCGCGTTTTTCGTCGCCGGCCGCCGCCGCCAACTGCCGCAGGCGAAGCAATTCGTCGGGCAAAATCCGATCCACGGCGTCGGTTTCGCCGAGATGGCGCATGATAAACGATTCTTGGACCGTCGCCAGCGCTTCCGGATGACGCTGGTAGACGATATCTTTCACCATGCCGAACAGATACACCGCCACGATCAGAATCACTCCTGCCTTGGCCATGCCGACCACCGCACCCACGGCGCGGTCCAGGCTGGTAAGCGCTTCCGAGGCGGAATGTATCCCCTTGACGATCATGCCGCCGATCCAGGAAAGAATCACGTAGACAAGGGCCCAGCAAAGCACCCGAATGAGAACGTCGGCGACGTCCACGCCGAAGCCGGTTTTTTCGCGGATCAACGAAGCCACGGCCGGGGCGATGGCGAGCGAGATAAAATAGCCGCCGATAAGCGCGGCAAGGCGGATAATCTGCTTCAGCGCGCCTGTGAGGTAGCCCGCCAAGGCGAAAAACAGAAAAATAATGCCTACGCAGGCGTCGATGATCATGAATCGCTTTCCCGCCGATTAATGAGAGTCGATGGTACTGAAAAACCCGAACAGGGTCAACTTGACGAGGAGCCGTCGGAAAGGGCTGGGGGGAAGGCGCATCCAGGCGTCATTCTTCTTTGAGTCCTTCGCCAAAGAAATTTACGCCGCCGTAAAGATTGGCGTTTTCCCCGAACGCCTCCACCCGTTCGCGCGTGATGAAAAACGTGGCGTGCTCGCCCTTGACCTTGGAGAAATCGACTCTCCCTTGGACGGAATCACCGACCCGGTAGCCGATGGCGGCAAGTCGGCTATCGACAGGGGAGGTGAGATCGGCGTGGCAGACCGGGCAAAGGAATTCCACCTGATCGCCAGGCCGCAGCCGCAGATCGTCATGAACGATGACCTCGTAATTTCCCGGCTGGGGATCGAAAAGCGCCAGCGCTTTCCGGTCGCCGTTGACGACCACCAGCGCGATTTTGACGTTGGGGTTGAGGTTCGCCCGACATTTCAGGCAGTAGTACTCGCGTCTCATGGCCCCGCCTCCGCGACACACAGGATTGGATTTTCAATGCCTTTACTTTAACCCAATCGTTGCGCCGCGTCAAATACGTGAAATATCCGTCATCTCCGTCTTGCAAGACGACGCAAGGTATGCTAATGCTCGAAAAATCCAGCGGTAAACAAGGAGGCGCCATGAGCGAGTTTACTTTCAAAATGCCGCCGGGGGGCATCGAACCCTGCGGTCCCGGCGAGCTGGTCTACGAATTTTCCATGGAAAAAATCACCGTGCAGTTCCAGCAAGATGGCCGACGGCACGGGCCGAAGCTCGAATTTTCTCCGGGCGGCGACGGCGGAACCTGGCTTGAGCCGGAAAAGAAGCCGGAACCCTACCAGAGCGGCGACTTCCAGAAATGGCACGACGACCGCATCAAGCGGCTGCGGCATTTCGGCAAGCACTTCAAAGCGTAAGGCCTCGATAAAAGCCGCCGGACTGCCGGCAGGCGGACTCGCAAGCGCGAGAACCGGTGCGGCTTTCTTCGTCGGCAGGCCAATTTTGCGTGAGCGGAGGTGTTTCGATGGACACGGCGCGCGACATCCAGTATTCGAGTCTGCCCTACATTCGTTCGGAGATGGAGCACGAGTACGGCGAGAACGTGCATATCCTCTCTTCGCCCGTGCTCATGACGCTGTTGGCCAAGCTTTGCGCCAAGGGGACGATCCAACCGGAGGCGAATCGCCTCATCGCCGAACTGTATATGGATATGCTCAAAGTGGTGGTGAACGCCGAGTTCCCGCGCTCCGAAGCAGTCGTCCCCAGCCGCATGATCGAACAGACGCCGCGCGGCGTCTACGTCGGCGAAGTGGTCAGCGCACGGGCGAAAGTGGCCGTCGCCGCCGTGGCCCGCGCCGGCATCCTTCCTTCGCAAGTGGTGTTCGACGGACTGAACCTGCTTTTGAACCCGGAACACGTACGCGAGGACTGCTTTTTCGTCTCTCGCGCCGTCGATGCCGAGCACCGCGTCACCGGAGCCAATGTAGCCTCCTCGAAAATCGGCGGGCCGCTCGACGACCGCCTGCTGCTGCTTCCCGATCCGATGGGCGCGACCGGCTCTTCCCTGCTCCAGACCCTGGACACCTACGTCGAGAACAAAGTCGGCAAGCCCCGCAAAGCGATCGCCATGCACCTCATCGTCACGCCGGAATACCTGCGCAACGTGACGCATCGGCGCCCGGAAATAATTGTTTACGCCATCCGTCTCGACCGGGGACTCTCCTCGCCCGATGTCCTCGCCACAAAGCCTGGCACGCGCTGGGAGGAGGAACGAGGACTCAACGAGGTGCATTATATCGTCCCCGGCGGCGGCGGCCTGGGCGAGGTGATGACCAATAGCTGGGTGTAAGCGGCGGCATAGCTTGTTTGACAGAAGACGGACGGCCTCCTAGAATGGCCCTGTGCGGATTCGCCAAGGAGGTGAAACATGGCGCACAAGTGGACGATCGAATACTGCACGGCGTGAAACTACAAACCCCATGCCGACCGTGTGTCGGCCGAGATCGAGGCTTCCGATCAAAGCGCGCAGATTGAGTTGATTCCCAGTTCCGGGGGGGTCTTCGTCGTCACGAAAGACGGCAAGAAGCTTTTCTCCAAGAAAGAAACAGGCCGTTTCCCCGAGCCCGGCGAAGTGTTGAAACCGTAGCGAAAAACCTAGGCGAGCAAAAAGCAAAAACGGCAAGAGGGCTCTCGCATGAAGCGGGAGCCCTCTTGCTATTCGTTGATCGTCAATTTTCGAGATACTGCACGCAGATCGCTTCCAGGCCGCTTTGGGTCATGCCAAGACAGGACCACCCCGGCCCGCAGTCGCGGTCGTCGCGGCAGGGGACGGCGCAGAAGCCGTCCGTGAAGTTGATCTGGAAACGAACGCAGCGTTGCGTTCCCGGACACTCGGCGTCGCAGCCGCAATGAATGCCTAAGCCACTGCCGATGCCGCGCATGTCCCACGTCCGACGACAGACGTTGACGCCGCCGTCCGGGTCCGTCTGGCATAGGAAACCCTTCTCGCAGTCGTAATCGTAGCGGCACTCGTCCTCCGATTCCGCCATGGGCGCGCAACGACCTTGCGGCAGGGACGACCGTTCATCCCAGAAACAATGCATTCCCGTGTCCGCGCAATCTTCGTTGGAGAGGCAGGGCCGGGCGCAGACGTCCTCGCAGAGCGCGTCGCCGCAATCGCAATCGCCGCTACATTCGCCGCCGATATCGCGATCCGGCCCATCGCAAGCGAGGCATTCCGGGCACGCGGCGACGGTCAGCGTCGTCTCCACCGGCGTCATGCCGGCGCCCGTATCGACAACCAAGCTCCACTCCCCGAGATCGAGCGGCGGCAGGACGTGCTCGTAGGCTACGGTTTCGATATTCTGTTCGCAAGACCGCTCACCGATAAAGCTTCCATGGCGAAACAAAACCTCCCGAGCATCAGCGAGAATGGACTGCTGCATACCATCCCAGCGCCAGCAGCCGAGGCCCCAGCCGCCCGGTTCGGGCATGATCGGAACGACGACGCTGCGCCCTTCCCGTCCCTCCGGATTCTCGATGGCGAACCGGGACGGGGCGTAAGGACTGTAGCTCCACGCCTGGCCGCAGTACGCCCAGGGTTTCCTGATGTCGAGCGTCGCCGTAAAATCGAAATCGAGCGCCTGATGCTCCTCCGCATCGAGCCGCATCGGCGGCGACGTGACGCACTCCATGTTGTCGGGGTAGGCGGGGGCGAGCACGTCGCCCCGCCGGCGCTCGGGCCAGGACTCGCCCATAACGTCGAGCAGGGTCGCCCAGCAAAAACGGATCGAGTAGTCGCCTTCGGAAGCGGGCTCGTAGTGCGCGCACTGAACCGTGCCGAAATCCTCGTTCTGGCAGGAGTCCATCCGGTAGTACATCCCGTCCCAGGGCAGCTCGATGAATTCTCCCGGCAGGATCTGGCGCACCTGCGGTTCGGCCGGCTCGCAGAAGATGGGCTCGCATGGGTCGCCGCAAGAGGCGATGCACGGCGCGGAAAGCGCCACCGTCGAACCCGCGGAATCGAGCACGGTGAAGCCGTTCTCTTCCGGCCAGCCGACGCCGCCCGTATGGACGTAGGCGGCCTGATCGCCGGCGTTGCGCATCCGCAGCAGGATCGGCCAATCGACCTCGCCCTCATTCCCGTCCGGATCGGAGTCGGACAGGTCGGAGTCGGACGAATCCGAGTCGCCGTCGGTCTGCGGCGGATCAAGGTCGAAATCGAAATTATCCGCCGAATCCGCGTCTCCGTCCGGTTTTTGAAAACGGAACGCCGTCCCGTCGTCGCAGGCGGCGAGACCCGCCAAAGCCGTTAAAAAAAGCCCCAGCAGCAGCCCATGGCGTATCGAAACGCGAATAACCTGGCATCTCATGACACTTCCCTTTTTCCCGCCATGGCGCGGGAAAGCCTGCAAAAGCCGGCGTAGCGGATCGGGCATGATCTTTCGGGCGAGCCGAGCGAGAGTATGATACCATAACTCTGCTTGGGGCATCTTCATTTTGCGGCGCGACGGAAAATTTGAGACTTTCGCGCGGATGATTATAATTCGTCGCAACGAGGCGAACGGCCGGGGGAGAATCAGCAATGGCGGAAAACATCAAGCGCGATCAGACGCGGGTCACCAAGCGGTTCCCGGTGTATTTCGGCGTTTACGAAGCCCGCTATCTCGGCTTCATCAAAAACCTGTCTCTGGGCGGCGTGGCCATTTCCAGCAAAACGATCTACAGCCCGGGCACGACTCTCAACCTGCTGATCACCTGGGACCCCGAACCGATTCCCTTGAAAGGCGCGGTGCGCTGGTCCAGCGACATGAGCCAGAAAGAGGAACGCCTCGGCGCCATCCTCGATATGGGCGTGATGTTCACCGAACGGCATCCGCGTTACCTGGAATTGCTGCAGAGCGCCGTGGAAAGCTTCTCCGAAAACCGCCGCGAACCTCGCTTCGAGAAGGTTTTCCGCGTCAGCTTCGAGTCGCCTCGTGAACTTTTCGAGGAGTACACGCAGAACATCAGCGCCGGAGGCATGTTCGTCACCACCGAGCACCCCACGGCGGTCAATTCGGTCATCGAAGTGCACATCCTGCTGATGGAGATCCAGAAAGTCGCGCACGTCGAGGCGCGCGTCGTCCATGTCGTCGCGCCGGAGCAGGCCAAGGCGGCCGGCATGAATCCGGGGATCGGCGTGCAATTCACCCGGTTTTTCAAGGACGATGAAAAGATGTTCCTCGATTACATCAATTCGCTGAAAGCCAAGTACGGCGCGGGGTAGACTCTCCCGCCCTTCCCTACCGGATGAAATCGCCCGTCCAGTCCGGCCGCGCCGGCGGCGCGTCGCTTTCCAGACGCTCCTTCCAGACCTCGTCGGTAAGGCGCTCCTCTTCGAGCGTTTCGTGGAAGCTGAACGCCGGGCCGATATAAGCCCGTTGCATGCAGGAGGTCTCGACGACGATCAGCAGCGGATTGACCCAGCCCACGCCCACATGCAGCACGCCGGACCGGTCGCAAAGATCGCCGAGCCCGGTATGGACGTCGGCGATAGTGGGATCGAAGATTTCCGAGTTTTCCGGAGCGTACTTGTAAATCAACCGCGGATACCAGCCGTCGAACGGCGGCGCGCCGCTGTCCGCGCTATCGAAGATCATCTGGTTGAGAAAGGCGATCTGGGCTTCGTTCAACGCCAATCCGGCGACCTCGGCCTGTGCGATGTCGGCGAGCTGAACCAGGGTTTCGCGCCAGTGGATCAGAGTGGCCATCGCCTCGTTTCCTGAAAAAGAACCGCCCAGATCCCCGGCTTCGTCGTGCAAAAAAAGATTCGCCAACCCTTCCTCGGTGAAAACCGTCCCCAGCTGCTCCATCAGACGATCCAGCGTCCGATAAAACTCCGGGTAGGGATCGACCCAGCCGTCGGGGTAGTCGCAGGCTGTGTCGCTGTAAGATTGCTTGGCGTAGAGAATCGTGTCGTGCCGGAGATGGGCCCAGCTTCCCAATTGGGCTTGCAACATCCGCCGGTCCCAGGTTTCGGTGCGCATCACCGGGGGATAGGCTTCGCCGGTTGTGTCGGCGTCGAGCGTGCGCAGAGCGGAAAGCCAGTCGTTGTAGGTCGTTGACGACCAGAAATTTTCATCGTAGCCGTCCACGATGTCCTTCATCGCCGCCAGTTGCGGCTGATCGTCGTATTTCTGGATCTCTCCGGCCAGAAGCGGCGCACAGGCGGCGTTGCCCAGGGCGAACATCGCGTCGAGCGACGAGGGGATGCAGCGTCCGCCGGCAACGCGCGGATGGGTGACGTTGGAAAAGACGTGACTGTCAACGACGTAACGCTGGCCCATGAGATAATAAGCGGGTGGCGTGGGCGTGAATTCCTCTTCGCTGAAGACGAGCTGGTCCATGAATTGGCTGCGGATGCGCTGCATCCCGGCGCCGGTCGCGAAGGCCCGCTGCCGCAAGGTCAAAAAGGCCTCGTCGGTCAACAAATCGGCTGCGTCGTCGATCCCCGCCTGCAACGCCAGATCCAGCATGCCCCGCGCATTGAGCGAGTCGGAGACGCCCACGAGAGCCCTAACGATACGATCGATGCGGTCATACCGCTCCATCGCGCCGGTGGATTCCAGCAACTGCGCCAACACCAGCGCGTCGGCCGCGTGGCGGGGATACTCGGTAAAGTCGAAGCGCACCCGCTGCAGCCACATCATCGCGCGGAAATAGCGTTTGAGCCGCTCCGTCTTCGTGTAGTGCCCGCGCGGTTTGAACTGGCTGTAGTCTTCGATGATTTTCGCACCGAAGCGTTCTTCTCCGACGATCTCTTCCGCGGCGACGAGGCTTAGGAAATGCTCGACGGTCGCCGCGACGCAGCGGCCGCAGCCCACCGGCTGGGGCGACAGCAGATTGCGCGCCGTGCAGACGTAGGCGGCGACATCGTCCAGCACCTGCTCGCCTTCCTCCGCGCCGCCGAGGCCAAGCGTCGGGATCGCCTCGTCCATTTCCCTGAGCATCGTCTCCAATTCGCCGTACAGCACGAAATGTTCGACGTCCATCAACGTGCGGTCGAAGGTAAGGTGCAAGGCGTCCAGAAGCGAATCCACCGACACGTAGATGGGCAGATCGCGGCTGTAGATCTCCTTGTAGGCTTGGAAAAAGGTGTCGTAGCGCACGTCGTCGAGAATGACGAAGCCGTTTTCCGCCAGCGCCGCCTGCTGTCCCTCGTCGAGCGGATAGGCGTTGCGGATCAAACTGAGGTTTTCCGCCTCCAGAACCGACTGGCCAAGGCCGTCAAGGTATTCCTTGTCCGATCCGAACCGCTGTTGGAATTCTTCCGGGGTCAAATTGCGGTAGTCGGACATGGCGGTGAGGAGTTCCTCCAACTCGTCGCTGGCCTCCTCGTTCAAAGAGGCGCGGGAGAAATTTTCCATCTGAGGCTGGCGACACTCGCTCTCATCGGCGATGAATTCACCCGAATCGTCGGCGCAGGAGCTGTTGCGGGGGATGAGCGAGTCGCTGTCGTCGGCGTCGGCGTCGGCGTCGCCGTCCGCCGGACGCGACGATTCGCCGCCGGAATCGCAGGCGGCCGATGCGAAACCCAAGCCGAGCGCCACGACAAAGAAACACAAATTAGTACGCAACATCGTTCTTCTCCCCGCGCAGGAAGATTTATGGTGTGGCGAGTCGATCAAGAAGGTTGCTTGCGGAAACAACTCATTCTATCGCGCGAAAATAAAATTGCAAACGTTATTAATGCGTCCTTCCCGGAACGGCGCGGCTAACCATCGTCCTGGGTCGATTCCTTTTCCCCGCTCCAGCGCGCCCCGATGTCGTAGAGATAGAGACGCGCCTTGATCGGGCCGTTGTACAACTCGACGAAGGAAGCCGGCTTGAGCCCGAACGCTTTGCGGAACTGCGGATGGCCGCAAAACACCGCCAGGCGGCCGTCGCCGATCCCCCTCCAGCGTTCGCCAAGAGCGGCGTAAAGGTCCAGCAATTCCTCTTCGGGGATGTTCAGGCGCTCGCCGTAGGGCGGATTGGTTACAAGCATCCCCGTTCTGCCGGGAAGCGCCGCCTGCCGCGCGTCCTTCACGCCGAAGCGGATGGCGCGGGTTACGCCGGCGCGTTCGGCGTTGGCTTTGGCCACGGCCACGGCTTCGCGGTCTTTGTCGCCGGCGGCGATGAACGGCGGTTCGACGGGCCGGCCTTTCGCCGCTTCCTGGCGCAAATCGGCGACGAGACGTTTCTTCATCCGCGTGAGCGTCGGCCAGCGTTCGAAGCCGAAGGTCGCCAGACGGCCCGGCCCCAGGCCGAGCGCGATTTCCGCCGCCTCGATGGCGAAGGTCCCGGAACCGCACATCGGATCGACAAGCGGCGTTCGGCCGTCGTAGCCGGAGGCGTAAAGAATGGCGGAAGCGAGATTGCCTTTTAGAGGCGCTTCCACGCGCCGCTGCCGCCAGCCGCGCACATGCAGGCCATGGCCGGCAAGATCCAGGGCGACAAGGGCGCGATCTTCGGCGAGTCGGACGAAGACGTTCACGTCCGGATTTTCTTTATCGACGTTTGGCCGACGGCCGACGGCCTTGCGCATCCGGTCGGCGATGGCGTCTTTCACTTTGAGCGCGAGAAAGCCGGAATGCCGGAGCGCATCGGATTGTCCGACGCCCTCGACGGCGAACGTATTGAGCGAACTGAGATGATCTTCCCAGGGGATGCCCATCGCGCCGGCGTACAATTCCCCCGCGTCCCGCGCGGCGAATTCGCCAAGCGGCAGCAGCACGCGGCTGGCGACGCGCGACCAGAAGCAGGCCCGCCAGCCGTCGGTCTCGCCGCCCGTGAAGCATACGCCCATGCGCCGGGCTTCCACCGCCTGGAAGCCGAGACGGACGAACTCGTCGGCGAGAATCGCCTCCGCTCCGGAGGGGCAGGTGGCGAAATACTCGACTCGCGGCTCGGCGTTCATATCGGGACCTGGAGTTACAGACAGGACAACTGTCCCCGGACCGGTCAGGGACGGACTGCGTGCTTAACAGAATGGGCGATTTCCAGGAAAAAGGCAAAAAAATAGCTTGGCATCGACCTACTCTCCCACACCAACCGGGTGCAGTACCATCGGCGCTGGAGGGCTTTACCGTCGAGTTCGGGATGGAATCGGGTGTTACTCCTCCGCTATTGACACCAAGCTAACTTGATGACGTTGAATAGCGGTCTCTTTGTAACGGCTTGGACGTGTTCCCAGACTTAACCTGCTCTAAATCAAATATGGTCAAGCCGTTCGATCAATTAGTACCGGTAAGCTCAACGCCTCACGACGCTTACACACCCGGCCTATCAACCTGATAGTCTTTCAGGGATCTTATTCTCACAAGGAGAGGGAGATCTAATCTTGAGGCAGGCTTCCCGCTTAGATGCTTTCAGCGGTTATCCTTCCCAGACATAGCTACCCAGCTATGCCCCTGGCGGGACAACTGGAACACTAGAGGTCTGTCCACCCCGGTCCTCTCGTACTAGGGGCAGCTCCTCTCAAATCTCCTGCGCCCACGAAAGATAGGGACCGAACTGTCTCGCGACGTTCTAAACCCAGCTCGCGTACCGCTTTAATTGGCGAACAGCCAAACCCTTGGGACCTAATCCAGCCCCAGGATGCGATGGGCCGACATCGAGGTGCCAAACCTCCCCGTCGATGTGAACTCTTGGGGGAGATCAGCCTGTTATCCCCGGAGTACCTTTTATCCGTTGAGCGATGGCCTTTCCGTAAAGAACCACCGGATCACTAAGACCTGGTTTCCCACCTGCTTGACCCGTCGGTCTCGCAGTCAAGCTCCCTTATGCCTTTACACTCTACGGCTGGTTTCCAATCAGCCTGAGGGAACCATCGCGCGCCTCCGTTACTTTTTTGGAGGCGACCGCCCCAGTCAAACTACCCACCAGACAGTGTCCTCAACCCGGCTTACGGGCTGGAGTTAGACATTCAGAATAATCAGGGTGGTATTTCAAGGTTGGCTCCTTCGAAGCTAGCGCCCCGAACTCAGCGCCTCCCACCTATCCTACACAGACTAGCCCGAATGTCACTGTCAAGCTGTAGTAAAGGTTCACGGGGTCTTTCCGTCTTTTCGCGGGTAAACGGCATCTTCACCGCTAGTTCGATTTCACCGAGCAGCTGGTTGAGACAGTGGGGAAGTCGTTACGCCATTCGTGCAGGTCGGAACTTACCCGACAAGGAATTTCGCTACCTTAGGACCGTTATAGTTACGGCCGCCGTTT
>QZKR01000080.1 GCA_003598065.1 Myxococcales bacterium | reverse complement strand
GCCGCGGCAGATCGCTGTTGACCACGGCCTGGGCGAGGGCGCGCGCCGGCAGGCCGGAGAGCATGGCCAGCGCCAGTTTGGGACCGATGCCGGACACGGAGTTCAGCGCAAGGAAAACTCGCTTCTCCTCCTCGTTGGCGAAACCGTAAAGGGCGATCATGTCTTCGCGGACGTGTGTGTGGACAAACAGTTCCACGTCTTCCCCCGGCTGGCCGAGTTCGGCGAGCGTCGAGAGCGATACGGCGCAGGCGTAACGTACGCCGTGCACGTCCACGACGACATGGTCCGTCGTCTTGGCGAAGAGCGTGCCTTTCAATCCGGCGATCATTTCAACAACTCCCGCAGCCGATCGTCGCTGTCGTGCAGGCGGCAAATGGCCAGCGCCAGGGCGTCGGCGGCGTTCTCCTCGGGGATCTCGGGCAGGCCAAGCAGCACGCGCACCATCTGCTGCACCTGTTCCTTCTCCGCCCGTCCGAAGCCGACCACCGCCAGCTTGACGCGGGCCGGGGCGTATTCGACGATCTCCAGCCCCTCTCGGGCCAGAGCCGCCAGCACGGCGCCGCGCGCCTGGCCGAGCTTGAGGGCGCTGCGCCAGTTGCGCGAGTAAAACACGTCCTCCACCGCCGCCTGCTCCGGGCGATAGCGGCGGACGACCTCCTCCAGCGCATTCTCGATGAACAGCAAACGTGCGGGCAGAACGGCATCCTTGGGCGGGACGATCACGCCGCAATCGATGTGTACGAGCTGGCTGCCCTGTTTCTCGACCACGCCGTAGCCGGCGGCGCGGCTTCCCGGATCGACGCCGATCGTCCGCACGGCGTTTGACATGCCTACGCGCGCCGGACGGCGCGGCTACGCCTGCGCCTCGGAGAGGTCGGCATTGGTGTAGACGTTCTGCACATCGTCGTTTTCTTCCAGCATCTCCAGAAGCCTCACCATCTGCTCGGCCTTCTTGCCTTCCAGCTTCACCATGTTCTGAGGGACGAAACCGATCTTGGCCTCGCCAATCGTCCAGCCCTTCCCCGCCATGGCTTCGCGGACAACGTGGAGTTTGTTCGGTTCGGTGTAGAGGGTGGCCATGTCGTCGCCCATTTCCATGTCCTGGAAGCCGTCGAGTTCCAGCGCCGCTTCCATGATGGCGTCCTCGTTAAGGCCTTCGCCTTCAAGCTCGATGATCCCGCGACGGTCGAACATCCAGGCGACGCAGCCGCTCTCGCCCAAGTTGCCGTTGTTTTTGCTGAGGATGTGGCGGATGTCGGCCGTGGTGCGATTCTTGTTGTCCGTGGCGATTTCGATGAAAATCGCCGCGCCGCCGGGGCCGTAGCCCTCAAAGGCGTATTCGTCGATCGTCCCGCCTTCCAGCTCGCCGGTGCCCTTCTTGATGGCGCGATCGATGTTGTCGGCCGGCATCGAGGCGGCTTTCGCCGCGGCGATCGCCGTGCGCAGCCGCGGATTGCCGGTCGGGTTGCCGCCGCCTTCGCGTGCGGCGAGCGAGATTTCCTTGATCAGCTTGGTGAAAATTTTGCCGCGCTTGGCGTCCACCGCCCCCTTTTTATGCTTAATTGAACTCCATTTATTATGGCCAGACATGAGGTATCCTCCTTTAGGCGTTCCGTTCCTTTATTAACTGTTCTGTACTGGATTTGCAATCCGTACCGATCAATTGGTTTTCGTTCCGTCAATCGGCAGACATTATACCGGACCACCTCGCCGGGGCAATAAAATTCGCTGCTTAGCTCCTGAACGAAAAAGGGCCGGGGAAAAACCCCGGCCCTTGCAGCGAAGTTCTTGATCCCTTAGCGGTAGTTACCGGTGATCGTGCCTAACCAGAAACTGGAGAAGTCGTTCAGGAGAATGAACGTCGATTCGATCGTCTCCAATTCCCGGTTAATGTATGACTTCGGATACCAGTAGCCGTTCGCGCCCAAACACTGGTCCTGGCGCAGGTTGCCCGGCGCCATCGGCATGCTCGGACGCAACAGGCACTTTTTCTGCGTCTCGTAGCAGCGCTTCACGAGGTCGAAGATCGCGTTTTCGGTGGGATCGCCCGGGAACTTGCGGGCCCGGTAGTAAAGGTTTTCCTTGGAATTCAGGCATTCCACTTCGTTGACGCCGTCCGGGTCGGTCCAATTACCGCGCTCGGCGACGGGAATGACGTCGGTCGTGAAGTACCAGAACACCGTGTTGTCGGCCATCGTATTGGCCAGGTTGACCGTTCCGAACAAGGCGGGCCAGATCTTGTCGAAGTACACCCAGGAGCCGTGAATCGGGGTGTACTTCTTCCCTTCCTGCTCGGAGAGTTTCTGACACATCGTCTTCGTGGAATCCGACTTGCCCGGCTGCCAGGCCGAGTTGAGGGCCACCGCATCTTCGTCCCAGTTCCAGAGATAAAGTTCGTTGAGGCGCGGCTGGAACACCTTGACCTCGTATTCGCCGTCGTCGCCCTTGGTCGCGCAGTAGCGGCTGAAAGTGAACAACGCGTCTTCGTTCATGATGTCGGCCATCATATGGTACAGCGCGTTCTCGATGCCGTCGGAGGTGTAGTAGTAGGCGTTGGCCATGTTCTCGAACGCGTACTTCTCCACCGGCCAGCCGGCGTTGGTCAGCATGTAGGAAACCGCGTCCTTCTGGAGCGTGAAGCCGCGCCGCATCAATTTCGTCTGCGTGATCCCCAGATCGTCCTGACGATTGTAGGCGTCGCGATGGAAATGGCCGAAGCGCAGATCGATATCGACCGTTTCAAACCCTTCCATTTCCCTGAGGTCCTCGTCGGGGAGAATGTAGGGGTTGGTTTTGAACATCTCTTTGTTGCGGTCGCTGAACCAGTTGTCGAGGACGTGCAGACCCACGTCCGGGCTGTACATGACGTCGTAAACCATGAAGTTCAAGGCTTCCATGGAGGCGATGAGGTAGTCGCCCGGCCCGCCCGGCGTCAGGGTTTTGCGAACGCGCTGGCCGCTGACCATTTCCTCCCATTCTTCCACGCCGTTGATCGCCAGCAGGTATTCCTTGCGCGCCAGCGGAATCGCTTGCGGCCTGCCGTTCGAATCCACCGGGAAAGGATTCTCGTTGGAATCGAGCACCAGCGGCAGCCAGTCGTCGATTTTAAAGCGGTTGTAGTTGAAATCCAGCGTGAAATGGACGAAGGGGAAGTAGGTCATGAGGTAGGAGAACCAGCTCACTTCGCGGAAGCGCGGATTGCCGCGCCGGAAATTGCGCCAGACGTAGAAACGCTTGTACTGGTCGGCCATGTTGCGGACGATTTCACGCGCCGTGTAGCCTTTGTCCCAGACGATGCACATCGCATGGTCGAAACGCCAATGGTCCGGACAGTACAGGTAGGGCCGCACGTCGCCGTTAAGTTGAATCGGCGTGCGCGAGTTCTCCACCGGCATGATCTTGAGCTTCCCGCCGCCGTTCTCCACAAGCTCCACTTCGACTTCGGTGCGCAGCGTCTGCACCTGTTTGGCCGCGTTGTAGCAGTAGCTCAGGCCGGGGTAATCGACGCACACGCAATCCTCGTCGCGCTCGCCGGGCTTGGGCGCGCCGGGAACGCAGGCGCATTCGGCGTTGTACAGGTCGGAGACATCGATCTGGCTGTAATCGACGTCCGGATCCTCCGGGTCCAGCTTCACGCCTTTGAGCGCGTTCCCGCAGGTGTGCGTCTCGTACATCGGCTCGACGACCTGGATCGGGTTGCCGGTGATCGGATGATAGGCGAGCTCGTGCGAGCCCTCGTCGTACCTGTATTTCTCGACCGCCTTGCCATAGACATACAGGATCGCGGCGAGGTCGTAGCGGCCGAGACCGAAGCCGTGGAAGTAGAACTCGTCCATGTAATCCATGACGGAGGAATACATGTACCAGTCCTTCGGCGTGGGGATCGTTTTGGAGAGGTAGAATTTCTCGGTCGCGCTGATTTCCTTGACGTCCTTGCCCTTCTTGGCGGCGTACTGTTTGACCGCCTCGTCGAAGGCCGCCTGGAACTCGCCTTTGAACCGCCAGTAGCCCGTCTTCGCCGCGCCGTCGGAGCCGACGTAGTTCAGCTCGTCGGCCGAGGCGATGAAGTTGTGCCGCAGACCGATGGAGTGGCCGACTTCGTGTTCGGCGACGCCTTTGAACATGACGCGCTCCACCAGCCGGCGGATGTCCTCGCGCGTATAACCTTCGTCGTCCATGTTTTTGATGATTTCCAGGAAACCGCCGTCCAGCCACTCGGACTGGAAATAGCATTTTTCGGTGAAAAGGGTTTCGCGCCGCATCTGCTCCTTCATCGCGTCCATCGTCCCCCAGTAGACGGGCGAGATCTGGTACAGCTGGTCCTCGCTGTAAGACGTCTCCCCGGGGAAGAGGGAATCGAGGAGCCCTTTCGAACTCATCAGCGTCTCCCATTTCGTACCCTGGATTTTGCTGATGTCGAAGCGGTTGGCGTACTGGGGCAGACGCACCTTTTCGAGCTTCATCTTTTGCTCGTGGGTGAGTTCGGCTTCATTGATCGGCGCAAGTTCCTCATTCACGTCCAAGTCGTGGTTGTGGCCGAAAATCCTCGGGTTGTGCACGGCCGAGAGGCGCCACTGTTCCGAGCCCGGCGCCAACGGCGGAGGCGGGTTGACTTCGTCGCCCGGACGCGCGTCGTCCTCGCCGGGCTGCGGCACCCGCGTGTATTCGGCGTCGATGATGAGCGCATCGAGCATGTTCTGATAGTGCTCGGCGCTGTCGAACTCGAACGGATGCAGCTGATCGTTCTCGTCGTCGGGAATCTGCTCCTTGAGCATGAAATAGCGCTCCAGTTCGCGCGACACGGACCATTGCAGGACCGAACCGGCGATATGGCCGACGCCGGCGAAGATCTGGCCGGTTTCCGGGTTGTCCGACCACTGGGCCACGCCGAGGATGCCGTATTCGGTGGGCGTCTCGACCCAGTAAATGAAGCTTTTCCGCGGGTCGCCGAGTTCCGCTTCCCAGCGGGCGACCTTGTGGCCGTTCGCATCGACCGCACAACGATGCTCCAGCGTAACTTTGCAGGCTACGGGATACGTAACCGGCTTGGCGACGCGGGAGTCGATGTCTTCGCCATACCTGGCGACGATCTCGTTGGGCGTAATCAGGTTCGGCAGGCCTTCGGGATTGACGCCGTCGCGCTCGTAGTCGTATTCGAGAAACGCGTTGCGGCGCAGGACGAATTTGTCTTCCGGGCCTTCGGCGAAGCAGTAACGGCGGTACTCCTCGACCATCGCCGCCTGCCGATCGGCAAAGGTTTCCTTATCCCCTTCGGCCCACCCCTGCGGCGCCTTCAGGCTCTCCAAGGCATAGTCGATGTAGTAATATTTGCCGTCGTCGAGCTTCAGATCGTCCGGCCAGACGCCGGTGGCGTCGGGCATGAAGGCCGAGGTCGGGACGTTGGTTTTTTGCGCCGAGCCGCCCACCGGGATCAGATTCAGACCGTCGGCGAGCTTGACCTGTTCGGGAAAATCGCTGACGAATCCGCCCTTGCCCGCGTCCTCGGCTTGCTTGCCTTCGTAAGCGGCTTTGGAAAAAGCGTGGTTGTAGTCGGCCCCGATCGAGCAGGCCGTCAGTTCCAAGCGTTTCGGGAAGTTGGGGCCGAGATAATAAACGATCTTGTTGTCGCCGCTGATGTTGAAGTGATTGGCCCACATGTGGGTGTAGTTTTCGCGGTAGCCATGCTGCGGATCGACGCCGCGGTACTCGCGGACGAAGTAGCCGAAGCGGCGGAACATCTCGTCCTGGAATTCCATCGCGTGGAAACCGTTCTGGGCGATGGCGTCGCGATCGACGCGCCAGAAAAAGTGCCGCATTTCGATGCGCGCCGGCTCCCAGTTGATGAATTCATTGACGTCGTCCCAGGTCCAGATGTGGTCCCAGTTGTTGTTCGCGGAAACGACCGTCGTGGTGTGGAAGGAGAAGGTCTCGGCCAGTTGCTCCTCGCCGGCCATGTGGCGCAGCTCGTAATCGAGGGGGTTGATCGCCTTGCCGGTCTTGTCGTGGAATTCCACCTGACGATACCCTGAAAGGGGTTCGTAGTTGAACGGATTGTCGAGATCGATGGTGATGTTCAGGTATTGGAGTTCGAAGTTGGTGAGCGGGCTGCCCGCCGGATCGACGACGAAATAGCGCCGCTGCCACCACGGCTTGTCGGTGTTCTCCACCAGCATCGGGAGGTCCTCGCCCGTGGTCGGGTTCTGGGCCAGCTGGCGGTCGAAATGCGCCAGGATCGGCAGCGCCATGATCGGCACGTTGGAGGGCCGCGGCGTGCCTTCGGTGTCGGTGTACTCGATCTTTTGATGAACCGAGTAGGCGATCAGCCAGTTTTCGGTGATCTCCCAACGAATGATTTTCAATTCGTTGGTCTCGCCGACGAACGACCAGTCGATCGAGTACGGCAGATCGACGACCGTCTGTTTGTAGAACCACTCGCCCTCGAACAGGCGCTTGTCGAGCCCCAAGCGGTCGGTCTGGTCGATGGGCGACCGCTCCGTCACGCAAGCGGACAGCGCCACCGCCACAAACGCGACGAGGCCGATTTCTCCGATCGTTCTTTTCATCTGGGCTAGCATGTTCGATACCCCTCCTTAAACCTGACGCTCGCTAGATCGTGTATGAAAGCGACAGAAAGACGTTCGTAAACAAGGGATCCAAGGGTTTCGTATAGTCGTCCTTGAACCCGCCGTTTCTCCGTTCCGGACCGTCGGTGGCGACGCCGAGGGTCACGCTCAATCCGTCGTACGGCTCGATGCCGATGTCGCCGGAATAGGACAGTTTGTTGATCGCCTGTTCCTGGTTCGACGGATGATAGCGCCACGAGCGCGCCCACGTAAACCCGAGGCCGAGGCTCATCTTCCAGAAGCTGTAGCGCAGGGACGTCGTATTGGCGTACGTCCACTCGTTGAGCGGGGTCGCTTCGCGCGTGGCGCTCGCTTCCGAATTGCGCCAGATGTACGCATCGCCGTGGAAGTTCTTCTGGGCGGTGTTGGCGTTGGAAAGCGAAAAACCCCACTTGGCGACGCCGAACGTCACGCCGGGCTTGATCGCGGCGTAGTATTGGGTGGCCTGCCCGTTGAATCTGGATACGTATGGGATGCTCAAGCCGAAGGACGGCGTGATCGAAAAGCCGCTGTACTTCTCGTCGATGGTGAACTTCCGGCTCAGCGTGGCCACGATCGGATCCATATCGACGGTATTGACCGTCACATCCCGCGCCCCGATCCCATCGCCGGGGTATTCCGTGGTTACGAAAAAGCCCAGATGGAAACCGAGCGAGATCTCGTAAGGCAGGGTGAACCCCGGATCGAGCGCGAAGGCGTTGTTCACCATCGGCCGCTCTCTGGCGACATTGTGGGCCAGTTCGTAGGTAAAGGTGAGCGACCACCACTTCTCGTCCGTCTCCGTCGTCTTGCCGCCTTCCGCCTTCACTTCGGCCACGGGCTTCACGGCCGCCTGCTCGTTGATCGTCGCCGGTTCCACCTGCGCCACGGCGAGCGGCTTCTCAGCGGCGGCTTCGGCGGGGGCGAGGCCGTCCGCCGCCGGCGCAGTCGCCGCGAACGCCGGCGAAGCCGAGCACAAAGCCATTGCGATTAGGCCGATCGCCATCAATCGGGAAGACAATGCAGCCTCCATTTGCGATGGGTAACATAAGCGAGCCGTTGGCGGGGGGAACCGCACAACGCGCCCACTTTAGTTAGCCGTCATGTAGCTGTCAATCTTTTTCAAGGCCGCCGGCAACAAATCCCGTTCACCGGCCGTTCTACTCTATCTTCTCAAGAACCAACGGAAATTCCGCAAGTTCGCTTCCATAGCGGATCGCCAGCACGGCCAGTTGGCCGGCTTTGAAGTCGCGATAGTAGAAACCCGCGTAAATGTCCCTTTTATACAAGCATTTGTCGCCTTCGCAAAGGACCTTCTCCACCGGGTCGAGCAGCACTTCCGCCGCCTTGAGCGTCTTGACGCCCTGCCGCAATTCGACGAGCGGATGCTCCAGATCGGCGGCAGTCTGGGCGACGAGATACACGGGGAAAAGCAGGTAGTCTTGTTTCAGGATGTCGGCCATCGTCTCGGGTTCGGCCGGCTTGCTCTGCTGGGCGAGCATTGCCGAACGGTGGGCGACCTGAAAAAGCTTGGTCATCACGTAACCGTTGGCGCCATGGCCGCGCTGACCGAACTCGTAGCCGACGAAAAGCGCCTCAGGCCTATCCTTCTGCGTCTGGCCTCTGGCGATCGCCGCGGCGATTTGGGCGGGCGTCGGATCCGTCACGACGGCGAAAGCGGCGTCCGTCGCCATCAACGTCGCGAGCGCGGCCCCAAGGGCCAACACCGCCAATCTGTGGTGGATCCGTTTGTTCATGCCCTCAACCGACGGTCGAAGCGCCGCCGCCTCTCAGCGTATGCACCGGCCGCCCTACTTCGCGCTTGCGGTCGGGGTTGCCTTCCTCGGTGCTGCCGCCGCCGACGGCGACGGGCGTCCCGACGTCGGCCGCGATCACGGCGCGCACGTCGGCTCCGGGCGACGGCAGGGCGCATAACACGCCGGCCGCGCCGAGAAGCGTCAGGATCGTCAAGAGCCAGCCGAGAAGTTTGTTTTTCACCGTGGCCTGCATGGCGTCCTCCTTATGAATCCGCTTTTTCCGGAGCAACGGGAGCAAGACCGGGCGCCGTCAGCGGGAACAGGCCCATTACTAGTTGGTACACCTGCTCCGGTCTCTCATCCTCGTCTATTATCGCTCGGGCGTCGTCGATGAATCGGCGGTACAACTCGCTCAGCCGGTCGTAGGAGCGGCGCGAGATGGCCATGGTCAGCCCGCCCAGATTCCGCACGTCCGACGGGGCATTGACCGACTGGGCCGCCTTCTGGAACATCGTTTCATAAAACGCCTTGAGGGTCAAAGAGAAAAGTGCGTCGCCGGTTTTTTGGTGGGTCCGCGTCTGGATCCATTTGCCGGTTTCGTCGCGGCGAATCATTTCCAGACGCTCGAGTTTTTCCAGCGCCTCGGCCACCTGCTTCGGCGCGGCGCGAAACGGCAGGCGGGCGGCGATCCAGGCGGGATCGTCCGAAAAATCGGGAAAAGCAACCATTTCCCGCAGAATCAGCGTCAGCGGCTCGTTGAGGTAATCGAAACGGTCCAGCTCCATTTGATGCACGGCGAGGAAACGGCGGCGGCGGCGCATCTCGGCCAGCGCGTCCTGCTTTTCCTCGATCGATTTCGCCTGGCCGTAGCGCACCATCTGCAGGAAGAAGGCCGCCTCGTCGTCCTTCAGGCAGATGACCCGCGCCAGCTTGGCGGCGCATTCGGGCGAGAGGTTGCGCGCCCCGTCAACAACCATTTTCAGGTGCGACTTGCTGGACAGTCCGAGGCGATCGGAGAGATAGCGCAGGGAGTATTTGGAATCGAGCGCCTTCAATTCGGCGAGCCGGTCCTTCAGGAAGGCCCGGAAGTCGGTGTAGGTGAAAATGTCGAGCTTCGTCTGGCGCATGATGGCATCGTCGCGCAAGGCGGATGACAAGGCAAGCCGAAAACGGGCCGGAAGTTGACATATCGTTCACTTTGTGTGAACGGCATAACAATCTAATCGACAATTAATCTACTGTTTTTATTAGCTATTACTTAATTTTATAACGACAGTACGTTTTGCTTTTCTAATACTATCAGTGAACGAATCAGTTGCATAAAAACACATGTTTACAGCGGCGCCGCCAAACCGCTTGAAGGCAGGCGCGGCCCGTCGCCCCTCCATGCCGATCTGCGCCAATCTGCGCCAATCGCAATCTGCGCCATTCGCTTGTCCACCGCCGAAGAGTGAGTTAGGCTGACGCCACGGAAACTTACTTCCATCCGGAGGCTCTCCAAGTGAGCGCGTCGCGCGCGACCGTGCTGGACATCTTCCGCAGCCTGGACCGCTCCAACTGCGGCGCGTGCGGCGCTCCCACCTGCCTGGCCTTCGCCGCGCTGGTGGTCCAGGGGCGGAAAAAGCTGGCCCATTGCCCGCGCCTGGGAGCCGAGGCCGGCGAGCGTTTCGCCTCCCTGCCGGACGAGCGCCGCGAGGTCGAGCAACGTCTGGCGGAAGCGCGACTTTATTTGAAGGAGAAAATCTCCGCCATCGATTTCGGCGCGTCGCCGGAACGACTGCAAGCGCGGCTGGTGGACGACAAGCTGGCGATCAAGTGCCTGGGCCGCGACTTCATGCTCGACCGCCAGGGCGAAATGACGTCCGAACTGCACGCCAATTTCTGGGTATACGTCCCCCTCTTGAATTACGTACTGCATTGCCGGGGCCGCGAGCTGACGGGCGAATGGGTGAAGTTCGACCAGTTGCGCGACGCCATGTCGCGCTCCGACTTCTTCTCGATGCGCTGCGAAAACGAGTTGCGGCGGCTGGCCGACGAGCACGGCGAGCTGTTCTTCGACGTGTTGAGCCTCTTCGGTCGCGACGCGGGCGAGCTGGGCTTCGCGGCGGACCGCACCGTGCTGCTCCACCCGCTGCCGCGCGTGCCGTTTCTATTAAGCTACGCCCGCGCCGAGGGGGCCTTCGCCTCGCACCTGAGCCTCTATTTCGACCGCGCCACCGACGACAATCTCGACATCGAATCCGTCTTCGTGCTGGGGATGGGACTGGTGGAGATGTTCAAGCGGATCGTCGCCCGGCACGCCTGAGCCGGCGCTAAGGGGCTGACTAGCAAAAGCAACCTTCAGAATCTTTTGCGTCGTCCAGCCAGCGCCGCCAACAGCAGCCACGCCCACGGTGCGCCGCCGCTCGCCGCGCAGCCGGACGAGCCGCCTTCGGCGGCCGTCTCCTGGTCGCCGCCCGAGGTGCAGACTTCGCCCGGCGGGCAATCGATAAGGCCGCCCGCCCCGTCGTCGCCGTCCACAAAGCCTGACGGCCGGTCGCCGTCGGCGGACTCGTCGCCGTCGGGCAGGACCACGGCGTCATCGCCATCCGGAATGGGCCGATCGCCGGGCGCGCCGTCCTCGTCGCCATCGACAACGCCGGGTTCGCAGCGCGGCGAATGGCAGACGTAACCTTCCGGGCAGTCGTCGTGGGACTGGCAACTCGGCCGGCATCGGCGCAGGCTCATTTCGCAATACTGGTCGGCGGGACAGTCGCGGTCGTAGGTGCAGAAATCGTCGCCGGTGATCGGCGTGCATTTCCGGACATCCAAATCGCAATATTCGCCCGGATCGCAGACGGCGTCGGTGTCGCAATAATAGCGGCAGAATTGTTTTTCCAGGTCGCAATAGGCCGAGACGTCCCTGAAATCGGCGCAATCGGCGTCCTTGCGGCACTGGCCGAGTTCCAGCGCGACGCACTCGCCGAGCTTGCATTCGTATTTCGCGGGACAGTCGTCGTGAGTCGCGCAGGCGGCTTCGCCATCGGCGTCTTCCTCGCCCTCCGGCGCCGGCTCCGCGTCGTCGTCGCCGTCGGCCAGAGCGGGAGCGGCGGCCAGAGCGAGAAACGGCATCGCCAGAAAAACCACCCGCCACCCCACGCCCCTGCTCCGCCGCATCGCTCACTCCTTGCGCAAATAGAGTTTCAGTTCGGCGGCCACGTCGGCCAGCACGCTCTCGGAATTATAGTCCTGAGCGAGCTCCAGGAAAACGTCGCGCTTCTTGGCGAGCTTCTTTTTCTGCTTGGTCGTCAGTTGCGGGCTGGTGGGCAGGATCGTCACCGAGGTGTCCTCGAACGCCTCGTTCTTGATGAGGATGCCGCGCTTGACGAAGGAATTGACGGCGTTCTGGAAGTTGCTGGTCGAATAGGCCTCGCTACGCTCCAGTTCGCCGACCAGCGCCATCTTCTTGCCTTCCTCCATCACCAGCTTCAAAAATTTCTTCTGCGCCATCCGCCTGCCCACCAGATTCCTGAGCGCCGAGGCGACAACCCAGTAGCTTTCCAGAAAGTTGGTGAGCAGCGCCTGGAAGAAAGGCAGAATCTGGGTGTTTTTATCGGCGGCGGAAAGGTTGCCGGCGCCGTCGCGGACAAGGCCGCCTTTTTCCTGCAGATAATCGACGGCCTTGTCGAACACCTGCTCGAAGCTGGCCTGAGGCGAGAAGATGATCTCGTATTTCAAGACGCGCGCCAGGAAGCCCGATCGCTCGCGCACCTGCGCCAGCGGCACCTTCGGCCGCTTGAACGACGCGAAACCGAGCGCCGCCAGGGCGGTCGGCACGAAATGATGCAAGATCGAGTTCTTGTGGAAGTCCAATGCGTAGCGGTGCGAATCGACGATGACGTAAATGATGTCATTGCCGATGATGTGGGACTGGATGTGACCCTGTTTCTTCAACTGCTCGATCGCTTCGGCGATGGGATACAGCGAGTCGCCGAAGCTCTCGGCCATCGGCGCGCCGAGGTCGCGCAGGAATTGGAGGATGATCTCCACCGATTCCATCAGCCTGGCCTGGGTGACGCCCTTGCGGCTGGAAGCCAGAAGCGCCACCGACACCACCGCCATCGGCGTGACCGTCGTCGCCTGGTTGATGCGGTAGATGATGTCGTAACCCAGTTCCTGCACGAGCGAGAAACGCTGCTCCTCGGTGATCGTCTCCGGCGACAGGCCGCGCTCGGCCGTGAACGGCTTGGAAAAAATCGGCTCGCCGACGCGCAGGTGCATCGCGCCGTAGCGGAATTTCAGGGCGTCGAACACCTTCAGCAGACTCTTGGTGGATTCCTTCTGTTTCTCGCCGCCGGCCAGTTCGCGGCCGTAGGATTTCTCCTCGATCAGCCGGCTGTAGACGATCGAGATGGGCAGGAAGACGAGTTCGCGCGACGGATTTTTCAGAAAGGCGTCGAGATAGATGGAAAGAATGCCGAATTTCGGCATGAGCACTTTCCCCGTGCGCGAGCGGCCGCCCTCGATGAAAAACTCCTGGGAGTAGCCCTCCCACAGCATGCGCGAGAGGTAGCTGCGCAGCAGGACGCCGTAAAGCTTATTGCCCTTGAACGAGCGGCGGATGAAGATCGCCCCCATGCGCCGGAAAAGGAAACCCATCGGCCAGAAAGCCAGGTTTTCGCCGGCGATGATGTGCGGCGGATACATGCCGAGCTGATGCAGCAGGTGGCTCACCGTCAGGTAATCGATGTGCGACTTGTGGCTCGGCGTGAAGACCACCTGATATTGCTTCAGCAACTGCCTCAGCCGCTCGATGCCGTCCATGTCCACCACCAGCGGATTGAACAGCCGCTGATAGGCGATCTTCAGCGCCGACGACATCATGACGATGAAGCTGTACTTGTAATCGGCGGCCATGAAGTCCAGTTCGGCCGCCGCCCGCACGGCGATTTCCTTTTCCGATTTCCCTTCCGCCTCGGCCACTTCCTTGATCGTCGCCTGCACCTCCGGCATGCTCAGCACCGATTCGAGGATCCAGGTGCGCGGACGGGTCATCGGACCGGTGACGGCCATCCGCTCTTCGGTGAAGAACTGGAACAGCCGCCAGCGGATTTCTTTCACCGCGCTTTTGCCCGATTCGGCGAAGGCGTCGCTGGTCCAGTCGGTCAGGTTCATCGGTTCGCCGGTCCTCATGAACGCCTGACGGAAATTGCGCACGAAAATGATGAGCCGGCGCACGCGGCCGGGCTGCAGCGAGTTGCCGAAAAAGACGTCCCAGATGGAGCGCGTCATCGAGACGGGCCGCTTCGTCCAGATGGTGATCTGCGGCATAAGGAAAATCGGCGTTGGGGTCTGCTTTTGCAGGTCTATCAGCCGCTGGATTTCGTCTATCTGACGCTCGGCGAGGACCGTAAGGAAGGAGCCGCGCCGCTGGAGGAAGATGACGTACTGCTCGCCGGCCTTGACCTCGACGGTAGGGGCGCGGGGCTGCATGGAGCGGGCGAAGACGAATCTCCGCCATAACCTCGTAAGCCAATTCTGCTCGGGATACGGCACGGCGGCCAGGCCGTGCTTGAGAATAAAATGATTGAGAATCAGGTACTCGAGGTAACTGGCATACTGGAAGACATGGATGATCGCCCCCTCGGCCAGATGTTTCTGGATCAGTTCGACGTTGTGCCGGAAGAACTTGACGCGGTCGAACATCCAGCCGAAAAGATTCAGCCAGAGGCGGGTGAACAGCGGCAGCGATCGGGCCAAAGCGGCTTGTCGGCTCGCGCCTTCCAGCGTGTCGGTATGCTCCACCATAAGTCTCCCCTCGCAGCGAGTAGAGTCGGCGGTTCAGTTTAAGCGCGGCCGGCGGACAGCGTCAAGGGAGAGATGCTTCGGGGATTCGGACATTCGGGCCTTGTTTCCGCCATTCCGCTGCAAAAATAGAAACTTAGCGATCAAACCCTCCGGCTGAAGACCGCCGCTTTCCGCCGAATTCGCCCCGGCGTCCATCGCTTTGCGGCGCTTTTTCGCTTTCCGCCGATAGACTGAGCAATTGCGTTTGCCATGAGCGCGAGCCTCCTCTATAATTTCGCCACGGTGGGGTTTCTCTCCAGCGGCATGGAATAGGAACGATGTGCGGGGAAGCGACTCGCGAGCGCTCGGCGAGCGTTCGCGTCTGGAACCGCGTGGCGGGCCGAGGATGAGGATTTGATGGAATTCGTGCAGCAGCTAAAACCTTACGTCGCCAAGATCGCCGGCCGGCCCGATCCTGTTTACGAAGTCGTAAAACTGGCCGGCGATGCTTCCAACCGGCAGTACTTCCGGATCCGGCTGACCGACGGGAGCGCCCCCCCGACGCTCGTGGCGATGGTTTTCAACCCTGCCGACGCCTTGCGTTCCGAAGAGGCCGCCGGCGACTCGCTCCCCGCCCGCCTGCCCTTCCTTGACGTCGGCCGCTACCTTCAACGCGGCGGCGTGCGCGTTCCGGATGTGTATCTGGAAGACGTCCCGAAAGGATTCATTTTTCTCGAAGACGTCGGCGACCGTCAACTGTTCGCCCTCGTCCATGAGGCGGGCGAAGAGGCGCGGCGCGGCTGGTACCGGCGCGCCATCGATACGTTGGTCGGCTTCCAGACGTTGACCCGCACGCGTCCCGAACCGGCGTGCCCGGCCTTCACCCGCGAGTTCACGCACGACCTGTTGATGTGGGAATTCGATCACTACCTCGAATGGGGCGTGGAGGCGCTTTACGACCGCCGCATCCCCGAGGACGACCGGACCGCCTTTCATTCCCACTTCGATCGGATCTGCCGATCGTTGCGCAAGCTGCCGCAGGTCGTCGTTCACCGCGATTACCAGAGCCGCAATCTTATGGTGCATCGCGACGAACTGGTCGTCATCGACTTCCAGGACGCCCTATGGGGTCCCGTTCCATACGACCTTGTGGCGCTGCTGCGCGATTCCTACGTCGCCCTTGACGAAGCGCTGGTTGACGACCTGGTCGATTATTACATCGCCAGGGCCGTCCCGGAGAAACAGGGCGAATTGACGCGGGAGGGCTTTCGGCGCGGCTTCCTCCTGCAAACCGTCCAGCGCAAACTGAAAGACGCGGGGCGGTTCGTGTTCATCGATCGGGTGAAAAAAAATCCCTCGTTTCTTCCCAATATTCCGACCAGCCTGGGGTACGTGCGTTGGGCCCTCGCCCGGCTTCCGGAATACGGCGAACTGGGGGCGCTGCTGGCCCGCTACGAAGAAAGGTTGGCGCCATGAAAGCGATGATTCTCGCGGCCGGCAAAGGCGAGCGGATGCTGCCGCTCACGCAGACGGTGCCCAAACCCCTGCTCCCCGTGGCGAATCTGCCGCTGATCCGCTACAGCATCGAGTTTTTGAAAAAATACGGCATTCAGGACATCGTCATCAATCTCCACCATCTCCCCAAGCTCATCGAGCAGGCGCTCGGCGACGGCTCGGCCATGGGCGTGCGCATCACTTACAGTCTGGAGGAGGAGGAGCTTTGGGGGACCGGCGGCGGACTCAAACGCGTGGAAGATTTCTTCGAAAACGAAGAGAGCTTCCTGGTGATGAACGCCGATATCCTGATCGATTTCGACTTGGACGACGCGGTTCATTTCCATCGCCGCCATCAAGCGGCAGCGACGATGGTGCTTACCCAGGACGCATCGACCCAGTTTTACGGCGCCGTGGACATCGACGAAAACTTTCTCGTCCGCAACATCGCCGGCCGCATTGAAGACGTGCGCGAAAGCGAGCGTTTGCCCGGCGTGTTCACCGGCGTGCACATTCTTTCGCAGAAGGTTTTCGAATATCTGCCGCCCAACATCTATACCTGCATCACCAGCTACGGCTACCCGAAAATGATCCAGAACCACGAAAAAGTGATGGGCTATCTGATGCAGGGCTACTGGAGCGACCTCGGCCGGCCGGAAACCTATTACGCCGCCAACATGGCTTTCCTGGACCGCAAGCTGAAATTCCGCCACTATGATCCGCTCGCCAATTTCGTGCTCAAGCCGCTGAAAGACAAGACGGAACTGGCCTGCCTGGGCGAAAACGTCGAACTCGGACAGGAGATCGAGTTCATCCCGCCGTTCGTCGTCGGCCACAACGTCCGCATCGGCGACAAAGCGCGGATCGGCCCGTACGCCATCCTGGGCGACAACTGCCAGGTGGGCTCTCAGGCGCAGGTGACGGATTCGATCGTCTTCGAGGGCGCGAAGATCTCCGTCAAACAGAGAATCGTCGGCGCCATCATGAGCCGCAAACACAAGCTGCGCATGCCGACCTCGGCCGGCAACACGCTGATCGTGGAAAAATCGGAGAACGGCTCCGGCGCCGATCAAAGCTGAAGCCTCCCGCGCTTGCCGCGCCCGGGCTTTTCATGGTATAGTAAATAGAAAGCTTTTCGATTCTCGTCGCGCAAGCGGCCTGAATCCCTATGCAATCGGGGAGTATGACGATGGCGTGGACCATCCTGGTGGTGGACGACAGCCGGACCATCCGGGAAAGCGTGCGGATGACCTTCCTCAACACCGAGTTCCGCGTCGAGCAGGCGGCCACCGGCGAAGAGGGATTGGCGAAAGCCGCAACGCTGCGGCCGAATCTGATTCTCGCCGACGCGTTCATGCCGGGCATGGACGGCTACGCGTTTTGCCAGAACCTCAAGTCCGTCCCCCAGACGGCCGGGATTCCCGTATTGCTGCTGATCGGTCAGCAACGGCCGAGCGACATGCCCCGTTCCAAAGCCGTCGGCGCACAGGGATTTTTTCAGAAGCCGTTCGACAGCCAGGATTTGATCGACCAGGCCACGATGCTCGTCTCTTCCCGCCCGGCGGCCGCTCCCGCCCAACTGACCACCGAGGAAGTTTGGGAGGAACTGGAAGGCGCCGGCCTCATCCGTACGGCCCAGATCGTGGCCGGGGCGAAAGCGGACGGGGCGCAGGCCGAGATGGAGCTGCCTTCGCTCGGCGAAGCGCAAACAGGCGATGAAGAAGACCTGATTCCGATCGGCGACTTCGACGAAACGCCTTCCGAAGCGGCCGGCGAACCTGCGCCGGCGGCGTCCCAACCGAAAGAACTGTCCGACGAGGAGGCCGCTCTCCTCCTGGAGGAAATCGGCGAGGAAGAGGAAGGGGAATCGACGATCGAAGCCGCCGAACGCGCCGTGGTCGAACGCAGACAGGTGGAGCAGATTTTCTCCGGCGAGAAATCGGAAATAGAACGGCTGCGCCGCATGACGCTGGAGCAGGTTCTCGCCGAGGAAGAGGTCTTCGAGAAGGTGGAGACAAAGCGCGAGCCGACGGGGATTTCCGGCAAAACCGGCGATCGTCCGCTGGAATCCGCGGGCATCGAGGAAGAATCCCTGCTGGACGAAGCGGAGGAAGCGCCGCTCGATGAAGTCGTCGAGCAGGCGATCGAGGAAGACGTCTTCGGCATGGAGGAAGAATTCGCGAAACCGCCGGAGGAAGAGCAGCCCGCCCAAACGGTCGCCGCCGCCGAGTCCGAGACGCTTCCCGAGGTCGCCGACGCCGACATCATTCATCTCGATGAGGACGAGGAAATCGAACTGCCGGCCGGCGAAGCGGCCCCGACCGCCAAAAGCTTCACCGACGAGCCGATTACGATCTCGGAGGATATTTTCGCCCTTGCCGATGCGGCGACGGCCGAATCTCCTTCGCCGGCTCGCCCGGCCGAAATCGCGGCGGATGTCGAACCTCCGGAGACTTTCCCGATGCCGGAGGCGGAGGGGGAGACGCTTCCGCTGGAAGCGGCGGATATGTACGAAGAAGCGATGGCGGAGGCCGAGGCGCGCGATGTTTTCGCCCCCGTCGATCGGGAAGTGGACCGGTTGTTGGAGATCGAGAGCGCGCCCGCGATGCCGACCATGGACGAGGCCCGGCGCTCCGACATGTTGGCGCGCACCGACGCCGTGGAAGAAGAAACGGCGGAGCCGGCCGAAGCGGCCCGTCCGGAAGCGCTTAAACCCGTGGATGCGGCCCCGGTCGCGGAGGAAATTTTCGTCGTCGTCCATGATCAACCGGCGCGCATCCCCGAGGAAGAGAAAAAGCTCGCGCCGCAAGGGCTGCCTTCCAGCGATGAAATTCTCTCGCTCTTCCGTCGCGCGATCCGCGAGGAAGTGGCGACGCTTTACGCCCGATCGGCGGCCGGGCTTTCCCCCGACGTCGAACGGCTGATGCGCGACGTGGTCCGCCAGGAAGTGCGGGTGCTGCTCGTCGAACTTGAAGGCGCGCCGGCCTCGCGGACCGAAGCCGAGGGCAGGCTGCCGCCGATGGATCAGGCGGAATTTATCGCCGCGATTCGCCAGGCGATGCGCCACGAGGTGCACGACTCGATCATCGACATCGTGCGCGACGCGATCGGCCGCCTGGCTTTGGACCTGCCTCAGGGCGCGCCGATGATGGAGCGGACGATGCTGGCCGACATCGTCGGCAAGGTCGTCGGCACCGAGATCGCCAACGGCCTGGCGACGCTGCCCAAACCGCCCGATCCGATCCTGCCGCCCGCCGCGAAGGAAGTGGCGGAGGCGGTCGTGGAGGAAATCC
>QZKR01000130.1 GCA_003598065.1 Myxococcales bacterium | reverse complement strand
GGACAGCGGCATGGTTTCGCCGGGGCCGAACGGCGCGCCGACCACGCCTTCGATTTCGACCCGGAACTCATCCGCGCCGGTTCCATCGAGCGCGACCGAGTCGATCGTCGCATCCACGTCGCCCGTATTGGCGATCGACAGCACCGTGCGCGCCTCGAAGCCGATCGGTTTGCGGCCGAAGTTCACCTGGACGGGGTCCAGCGAAATGCGCGCCGCGCCGCCGGACCCGGAAAGGGAGACCGCGCCGGAGGCGCGCCCGAAATCCTCGTCGTTGGTGTCGAAAAGCAACTCGTTCGCATAAGGGCCGAGTTCCATGGGAACGAAGACGATCGACACCTGCACGACGTCGCCGGGATTGAGACGCTGCACCTGGTCGAAGGCGAATCCATCCGCAAAATCGAAGGGCGTATCTTCATCCTCCAAAACGAAGGGACCGACCTCCAGCACGGCGTTCGAGCCGGGTTCCCAGATGTGCTCGAAGGTCAGCGTGAGCGTCCGGCCGTTCTCGGAAAGAATATCGACGGGACCGAACTCCAGGCCGGCGGACGGCTCGACGCGCAAATTCGGCGTGCCCACGTAAGTGGAGCGTACATGCACCTGCGTCATGGCCGCGTTCGGGTCGTTGCTCCAGACGTTCAGGTCGCATTCGTCCAGGCCGGGGTTTTCCATGCGATAGGAAAGGACCACGGTTTCCGAGAGGCCGGGATCGATCTCCAGGCCGTCGCCGATCTCCGAGATGATGTCGAATTCCAGCGTGCAGGGCGAAGCGTACTGCAAGTTGGAGACGACCAGCAGGCCATCGCCCCGATTGTGGATCACGAGATTGGCCGTGTCGGTCTGATTGACGCCGACCGGATCGAAAACGATCTCCGCCGGGACGTCGATCTGCGGCTCGCCCGGCTGGTCGCCGTCGGTCGGGGCGTCGCCGTCGTCATCGACAGAATCTTTGTCGCCATCCGGCGGTCCGTCGCCATCGGCGTCAACGGGGTCCTCGTCGCCGTCGGGCGTCGGATCGGCATCGCCGTCATCGCCATCGGTCGGCATCGGGAACTCGAAGTCCATGTCGGATTCGGGGCCGTCGGCATCGCCGTCCAATTCGGCGGGACTCGGTTCGCAGCCGAGCCAGCAGAGCGACACCAGCACAGAGAGGACGACCCACCACGCAAAGGTTCGGCGAAACATGATCAAACCCCTTGCCGTCGCACGGCTCTATAAGCTTTCCGGAACGCAAAACCCGGCAATGGAAATTCTCTCCCACGACGCTTTTCGCGCACGTCGCTTCACTATCTTCACCGTTTCCAGGGCGAGAGACTTCATCAAAAAAAGCAACTCGGGAGCCGATACCCCGTCGGCTATCGATTCCTTCCCCGTCGGCGATCCGTACAACCAACCGACACGCCATGTCCTTTATTCGCAGGAAAACAAGAATCCATTTGTGATTGTAAAGAGTTAGGGTAAGCGTGTCAACTATTGATTGGGGCTCTACTCAGTGGAGCGGAAACGCAGCCGCCGAGAGCTGACAAAGAGGGCGAATCCGGAAGACCTGCAAATGACGTCTTTTTACCTCACACGCCGCAGATTAATTAAAATGCTGTTTAATATCAATATGTTAAATAAAAGGCGTCATTCCGTTTGCATGACGATCGAAAGGGGAACCTCCCCATCGTGGGGAGCGAGGCATTCGAAAAGATAGAGCCTCCCCCCATCGGGAAAATGCAGGCCAAGACCAATATCGGACACCAATTGTCCGATAAAGCGCATCGCCTGGCCGCATTCGCGACAGCGTGGAGCATCCGGACTTTGGCACCAGGAAGGAAAACCACCCAATTTCGTTTTTGCGACGTTCGGGCGGCGCGCCGCAAGTTCGTTGCGTTCCCAGTCCGACAGCCCGCCGCTCGCCGGCCATTCCGTCGGGGCAGGATGATCCTTCGTTTTGGCGAAGCGCAGCGCCAGTTCCGGGGGCGTATGCGGGTCGATCGGCATTTTCTTTTCCGGCAGAAGCGGCGCGAAGGGTTCGAACGGCGTCAGCATCGCCCAGAAACCGCGACCCTCCACGTCCCAGAAGGGCGCGCAGGCGAAGCAATAAAACATCACCAGCATCCGCGCCGGAGCGGCGATCATGCCCGGGGCGTCGGCGCTCTTGAACTGCGCCAGGAAGGTGAGCGGCGCGCCGCAGCCTTTGCACGCCGGCCACGCTTCGCCGTCCGGAAAATAGGGCAGGCCGCCGATTTTCGACTGGCGGCGATCGCCGGCGCGGCTCTGCGTCGCCGCCCGCGCCACGAAGCACGGCGCGGACGGGATGTCCACAGCCTGCTCGGGCAGCGCGCGGCCGCCTGCAAGGCGCTTCAATTTGGGACGTTCGGGCTTGTCCATGACATCCGTTTGCCGTGCTGCATCCCGCCGCGCCTCCGGCGGCGATCAGCGCTTGCGGCGGCCGGCGCGAGTCTGCCGCCGCCGCGTGGCGCGGTCGATTTCGACGCTTTTCCGTCTCCACGGGTGGCGCGGAAGCCAGTATGCGCCGAGAAAAATCGCCAGCGCCAGCATCCACAACGAAATGAATTGCGAGGTGGACAGCGGCCCGATCCAGCCCCGGGCCTGATCGTCGCGCAGGAATTCGACACAGAAACGCCAGACGGCGTACAGCGCGAGAAAGAGGACGAAGGCGTAGCCGTCCCGGCGCGGCGGCGCGTCCGTTTCGCCGCGCTCCAGCGCCTCCTGACTGGCGAGATTGCGCGGCCGGATGAAGGCCAGCCAGGCCAGCGCGATGGCGGCGATGGAAAAGCCGACCATCGATTCGAAGAGCTGCGTCGGCAGAACCGGCGTCGTCCAGCCGTCCGTCAACAATGGAATGCCTTGCTTGACATGCTCGTCGTGGACGAGGCTTTCCGGCGGGAAGCTGATCGCCAGCGGGCTGTCGGAGACCCTGCCGAAGCAGCAGCCGCGCAGAAAACAACCGATTCGCGTCAGCCCCAGGCCGACGGCGAGCAGCGGCGTGACCGCATCGACGTAGGCCCAGGCATTGACCCGCTTGCGCATGAAGACGTAGACGCCGGCCGCCACGCCCGCGATGTAGCCGCCGTAGGCGACCAGCCCGCCCTGGCGGATGTTGAGCATCCGTGCAAACGTCCAGTGCTCGTCGAGGTTGGTAAGGATGTAGAGCAGGCGCGCGCCGACGATCGAGGCGACGATCGCCGCCGCCATCGCCGGGTAAAGCGCATCGACGTCGAGCCGCAGCCAGCGGGCGCTGGTCAAGGCGGCGTACCAGCCGACGAGAAAAGCCAGGCCGAGCATCAGGCCGTAGCCGTAAACCGGCAGATCGAGGCCGGGAATGACGAAAAGAATCGGTTGCATGCCGCCTTCCTCCTCGCGTGCGATCGCGGCTTGCGCGCGCGGCCGAACTGTGTCAAAGATCGCGGATGATGTCAAGGCAAGCCGAGCGGACGATGATCGACGACGAAACGAGATCCGAGATGGCGCGGCTTTACGACGCGGCTTTTTTCGCCGAGTGGGGCGCCGCCAATGAAGCGTACGTCCGTTCGGCGCGCGCGGCGGCGGAAATCGTCTTCGAGCAGTATCGCCCCGCGACCGTGCTCGATCTCGGCTGCGGCGCGGGTTTTCATGCGACGCGGCTCGCCGAGCTCGGCGTGCGCGTCATCGCCGCCGACTTCGTTTCCTGTCCCCCGGCTTTTCGCGCGCCGGATCTGCCCGCCGTCGAAATGGCCGATCTCGCCGCTCCCCTTCCCCCCGACCGCTTTCCGCGGGTCGATCTCGTCCTCTGCCTCGACGTCGCCGAGCATCTCGCTCCCGAAGCCGCGCCGATCGTCGTCGCCAATTGCACGCGCTTCTCCGACCTGGTCGTTTTTTCCGCCGCGCCGCCGGGCCAGGGCGGCATCGGCCACATCAACGAGCAGCCCCGCCGCTACTGGTTCGAGCGGTTCCGCAACGAAAATTTCCGCCATTGCCGCCGCGAAAGCGGCTGGATCGACATCCGCGCCCTGGCGCGGCGCGACGTGCTGACGCTGCGGTGGATGGCGACGCAGCTCGCCGTCTACCGCCGGGGGGCGCGCTGGCCTTATCCGAAGGCGGCGTTGCCCGCGTCGCCGCCGTGAGGCGCGGGCGCACGCTTGCCTTTCGAGCGGGGCTGTGTTAAACGGGGGACGTCGAATTTCGGAGGTGCGGCATGTCGAAGCGGCTGGAATGGACGATCCTCGGGACAGCTCTTCTGCTCGGCGTCCTCGGCGGAGTGCTCGGCGCAAAAGTGCATTCGGCGCTGTTCTGGGCCTGTTGGCTGCCGTCCCTCGGCGGCGTCGGCTATCTTTTCCGGCGCAACGGCAAGAGCCGGCCGGCTTCGTCCGAAACCGACCGGACGCCTTCCGAACCGCCCGCCTAGCGCGGTCTTCGACGGCTGCGGGCGGGCGCCCTTCCCGGCTTTTCTTTTCGGATCCTCGTCAGTCGAACAATTCCCAGAACGCAGGGGCTTTGCGAAAATACAAACGCAGCGGCGGATGGGCGAGAAGCAGGTCTGTCGCCAGATTCAGCAAACGTCCGGCCGCCGCCGCTTCGTCGTCGAACGTCATGATGCAGGCCATAAACGGCGGCAGCGCAGCGACGGGCGACAGCGGCTCCAGACGATCCTCGTCCGCTTTGACGATCAGATGCACGCCATCCAGGGGAAGCGGGGCGAGGGCGCGATTGGGCCGGGAAAGATCGGAATAGAACGGCGAGGGCCAGACCCGCCAGATCGGCGGTTCCTTATCCTTTTCCGCCGTCCGGCGCAGGATCGTCACTTCGTCGTTGAAAACCGGCCGGCCGGCGGCCAGATCCGCCAGCGTCGATTTGCCCGCCCCCGACGGTCCGGCGAAAACGCGCGCCACGGGACCATCGGCGATCGAGGCGGCATGCGCCAGCAGGCCGTCCCGGCGGGGCAGTTCGCTGGATAGAAACAACCGCAACAACGACGACAGCGGCGCCCAGGCGTAAAAAGGCCCTTTCTCCGCCGCCTCGCGAGCCAGGGTCGCCGTGACGGAGAAAGACGCCTCGTCGATGACGGCGCGGGCCCGGCCGGGGAGCAGCAACTCCCGGCGGCCCGGCGCCTGGCGCACGGCCGCGGCCCGATCGCCTGGAAGCTCGGGCAAACCCCTGGATTCGACGCTTTTTACGGTCCAGCGCAGCGGCGCCGGATCGCGCGCGTCCGAATCGTCGAAAACGAGAAAATCGCGGATGTACTCGGCGATCGCCGCTTCGTAGGCGGGATGGTCGCCCGCCAACTCGAAAAGCATGCCGGCAAGGCGGAAGCGGATCATCGGCGACGCTTGGAAAACGGGGGGAGCGTACGGCGATCAGGAATTGAGCACGCCGGCCTGGCAGCGGGGACCCGAGGCTTTGTTGCAGGCCAGAGAGAGCCGTTCGTAGATCTTGGCGCTTTTCACTTCCGGCTTGACGTACGGCTTTTTCGGCGCGGGTTTCGTCTTTGTCGTCATGGTCCCTTTCCTCGTTTGGCTTGGACCGCCCAGCTTCGCCACGTAGACTTCAGTATCAGATAAGTGACGGAACCCTGTCAAGGAGATCAAAAAAATCCGCCGGACCCCGATTATTTTCGGGGTCCGGCGGTTGTGGCGGTTAGTGGATCAGATAGAGATCGCCCGTCGTGTTGTTGATGACGATGATGTCGGGCTTGCCGTCGGCGTCGTAGTCGGTGCCGCCGATGGCGGCGAGGGCGTTGGGCGCCGCGGGCAGAGTGGCGATGGAAAGCGACGTGTTCGGCGTAAGATTCCCCGAGCCGCCCCAGAAGATGCGCGCCACGCCTTGGCCGGCCAGAACCGCGTCATTGTAGCCGTCGAGGTCGAAGTCACCCGCGCTCTGCGGCTCCAGGCCGTAGCTATTGTCCGTACCGCTCTGATACACGAAGCCGCTGGTGGCGATGGCGCGCGGCGTGGCGGTCGTGCTGCGGTAATGGATAACCGCCGCCGTCACGGAACGGTGCACCATGAGTTCGTCCAGGCCGTCGTTGTTGGCGTCGCCGAAACCGACGATGAAGTCGTCCTGGCCGCTCGAATCCTGGTTGGCGACGAGCGCGAACGCCGGGTCCGTCACGCCGCCCGAATCCTTCGCCCATTTGGTGCAGGCCACCCACGGGTCGCCGCAGAGATTCGGGGCGCCCCAGAGGACAAAGAAGCGGTCGTTGGTCGTGCCTTCGTAGTCGTTGTCGGCGATCAGCAGGTCCTGAACGCCGTCGCCGTCCATGTCTCCATGGCCCATGTAAAACCCGAAATCGCCGGAAGCGAACGGCGATTCCGCCGCCGCGTAGCGCCTGAGCGTCAGATCCGCCCCGCCGCCCGACGGCGTATACGCGGCGTTCCACGAACTCCGGCCGCGATACATGTAAATCGGCAGGTCGTCGGCCGTCGCCCAGTCGGTGCCGATAAAGACGTCGCCGATGCCGTCGTCGTTGTAATCGAACACCTCCACGTGGCCGCCCAGGGCCTGGAAGGCCCCGCCGCCCTGGAACGTGACGTTCGGCGTCGTCGGCAGGCCCGTTCCGGCCGCGCCGAAGAAAATGTAGGCCGCGCCGTCGAAGCCGCCGGAGGCGTATGCGCCCACGACAAGGTCGTCGATCTGGTCGTTGTTCACGTCGCCGGCCGCCAGTCCGACGCCGAAGAATTCGCCCGAGCCGTTCGCGCCGTTCAAGGCGAGGTCGGCCGCGCCGGAAGGCAGCTTCCCGCCCTCGTAGACGAGCACGGCGCCGTCCGAACCGTCGCGCAGGTAGTCGGCCACGGCGAGATCGGCGAAGCCGTCGTCGTTGAAGTCGCCCCAGGCGAGGCGGTCGGCGAAGGTGCCGGAATCGGGGGTGTCGAGCTGGGCGGCGGCCACGGCCGTCTTGCGCAGGACGACCTCGCGCTGCGTCTGCGACTGGCTGTAGTTGTTGATGGAGTCCTTGGCGCGCACGAGGAAACAGATCGACGTGTTCGTATTCACGTCGAAGCCCTGGACGAGCGCCGCCTGCGCCTCGCCCAGCCCGGAGCGCGGCGTGTCGATCGTGGCCGTGATCCCGCCGGAGGGGATGGCGCTGGCCGTGTTCCAGGTGACGCCGCCGCACGGCGTCGCCCCCGTGCCGAGCTTGTAACGCAGTTCGTAATCCGTCACGCCCGAACCGGCGCCCGTCGCGCCGTCGGCGTTGGGCACGGTCCAGGCCAGCAGCACGTCTCCCTTGCGGCGATTGGCGCGATGGAAGGCCGTGACGCAGGTGCAGTCGGCGCAATGCCAGCCGTCCGGACAGGCGGAAAGCGTCGGTTCGCCGCATTCCTCGCCGGCGTTGGCCGCGCCGTTGCCGCAGACGGCGAGGTTCGGCACGCAGGCGCAATCGGCGCAGTGCTGGCCCACCGGGCAGGCGGGCAGGCCCGTTTCGCCGCATTCCTCGCCGGCGTCCGCCGCGTCGTTGCCGCAGGTTTCGTAGTTGGCGCAGATCGCCGCATCGGTTTGATAGCCGCCCGCGCCGGTGTTCTCGCCCAGGCAGGCGGCGAGGTCGGCGAGCGCTCCCGGCGGATCGTCGTCGGCGACGATGTATCGCAATGGGTTGCTGAAAGGCGCAAGGGTATTGCCGTAATCGTCAACTAGACCGTCGATGTAAGTGTAATAGGCCCCGTTCGGCAGCCGCACGCTCGGGAACTGCACCGCCGTCCCCGACCACGTCGCCTGGGCGATGTTCGGATGGCTGACGCCCGTGCCGCTGTTGATGCCTTTTAAGGTCACCGTCTGGGATGAGAGATCGGTGTCCGCCGACGTGAGGTGGACGTTGCTGGCGAGCTGCATGAAACCGTCCGGCGTACCGTCGGCGTCGTTTATCGCCGCCAGGTAGAGCGCGCCGGTCGGATACGTCCAGGAGATCGTCGGCCTCACTTTATCGGCCATTACGCCCGTCACCTGCCAGCTCACCGGATCGCCCACGTCCGGGGTGTAGACGGCCGAGAGCGTATTGGTTGCCGGCGCGACGTTGAGATTCAGGCGGTAGGTGACCTGCCCGCTTTGCACCTGGCCCGTGCCATTGAGCGCCGACGAGACAGGCAGAGCCGAACCGTTCACGGAAAGCGTGGGAACCAGGCCATCGTCGAGGTTGGTGCGGATCGTCACTTCCGTACGGTATTCCGGCGGGGCGCCGACGATGTCATACGCGATGCCCAGCTTGCGCCCGCTGCCCAGCGCCGTGTCGTCGAGGTTCATCTCGAAGGTCATGTACTTGCCGGCCAGGTTGACGGTGACCTGGTAGGTCGTGGTCGTGCGCACGTTGCCCGTCCCGCTTTCGGTCGCCCTGAGACGCACGTAAAACGTACCCTGGCCGAAGTTCAGGGGCTGGAAGGTCAAGTTCTGCGACTCCGGCGCGCCGTTGAGCAACTGGCTGGCGGCGGCGTCTCCGAACGTGACGAACGGACCGCCGGCGGACGCGCCGTACTGGAGTTCGATAAGCGTCCCTTCCTCCAGGCCCGTCACTTGTCCCGCCCATTCGCAACGCGTCAGCTGGCCATCGAAGGTGCCGTTGCCGCCGCAGCCGCCGGGGAGGTTGTCGTCGGCGTCCTCGTAAGTCAGCGGGAAGGCCGAACCCGGATCCGGCGTGGTTAGGGCGGGGGTCGGCGCGAGCGAATCGACGAGGAACGTGTTGATCACCGTCGCGCTGTTGCCGGCCGGATCTTTGACCAGGACGGACGCGTCCTGGGAACCCTGGGCGATGGCGAAGCCGTTGAACGTAATCGGCACGCTGCCGCCGGAATAGCTCGGGATCGTTTGGGTGGACTGACCCTTGCGGCCGGCGGCGGTCAGCGTCACCGCGCCGCCGGTGAGATCGAAGGCTTCTCCTGCGCCCTCGCTGATCGTCAGACCGATCGTCGTCAGGCAGGGGTCCTGGTTGACGCCCACGCCGCCGCAGTCGGCCTGATAGAGCGGCGTGTCGTCCGGATCGTCGAAAGCCACCTGCGGGCCGACGGTATCGACCACGAGGCTGACGGCGGCGCGCGTCGAAACGTTGCCTTCGGCGTCGGAGGCTTCCGCCTCCACCTGATTCTCGAAACCGTTGCCCAAAGCGACGTTCGTAAACAGCGCGCCGCGCCCGTGTCCGGGCACGTCGGAGATGGTCTGACTCGCGGCCGGCAAGCTCGGGACATAGAACGTGATGCGCGTCGCGTCGGCATCGGACGAACCGACGAAGAACGTCGCCGCGCCTCCCGCGCCGGCTTCCGTCGCGTTCAGCACGATGTTTCCGCCCGCATCGTTGGTGAGGTCGGTGTTGCTGTCCACGGCGATCGTCGGCGCGGCGGGCGACACCGAATCAAGCGCGATCCGGGCCGGGTCGGAGTAATCGAAATTGGCCGACGCGTCCTCCGCCTCGGCGTAGAGGTAATGGGTGGCGTTGTCCTTCAGCGACACGGAGGAGAAAACGGCGGTTCCCGTTTCGCCCGAACTGATCGCCACCTGCTTGCGATCGACGACGATGTAGCTCGGGTATTGCGTGCAACGGCCGTAGGGTTCGGTTCCGTCCTGGCGGCCCTGGTCGGAGCACAGACTCACCAGCGTCCCCGCCTCCAGGCCGAAGGTGTTGGCGCGGAAACCCACCTGGAATCCCGCCGTGTCGGGCTGCAGGTCCTTGGTCTTGTTCCACACCAGATTCTGGAGACCGTCCAGCAGGTTGCCGCTGGCGTCGCTCAAGCTGACGGAGGCCGAGAAATCGACGGAGTAATGGACCTGGGTCTGGCCCTCGTTGCCGAAGGCGTCGGTGTGGCTGAAGGCGAAGCTCCAGCCTCCCTCCTCCAGCGTGTCGGTTACGGAGACGCTTCCGTTGGCCGCCAGATCGTACGGCCCGAGGTCGTAGGGAGTCTGCGGCGCGGCGTCGGGGGTGACCGTGACGAAGACGTTGTCCGCGCCCGGCGCGCCGCCGTCGATGAAGAACGTCAGGGCGAGCTGCAGGCCGGCGACGTTCGGATTCGCGTCGTTGATCTGGGTCAGCGTCCCTTCCGGCGGAGCGAAATCCCGGAACGTCGGAACGGTGCGATCGACCAGGACCGTATAGGCCAGGGGCGCGCTCATATTGCCGGCGCGATCGACGACGGTCGCCGTCAGCGTCAGCGTCGCGCCTTCCGGAATGGCCTCCGGTCCGCCCGAGAGCGTCACGGCGCTGAACAAGGCGTCGCCGTTCGCGTCGCCGTTCACCATGTACTCGGCGGAATCGAAACCGGAGCCGGAAACGACGAGCGTCACGGGCCGGCCGGTGACGGCGCCGTCGATATGGTACGTGAACGCCGTCTGGAAACCGGCCGAGCCGGAGGCGTCCGTCGATTGGGCGTTATAGCGCAAGGGGTCGGTCGGCGGGACGGGCGGCGCCGGGCTGGCGAGCGTCAGAACCGGCGGCGTGAGATCGACCACAAGGCGGGCCGGACGCGGCGAGGCGTAGCACTGCTGCGGGCCGGGGAACTTGAGCGTGCTCACTTCGATCGTGTTTTCGCCGTCGGCGAGCACGACGCCGGTCAAGGTGGCCGCGCCGCCGGAAACGGTGGCCGTGGCCGAGGGCGTTCCCGAGCCGTTGAGGAAGAGCTGCACCTGCGTGCCGTTGGGAGCCGGATCGGGCGCGCCGGTGGCGAAGCCGACATTGATGGTGACCACGCCTCCCGTCGCATCTTCCTGGCCGTACCAGTATTTGTTGTCGAAGAAATTGCCGCCGGGGAAGGTAAGCGAGCCCGTGTAGCAGCCGGTATCGACCGTGAAATCCTCCGTGTCGGAACCGGTGTTGCCCGCCTCGTCCTCATAGGCGGCGACGGCGCGATAGTCGCCGTCGGCGAGGAAGGAGTAGATGCGGCTCGCCGTGCCGCCCAGCAGCGCGGCGTCGTCGGAGAAGAGCGGATTTTCGAGATCGTCCAGGCTGAACAACTCCAGATGGACCAAGCGGCCGTCCGTTTCTCCCGCGGCCAGCACGTCGAGCTGAATATTGAGGTTGTTCTCGATCGGGCTGGCCGGCGCGACGATGGAGACCGACGGCGCAACGTTGTCGAAATTGAGCTGGATCGTCTTGCCGCCCGGGTTGCCGGCATAGTCGTTAAGCAGGGCCTTGAGTTCGAAGGTCGTGGGCGCGGTAAAAGCGGGAAGCGCCACGCTGGCGAAAAGCGCCACGCCGTCGGCGTTGAGCTGAACGGCGTCGGCCGTCGGCTCGTCGTCGATCAGCAGGTTCACGTACTGGCCTTCCTCCGCATCGTCGGAGAACACCTGCACGGCGATCGGGCCGGCGTTGAACCAGTCCCCCTCGAGAGGGGCGACGAAATCCACGTCCGGCGCCGTCCAGTCCACCCAGAAGATGACGGGCAGGGATTCAACGGCGCTTCCGCCTTCGATGGGCGTCGTCGAGGCCGTAAGCCGTCGCTCTCCGTAAGGGAGCGCCACCGACCAGGACACCGTGCCGTCCTCGCCGACTTGAGAGGAATACGAGTCGCCGCTGGCGCGGCGCAAGATGGCCGTCATGCCGGCGGACACGAAGTTCGTTTCGGCCAGGACCGTTGTCTGCAAGAGGTCCGTCGCGGGATCGAGATCGTCGGCCACGCCCAGGCGCAGATCGTCGCTGACGGCCTTGCCGCCGATCTGGACGATGGTGATCGACGGTTCGTCGAAGTACGCCGTGACGGCGACCGAGGACGAACCCTCGTTGCCCTTTTCGTCCACGGCAAAGAACGCAAACGTGAACGGCACGGGCGTTACGGCGCGGGCCGGTCGGGTGATCGTGACGTTTTCAAACGTGAAATTCAGGTTATCGACCGTGGCCTGCTCTTCCCAGGGTTCGCCGTTGATCGTCAGGGTCACCGGGCCCGTCGGTTCGGACGTCGCGCCGGTGAGCGTGAAGGTGATGCCGTTGCCCAAGAAATAGTCGGCGTCGTCGATCTTGGTCAACGCGCCTCCGTCTTCGGGGAACGTGGAGGCGAACGTCGGCGCGGTGTAATCGACGAAGAAGGAGTAAGGCCCGGCGACGCCGGCGCGGTTGCCGCCCGCTTCGGCGACAGTCGCTTCGAGCGAATGCTCGTTGTCGGCGAGCGTCAGCGTGAAGTCCACCGACTGGTCCTCGCCCAAGGGCAGCGTTCGCGGCTCCTCCTCGTCCAGCTGCATCGTCACCTGCGAGTCGGCCGGGCAGTTGTCGCTGGAGACGGTGAAGGTTTTCTGGAGACCCTCGAGGTTCGGATCGTCGTCGATGCTGGAGAGGTTGTAGTCTTCGGGGACCGGATCGATCGTCATGTGGCAATCGCACTGCACCTCGACGGAGATGGTCGCCGACGTCTCGCAGGCGACCCCCTCGACGGTCGCCGAGGCGGCGAGCGTCACCTGTTCGCCGTCGGGCAGGCCGATCGCTTCGAAACGCACTTCGGTCAGGCCCGCATCGGCCAGGTAATCCACGCCGTTGACCGACAGCGTGACGTCGGTCCCCGCGCCGACGTTCTCCATGGCCAGCACGACGTCGTACTGGAGGTTGGGCCGGGTGCAGTCGAGGTCGTCGCCGCAGGTCTGCGCGCAGTCGCCGCCGGCGTCGGAAAGCGAGAAGCCCGTCGTCGGCGAAACGAAGACAAGCTGACAGCCGACGAGGGTCACGGTCGCTTCGGCGCGGACGATCTCGCCCTCGCCGATTTCCGCCTCGGCCAGAAGCTGGTTTTCACCCGGTTGGATCGTGACGCTTTCGAACTCGACCTTGCCGTCCGCGTCCACGGCGGCTTCGATCGCTTCCGCGTCGCCCACGCGAAGGGCGACGACCGTCTCCTCCGGAATGTCGCGGGCGGTCAGCGACACGGCGATCTGCACGCCCTCGCCGTCGCCGATGTCGTCGGCGTAGGTGACGCTCCAGCTCGCGCCTTCGTCGAAGCGCAAGGCCGGTCCTTCGGCGTCGGTTTCGTCGCCGTCCGCATCGCCGTCCTCGTCGCCGTCCGAGATTTCCGTCGTGCCGATCACGCCAAGGCTGAAGTGCGTGGTCTCGAAGCGCCATCGTCCCGGTTCGGCGGATTCTCCGCCAAGGTCTTCCCAAACGTCGCTGTCGTCCACCGACGTCCAGAAACCGGCCAGGTCGCGGCCGGCGGCCAGATCCCGGTAGTAAGGCAATATGACGGTGATTTTTTTCTTGAACGTCAAGCCGCTGGGCCCGAAGGCGAAAACCGGCCCCACCGCTTCGAAGCCTTCCGCCCGGGCGTTGGACTCGCGAATCGTGATGACGACCGATTCCTCCAGCGCGCCCTCCGGAATGACCAGCGCCGCGTCTTCAAAAGCGATTTCCCCGCCTTCCGGGCCGATCTCCCGGGAGGCCACGCTTTCATCGTCGCCGTCGCCTGACGGAAGATCGCCATCGACTATGGGGCAAGACGATCTCTCGCAGCCGAGCCCCAATAAGGCCAACATCCAGAACATCGCCGCCATCGCCGCCAGCCGCCTCATCGCCATCTCCTTTGCTGAATCCACGACACCGCACCGGCAGGGACGTTCCCTGCCGTGTTGTTTTTCCCGGTCTGCGGAGCGTGGCCCTGGCCGCCGAAGCCGAGAGTTTCATCTACGCGTTACCCCAGCGCCCGGTCCCCTAGCTCCAGGATCCCCCGTTCAACCAATTCCTCGCAGAAACTCGCCACATCGGCCGTCGCCTGAGCCAGCCCGATCTCATACCGGTCGGCCACTTCCCTGGCGATGGCGTCGAGCGACGTTTTGCCGTCGGCCAACTCCCAGATCAACGTGCCGATTTCGTTGAAGGTGTGCAGCATGGCGTCGTCGGGCGACACCGCCACCGCCTGGCCGTCAATCGTCCGAGTGGCGACACGCGGATTGCGCAAGGGAAATTTCATCCTCTAGGCCCCGAGTTCCGAATGGCTCTGGGGAGCACCCAACATTTGTTCTTCACCGGCAGCCCGACGAAGTCAACGGCATTCTCCCTCCGCGCCGTCCCGCTTCCCGGCAGGAACCGGGCGGCTTGCATCGCGCCGCTTTCGTCCGCCGTCTTGCCAGACCGCTTTTCGCGGATGAGAATCGCGACGGCGCCTCTCTATTTTACATTAGTGCGGCCCCAAAAAAAATTGTTTAATCAATTTTCGTCGAATCTGTAGAATTTCCACTAAAATCCATTGGGAAAGATTGTCAGGGAAAACAAGGAGGATTTGATGTCAACACGGCATCTCCAGGCGCTGCCGGCCGTCCAGTCGGCGCTCGTCATCGTGGACATCCAGGAGAGGCTCTTCGCCACCATGAGCCCCGAAGGTCAAGCTAATCTGCTGAAAAACACTCCCATTTTGATCGCTTCGGCGCGCGAACTCGCCGTCCCGATGATCGTCACCGAGCAATACCCGAAAGGCCTGGGCCGGACGATTCCCGCGCTCCAGGAGGCCATCGCCGGTTTGCCTTTGGTGGAAAAGGTGGAGTTCGCCGCCACGCTGGTTTCGACCTTCAACGACCTTTTGGCCAAAACGCGGCGGCGGCAGGTGGTGCTCTGCGGAATGGAAAGCCACATCTGCGTCTACCAGACGGCCCTCGGACTTCTGGCCCAGGGATACGGCGTCCAGGTCGTCGCCGACGCGCTCGCGACGCGCGACCCGAAAAACCACGCGATCGCCCTCGACCTTCTGCGACAGGCCGGCTGCTCCATCACCTGCACCGAAGCGGTGCTGTTCCAGTGGCTGGAGCGCGCCGGGACCGAGTCGTTCAAGAAGTTGCAGAAATTGATCCTCTAGTGCTAGCTTCCGCTTTATCGAAATCGATATTCCGCCGTCGAAGGAGGGGTTCATGGATCTCAAGCGTTACATCCGCACCGTGCCCAACTGGCCGAAACCGGGCGTCATGTTCCGCGACATCACGACGCTTCTGACCAGCCCCGAGGGCTTCGCCCAGGCGACGGACGAACTCGCCGCCCACTACCGCAGCCTCGATTTCGACAAATTCGCCGCAATCGAGTCGCGCGGCTTCGTTTTTGGGGCGGTGCTGGCCAGGGCGTTCAACAAGCCGCTTGTCCTCTTGCGCAAACCGGGAAAACTGCCCGCCGCCACCGAGCGGATGGAGTACAGCCTGGAATACGGCACGGACGCGATCGAGGTCCACAAGGACGCCGTTTCGGCCGGCGACCGCGTGGTGGTGATCGACGATTTGCTGGCGACGGGCGGCACGGCGCTCGCCGCGATCCAGCTTATGGAGAAACTCGGCGGAAAGGTGGTCGAAGTCGGTTTCGTCATCGACCTGCCCGACGTCGGCGGAGCAAAAAAGCTTAAAGCGGCAGGCTACACTATTTTCCGTCTCGTTCAGTTCGAGGGCGACTGACACCCATCGCATTCACAGTATCCTGACCATTCGCCGCCGCTGGGGGAGCGGACGGAAATATGCGGACGGGAATATGCGCCTTGTCGCGACGGGCAGAATCGGGTAAGCTTGACTCACCGTGGAGGCAGGCGCATGGAAGGAATCACGTATCTCGTCGATGAAAAAGGCAACAAGCGGGCCGTGGTGCTCGATCTGGCGAAGCACGGCGCGCTATGGGAGGACGTGCTGGACAATCTCGTCGCCGAAACCCGTAAAAAAGAAGCGCGGCAGGATTGGGAGACCGTCAAACGTCCCAAGGCAAAATCCCGCCGGTCTTGATGACGACCACTTACAGAATCCAGCTCGCACGCTCCGCAGTCAAAGAGTACCACGAACTGCCCGATCATATTCAAGCGAGAGTGCGCAAAACAATTGACGCCATGGCGAGCGAGCCCCGACCGGCAGGTAAATGCGTAAAGATCGCCAATGCCATCAATCGTTGGCGAATTCGCGTCGGCGATTATCGCATTGTTTACGACGTGGACGACTCCGCGCGGGTCGTGGACATCATCCGCATTCGCCACCGGAAAGACGTTTATCGCGGGTAAAGAGAAATGGGATAGTTGCGTAGTCGCCAATCACGAGTTCCGGATTGCTCGAACGATGGGTAAGGAATTCACTCATTCTACGGAACTCTCCCCTCGTAAGGTCGCTCACCAATATTGAGGGAAAAATGAAAACGCTATCGAGAGAAGATGTAATTGCCGAGGTGCAAGCGATAGCAGATCAGAGTTGGAACAGAGACAGTACATCGAAAAGATTTCAAACTAAAATCGAGCATCGGCCTGGATCGCATCTACAGATTATTCCCCAATGGTTGGCGTGAAGTTCTCGAAGCCGCAGGCTTACCCGTGGGGCAAGAAATCATCACTGGCAAGCGTCGCGTTGCGCCGCTTGGCCAGTGGCGCCCTAACAACTTATTTGATTCCACTCAGGATGATCCCGCACGCTAGCGCCGCACCGCGGCGGCGAGGGCGTCGCGCAGACGCACGAGATCGGCGTTCTTGAGTTCGCAGGCGCCGTCTCTAAGGAGCGGGCCGCCCTGGAAGGCGGGGCCGTAGTCGCGCGGCAGAGGGTCGGGCAGCAGACCTTTCGCGCGGCAGGTCTCGAAGAGCGCCGTACCCGGCATCGGGACGACGAACTGCACCCACGGCTCGGCGCCGTATTCCTCCCACAGGCGGCGGGCAAGGGCGATCGTCTCCACGGTCTCGCGTTTCGTCTCCCCCGGCCAGCCGATGAGAAAATGCAGCACGACGGGCAAGGCGCGCCGCTTTGCGGCGGCGGCGGCGCGCTCGACGGCGGCAAGATCCTGATGTTTGCCCATCAGCCGATCCACCACCGATTGCGCGCCGCTCTCCGGCGAAAGCGAAAGAACGGAAATCAATCCGGCGAGCCGCGCGATCATCGGTTCCGTCAGCCGGTCGGCGCGCAGCCCGTTGGGAAATTCGAGCTTGAGCGAGGCGGCTTCGGCGGCGTCAAGCAGCGCCTCGAAATGGGCGGCGGCGACGTTCGCCGCCTCGTCGAGAACGAAAAGCTTGTCCACGCCCGGCCTGCGTCCGAGCGCGGCGACGGTCGCGGCGAGTCCCTCCGTCTCGACGGGACGCCAGCCGGCGCGCTGGCCGTAGCCCTCGGCCAGGCGGCTCGTGCAGAAGCGGCAGGCGAAGCAGCAGCCCCGGCTGGCCTTGAAGGGCACGGTTCCGGCCGTCACGGCGAAAACGTTCGGACGCGGATTGCGCTCGAGCCAGCGGGCGAGGAAACGACCGTAAGCGGCGAGATCGACGTTTTCGTACAAGCAGCCGCCATAGGCGGGCAAGGGCGCGGCGAGCGCTTCGCCGACGACGGCCGCGCCGCGCGGCCAGGGCGGCTCCTCGCCGCGCGCAAGCGCCTGGGCAAAGGCGGCCAACGACGCCTCGCCTTCGAAGCGGAGCAGATAATCCGCGCCGTCGGGCCGATTCACGTAATGCGAAGGATCGTAATCGACGTAGTTCATCCCGCCGATGTGCAGGTCGGCGAGAACGATCGGCGCGCCGGGATTGGCGGCGCGCAGGGCGGCGAACGTCGGCCCAAGCCAGCCGTCGTCCGGGGCCTGGACGGTGAACGGATCGAGATGGACGACGGCGGCGGCGAAACGCCGGCGCTGCAACTCGGCCCAAAATTTCTCCGGCGGCGAGCCAAGCGTGGAGTAGGGCTCGCCCGCGTGAAAATCGGCCCCGTCCATGAGAAAGGCGTCGGCAAGCTCCACGTCTATGCCCGCCGCGCGCAGGTGGGCGGCGACGGTCCAGGCGGCGAGCGACACGAACGCCGGGTAGTCGATGTGCTCCCGATGCACGAAGAGCGGCGGTTGAACGACCAGTACGCGCATACGGTCACGCTTTCCCTGCGGAGAACGTCCGCTTCGAGTGCGGACGGCTTCTTCAGACTACCTATTGCCCATTTTTGCTACTTAAAAGGGGGCGCCACGGGCAAAGCGGAGTGAAGCGTCGCTTGCCCGTGCTTCATGCACTGGCAAGCTTCACTTCGTTTCGCTTCGCCAGTGCCACCCGTCCTCCGATTCATGGTTAATACTCTCCCCAATTTTTTCGCTCACCACACCCGCGCCACGGTCAGACCGACGACTTCGGCGCCGGCGTCCAAGAGCGGCGCGCCGGCCGCCGCCAGCGTGGAGCCGCTCGTCGCCACGTCGTCCACGAGAAACACCAGCCGGCCGGCCAGGGACGGCGCGCGGCCGCGCACGAACGCGCCCGCGACGTTCTCCCAGCGCTGGTTCCAGTCGCGGCCGACCTGCGTGGGCGTTTCGCGGATCCGTTCAAGCCAGGCGGGCCTGAAGCGCCCGCCCAGCTTCAAGGCGAGTCGGCGCGCCATCCGGTCGGGCAGGCTCCAGCCGCGCAGCGCGAGCTTCGCCGGATGAAGCGGCACGGGCACGACGTCCGGGCGGCGGGCGTCGAGAAACGGTTCGGCCAGCGGCGCAAGCGTCCGTCCGAGCCAGGCCGCCAGATCGGCGCGGCCTCCCGACTTGGCGGCGACGATCGCTTCTTTCGCCGGCCCCGCGTAGCGGGCGGCCGAGCGGATCGGAAACGCCGGCGGCGGCAGGCGGCCGTCGCCGCAGGACTTGCACGCTTCGCCGCCGTGCAGCGGCCGGCCGCAGCCGGCGCAGATCGCCGCGCCCGTACACTCCACGCGCGTCAGGCATTCGCCGCAGAGCGGCCAGCTTTCGATGCGGCCCAGGAAACGCCGGCAGGCGGGACAGGACATGGGAAACAGAACGGCGCCAAGGCGCTCGAAGACGATGAAGGGGCGGTCGCCGTCGAACCGCGCGCGTCGCGGAGGCGTTTCCCCCGCTTCCACGGCGCGCGTGGTCGTCATCACCCTTCGCCGAGGATGCGGCGCACCTGATCGGCGTCGGGGGCGTTGGGGGCCATCTGCAAATAGGTGCGGTATTCCCGGACGGCGTCGGCCGAGCGGCCTTGCGAGGCATAGGAGATGCCGAGGCCGCGATGCGCCTGCGCCAGGGATGGATCGAACTCCAG
>QZKR01000175.1 GCA_003598065.1 Myxococcales bacterium | reverse complement strand
CTGACGCGCCACTCACCACGAACGGTCGGCGGTAGGGGCGGGCGAAGCGCACGCGGAAATCCCCCCGAATTATTTTGGCGTTCTCTCCCGACACGGACTATCCTTGCCGCACGGTATTCCATCGTAAATTCGGTTGTTCGGTCCCGCAGCATCGGAGGCGATTCATGTCGAAACGCAGCTTGTTCTTGATGACGATTTTCGGGCTTGTTCTGCTGCTGGCCGTTCTTTCGTTTCTCGCCACGGCGTGCAGCGGCGACGATTTCGAGCGGACGGACGGCGACGGCGCGGAGCAGCCGTCCGACGGCGATGACGACGATCGGGAGGCCGAGGCCGAGCCCGACGGCGAAGACGTCATCGACCCCGGCCTGCGACTGCGGTCGGAAGGCTGGCTGCGCGGCGACCTCCACATGCACTCGAAATGGAGCGATGGCGGCGACGCCACGGCGATGGTCATCGCCATCGGCGAATACCTGGAAAATGAAATTTTCCTGGAGGCGCACCCGGAGTACGCGGGCAACGGCCTCGATTTCATTTCCATCACCGACCACCGCACAGCGGACACGCTCACCGATCCCGACTGGCGGAGCGAGCGCCTGATCCTGGTCCCCGGCGAGGAGTTGGGCTCGGACGGCCACGCCAACCTTTTCGGGATCACCGAGATGGTTTCGCACGATCCGGGCAACGACGGCACGACGCTGGACGACCTGCTGGCCGCCATAGAAACCGTCCACGGCATGGGCGGGGCCTTCTCCATCAACCATCCCTTCACGCCCGGCGACCCCTGGCCCTGGGACACCCGGACCCACGACGCCGTGGAGGTCTGGAACACCAAGTGGGCCATGCAGACGTCCCCGCTTCCCGAGGAATACCTGACCGAGTGGGAGGCGTCGCGCGGGCCGGCCAGTCCGTTGTTCCGTCGCGCCATCCAGGAATCGCAGGACCAGGTGCTTCGCTTCTATGAAGCCATGCTGGCGCGCGGCCTGCACGTCGCCTTGGTCGGCGGCAGCGACCGCCACGTGCTGTTCATGAACGGTTTCCCGACCACCTGGATCAAACCCGAGGGCGGGCAATCCGCCGGCGTCGTGCAGGGCATCCTCGCCCGGCATACCTTCGTTTCCCGAACCCCCGTAGCCGCCACCGTGGAGATGACGATCAACGCAGGCGACGGCTCGGCGCAGATGGGCGACGCCGTGCAAATTCCCCCGGCCGGGGCTACGGTGACGATCCACGTCCGCGCCGGCCGCGCGGCGGGCGGGCTGATCCGGCTCATGAAGGGCTCGGCGGTCGCTTCCGATGAGGCGCTGCCGGAAGCGCCACTCGGGCAGGTGCTGGCCGAGGCCGCCATCGAGAGCGAGGATTTCGTCTTCGATGTCGCCGACGTGCCGGTGCAGCCGGGCGACTGGATCTATCCGATGGTGCTGGAGCCGCTTTATGCGCCGAGCCTGAGCGACGAGCAGAAGCAGACGGTGGACGAGCTGGCGGGCGCGGCGTTCGGCATGACGGGCGAGGATTACGGGACTTTCGCGATGATGTTCGTCGATCTGATCGACCTCGGCATCCTCCTCGATCCCAGCAAATGCGATCCCGACGCCTGGGATTTGACGAAGCTGCAATGCCTGCCGCTGGTGGTGAACGGCGAGCCGACCTCGACCTTCTTCGTGCCGGATTGGGTGGACCGGGCCTTGAACGCCGTGCCGGAAGAAGGGGCCCCCGGCGAATGGTGCATGGGGGCGATAGGCTCGGCGGTGATGTTTGTGGAATGAGTGGGGCGGCAGGCCCGGAGCGCTCCCGAGCGAAAGGCGAAGACTATGGCGCGAGATGAAGATTATGTTGAAGATTATTTACTAGATGCTTTTCAGAGGGCGGAACGGAAGATCGAAAAAGCGCGACAGTCTGGGGTGCCGGCACTTGATCTTAGTGGTCACTGGGTGGAAGAAGAAGAAGAATCGCCTAAACTCACTGAGTTGCCGGAGTCGCTGGGTCAGCTCACGAATTTGTGGGAACTGGACCTCTCCAATAACCGACTGACGGTGTTGCCAGAATCTCTGGGCCAGCTCACACAGTTGCAATGGCTGGACCTCTCCCGCAACTCACTGGCGGTGCTACCGAAGGAGCTGGGGCGGCTCACGCAGTTGCGATCACTGAACCTCTCCAGGAACAGATTAACGTCGCTGCCTAAATGGCTGAGTCGGCTCACAAAGCTGCAGGATCTGAGACTCTTCGACAACCGACTGGTAGCATTACCAGATTGGCTATACCAGCTCACGCAGTTGCGAAAATTGTCCCTCTCCGGTAACCGACTGACTGTACTACCGAAATCACTTTGTCAGCTTACGCAGTTGCAGACGTTGTATCTATATCGCAACCAGTTGACAGAATTACCAAAGTGGTTTGGCCGACTCACACAGTTGCAGGAATTGAATCTTTCCGCCAACCACCTGACGTCATTGCCCGAGTCGTTCAGCCAACTTGAAAACTTGTGGGAACTTAACCTTAACGACAACCCATTAGACCCCGAACTGGCCGCCGCCTACAAGGAAGGCCTCGACGCCGTCAAGCGCTATCTGCGGACGAAAGCGGAAGCGCAGGTGGTGCTGAACGAAGCCAAGCTCATCCTCATCGGCGAAGGTGAAGTGGGGAAGAGTTGCCTGCTCGCTGCCCTGCGCGGCGACCCGTGGGAAGAAGGCCGGCCGAAGACGCATGGGATCGAGATCAAGCCCGTCAAGGTGATCGATCCCGCCAGCGGCAAAGAGATCATGCTGAACGGTTGGGATTTCGGCGGCCAGCGGGTTTACCGGCCCACGCACCAATTATTTTTCAGCGCCCCGGCGGTCTACTTGGTGGTGTGGAAGCCGCGCGAAGGCCCGTCTCAAGGCTTCGTCAAGGAATGGATCAATCTGGTGAAGCACCGCGAGCCGGACGCCAAGATCCTCGTTGTCGCCACGCACGGTGGTCCCAAGGAGCGCCAGCCCGACATCGACCGGCAGGAAATCTGGGACCTGTTCGGCAAGGAGACGGTGATCGATTTTTTCCTCGTGGAAAGCAAGCCGCCGACCTATGACAAAAAAACAAAAACGTGGCTCGGGGAACGTGCTGGCATCAAAGATTTAAAGGACGCCATCGCCCGCGTGGCGGCCAGCCTGCCCGAAATGGGACGAACGGTTCCGAAACGGTGGGACGAAGCGCGAACGACGTTGAAAAAAACCGGCGCAGCTTACCTGCCGCTAGAGCAAGTGCTGAGGCTTTGTCATGACCGCAAGATGGACGAGGAGGAGGCGAAGGATTTCATTCGCGTCTCCCATCGGCTGGGACATCTCATCCATTATGAACACGACCCGGCGTTGCGGGATATTGTCATCCTCAAGCCAGATTGGCTTTCGACGGCCATGAGCTATGTGCTCGACGACAAACAGACCCGCGAGGGCCATGGGTTGGTAAGCTTTGCCCGGCTGGGCCAGTTGTGGAACGATCCGAAAAAGCCGGAAGAGAACCGTTACCCGGCTAAACTGCACCCAATATTTTTGCGGTTAATGGAGCGGTTCGACCTGTCCTACCGCGTCGCAGAACCGCACAAAACCCAGTCGGACGGAACCAGCCTGATTGCGCAACTCGTCCCGGATGTCCGCCCCGATCCGATTCCCGGCTGGGCCGCCAGCGCCGCGATGTGTGACGAACAGCAAGTGCAGATCTGCCGGATTGTGGAGACAAAAACCGGGCAGTCAGCCACGGCGGAAGGCTTGTTCTATCAATTGATTGTACGCTTACACAAACACTCCCTGGGGCGCGCAAACTACAAAGAGAGCGTTCACTGGCAACGCGGGTTGGTGTTGGATGACGACTACAATGGGCGGGCGTTGCTGGAGCATGTCGGCAACGATGTCCGCATCACCGTTCGCGCGCCGTATCCGCAAGCTTTTCTGGCGGTGCTGACACACGAAGTGAAATGGCTGGTGGAGAGTTTCTGGGCAAGTCTTCGCTGCGACGTGATGGTGCCGTGCATCGAGCCTTGCGGACGGAACGAGCCGGGGACTGGCCTGTTCGAAGTGCAAAAGCTGATCGAGAGCAAGCGGCGCGGGCGTCCGGAATATCCATGTCCTGTTTGTGACGAGTGGCAGAACATTGACTGCCTGTTGCTCAACGCACCGGCGGCACGGCCTGCGCCCTTGGAGGAGTTGCTGGCCGAGTTTGCCACGGTGAAGGAGGAACTAGCCGGGGCGCGCCGGCAATTAATTGCCTTGCGCGGTGAGGCGATGGGACGCTTTGACCAACTGGACATCGGAACGCAGCGCATCTTGAGCAGGGTAGACGACGCCTTCGCCGGCTTGATGCAAACGCTGACCGACGAGGCCAAGGAAGGCCCACGATTGTTCAGCTTCGAACCAGTCGATCCCGGCTTCTTCGACCGGCCCAAGTGGGTTAGCGCGAAGTTCCGTGTGACCTTGTGGTGTGAGCATTCCCGGCTGCCATTGCCGGCGTTGAACGGCAAGGGCGACAAACGCGGGGTCTACGAACTGACTCTGCCGCGCGATTGGTTTGTGAAAGCGGCGCCGTTCTTGAAGCTGCTTGCCGGCACGCTCAGCCTAGTGTTGCCCGTGGCATCGTCGGCCACGAAGCTGGTGCTGGACGAAGCGGCTTATAAGGGCATCGAGGAGCAACTGGACTTGGGCCAGAAGAGCCTCGATGCGGTGCTCGATGGCGGGGAAAAAGCTGGAGCATGGCTAGGTAAAAGCGACACGCCCGACCTGGAGCGCGGCGAGATGATCGAGGCGCGCGGTGCGGTCTTAAGGCAGCTCCAGGTGTGGCTGAAAGAGAAAGATCCCGGCTTCGGCGGGCTGGTGCGCGTGCAGAACAAGCGGCAGGAATTCCTTTGGGTGCATCCGCAGTTCGTGAGCGAGTATTGATCGAGAGCAGCGCGGGATGGGTAGTTTGAACTCTGAAACGAAAGGAGCACAGTACAACTGTGCTCCTTCCCACCGGAGGCGATTCATGTCGAGATTCAGCTTTTCGTGGATAGCGATCTTCGGGTTTGTCCTGCTCTTCGCCGCCTGTTCGGAGGAGGATGGGACGGAATGTCCGTGCGACGGCGACACCGACGAAGACGCCGACGCGACCGATAGCGATGAAGCCGCCGACGGCGACGCGACGGACGGCGACGCCCTCGAAAACGAAGCGGCGGAGGACGAGGAGGATACGCTCGACCGCTGGGGCTTCCCCGCCGATCACCCGCTGCTGCAGGACGGCTTCCTCAACGTCGCCCATCGCGGCGGCGGCCGGCTGGCGCCCGAGGAAAGTCTGGAGGCCTATCAGAACGCCCTCGCCGTGGGCGCGGACATGCTGGAGATGGACCTGCACGCCACCCTAGACGGCGTGGTGGTGCTGCATCACGACGACACCGTCGATCGCATCACCGACGGCGCGGGCAAGATCGAGGAGATGACCTTCGAGGAACTGCGGGCCCTGGACGCCGGCTACCGCTTCACCCCCGACGGCGGCCAGACCTACCCCTATCGCGGCCAGGGCGTGCGGGTGGCGACCTTCCGCGAGGTGCTGGAGGCCTTTCCCACGGCGATCTTCTCCGCCGAGATCAAGCAGAGCGACCCGCCCATCGTGGACGCCGTGCTGGAAATTCTGGCCGACACCGGCATGGAGGAGCGGGTCATTCTCGTATCGTTCTTCGACGCCGTGGTGAAAGAGATTAGAGAGAAGAATCCGCGCATCGTCACCGGCGCGGCCACGGGCGAGATGGTGCTGTTCAGCACGCTCACCGAGGCGGACTACGCCGACTACGAGCCGCCCTGCCCGTATTTCCAGCTGCCCGGCATCGAGCCGGAACTGCTGACCCTCGCCCACGAGCTGGGGGTGAAGGTGCAGATCTGGACCATCAACGACGCGGCCGAGATGCGTTCCTGGATCGGGATGGGCGTGGACGCCGTGATGACCGACGACCCCGCGCTCTTGGAATCCGTCATCCAGGAGACCGGCGAGCGATAACAGGGAGGTAGGTCGGGGTAATTCCTACCCCGACAAGCCGGGTGCCACGGTCTTGTTTTCGAAGAAAACATGGCCGTGCTTCTTGCAGTCGATTTTGATACGCTTTATCCATGGAACCAACACCAAGAAAAAGGGTGCAACATTTCGATGCAGAAGGACACGCCCATTTTCTGACCTTTTCCTGTTATCGTCGCTGGCCGCTGCTTTCAAAGGAACGCAGTATCCGTTGGTTTCTCGACGCCCTGGCCGGGGCTTGCGCCGCCCTCGACTGTGAATTGCGGGCTTACATCGTGATGCCTGAGCATGTTCATCTGGTCGTCAGCCCGACGTCGTCTTCGTATAGTACATCCGCATTTTTACAAAAGGTGAAACAGCCGGTTTCCCGCATGGCGAGAAAGTGGTTGGCCGCTCACGATCCGATCTGGTACGAAAAACTGACGATCACGAGAGGGAATCAGGACAAGGAGTTTCATTTCTGGCAGGCTGGCGGAGGGTATGACCGAAATCTGTTCACTGAAAAAGAACTCCGTAAAACGGTTGAATACATCCATACAAATCCGATTCGTCGGGAGCTGGTGAAAGATCCGTTAGATTGGAAATGGTCGAGCGCTGCCTGGTACAGCCAAAATAACGGGTTGGTGGTGAGCTTTGATTATCTTCGGCGCTAGCACGGCCATCGAGCGTTCCGCTCGAAGACCGTGGCACCCGACTCCAACGGAAGGCTAGGAATAAAAGAATGATGGGCGACAAGCTTTGTGGGATGGCTTGGAGCCTGCGACAAGCATGTTCCCACACCACATGCCCGCAAAGCTCCAAGCATGCCACACCCTCACGCTCGTTTCCTCTGGTTTAGACAGACCACCCGCCCGCCCGACCTATACTCCGCAAGCGCTTGTTATGTCGAGATTTTTTCGGAAAACTCTAAAAAAGCGAGGAAGAAACGGCATAAATAATGTGGGAATCGTTGGCATTCCAACAAAGCAACAGATGAAAAAAAAACTTGGTAGTGTCCTATTTTGAAAAAGATTGCCACGCAGGGAGAGGTGCCGTGGAAGCGGCTGGCTTCGGTCTTTGGCTTCAGACTCTAAGAATCGACCATACTATACCGTACCGAACCGTACCGAACTAAACCTTACTCTACCTTACCAGACCGTACTATACTGAACTGCATCGCGTCATGGTATCAAGCCGCCTATCGGCGGTTTGAGTTTTTGAGTAGGTTAAGAATCGCCACCACAAGGGCAGCGAAACTAAGTAAGACCTGAACGATACCTATGGTATACATGGTCTTTTCTTTCGAAAGCGGTACTCGGCCGCCCCCACAGCTTTTCAAAGACCGAGGAATGCCGGGCACTCCAGTTGTGAGATTAGAGAAAAGGGCCGTGTGCGTCAACCCCTTATGGCGGGTACCCTATGACTATTAAATGGTGGCGAAATGTCGAGTTAAGTACGACTAATCGTCGTTTTCCGCGCAGTTTTGATGGAAACATGACGTTAAATCGTGTTTAAACTGACGTAAGACGTTTTTTGGGGGAGGGGGGTAGTCGCGTTTTATTTAGGCGTAATCGACGCGGTAAATTCAGTGGAGTGTCGTTTGTCGAATTTTGTTGACAAGCTGTTTTTTTGTGGTACCTTTGGCCTCACGGAGGTGAGGAATGTTAAACCGAAGTATGACCCTTGAAGCCGCATTCCTAGAGATCAGGAGTGAAATAGAACGGCATCAGGCAGAGATAGCCCGTTTGAAAAAGAAGCTCGAATCTTTAAACGACCTGCTAGAAGGTGATTTGGAAAACGCCGACGAATCGGAAGAGTCGGGGGCTCAAAATCCATCACAAGGACGAATAGGCGAAGTGGTGTATCGCATTTTGGCCAACAATGGTGGACCAATGAAAATAGACGAAATCCGGCAGAAGCTGGACGAGCTTGGCCGATCTGTCGCGAAAACTAGTCTTTCAACTCTCTTGAAGCGCGAAAATTTGACGATTGTGAAGGTCGGGCGTGGTTTGTATCAGGCAGCTGAGGAGATAGAAAAGTAAAGCCCCCTGGAATGATCCAAGGGGCCTGTTCTTTGAAAGCGGGTGTATGGTAGGGGCCGGGCTTTCCATCCACTGCCCCACGGGTTCAAGTCCCGTCACCCGCTCCAAGTAACCCTAACGCGGACCCCCAGCCGGCAAGCAAGTGGCCCGCATCAGGAAAACCTAGTGACCATTGTATTAATCAATACTTGCGGTGTCAAGAAGTATTTCTTGCCGCCGATCCGCGCGCCAACATTCCACAGTCATATTAATACTTTAGCGGCCAAGAAAACGGCCTGCCGGATAGCTGGAACTACCCGGCAAGCCTAATCCGCCGCATGGGATGAACCATGCTTCGGACCTCAAACCAATGGTGAATCCCTTGCGGCTTAAAGTCAAGGGGTTCGTCATGAACAAGTTGCCGGTTGAGAAACAGAGGACGATTCTTTCAATGTTGGTTGAGGGGAATTCGATTCGTTCGATAGAGCGTATGACGGGCGTACACCGCGATACGATCATGAGGTTAGGGCTTGCCGCAGGCGAGCATTGCGAGCGAATCCTAGACGAACGAATGCGCGGCCTGGAATGCCACAGCCTACAGGTTGACGAGATTTGGTGTTACGTTCAGAAGAAGCAGCGGCACTTGACCAAAGAGGAGAAGGCAACCAAGCGCATCGGCGATCAATACGTATTTGTCGCGCTGGACGCGAGTTCAAAGCTTGTGATTGCCCATCTTGTGGGCAAGCGGGACACCGACAACACGTTTCGATTCTTGGAAGAACTAAGAGGGCGAGTGCGGAACACTCCGCAACTCACGACCGATGCTTTCGCGCCTTATCCGAGTGCGGTAGAGAACGCATTCGGCGCGAATATCAGCTACGCGCAGATAATTAAGATGTACGAGGGTATCTCGGAGGGCGACGCTCGCTATTCGCCACCAAAGGTTAAAGAGGTGCTAAAGTCTATCATCACGGGCAATCCCGACAAGCGCAAGATTTCAACCTCATTCGTGGAGCGTGGGAACTTGACCATTCGAATGCAGATGCGACGATTCACGCGGTTGACAAATGCATTCTCGAAAAAACTGGAAAACCTACAGGCAGCGGTCGCCCTGCATTTCGCCCATTACAACTTTTGCCGCATTCATAGTACACTGCGCGTAACGCCCGCGATGGAAGCAGGAATTACGGATCACGTCTGGAATATCAAGGAGTTACTAGACTATGAACCAACACAAAAACAAGCTGCTTGAAAAAATAACTGGACTAGGTACAATTGGGGCCTGTTGAGGCGACGCTGAACAACACCGATTGTATTGAACCAACTGAATATCAAAAGGGGTAAAACATGACCAAAGCAGCATTACCTGAGCCAGGAAAAGCCTCGGCTGTAAAACGGGTGGCCAAACCAGCTGTTATTACAAAAGAAAATGGTACACATGGGGGGAGTGACCCATATTCCCTGTTTCGCGGAAAGCTGTTAATTGGCAATCGAGAACTGGAGTGTCACGTACTTGATAACGGGAAGCGGGTAATCACACAGCGTGGTATGGTAAGAGCAATTTCACCCGTCGGGCGCGAAAGTGGCAATTTACAACGCTATTTGTCAAGAAATCCCAATACTGTCGATATGTTAACGTCGGGCCCGAGTGTCCATTTTACAGTTCCGGGATCATCTTTGATTCTTCACGGTTACGAGGCGACCTTTTTAATTGATATATGCACAGAGTATGTAAAAGCCCGCGACGAGGGCAAATTGCATGGCACACAGATAGCCATTTCGCAGCAGGCCGACATTCTAATTCGCGCCTGTGCGAAAACTGGCATCATTGCGCTTATTGATGAGGCAACTGGCTATCAACAGCACCGTGCAAAACAAGCTTTACAGCTTAAGTTTCAAGCGTTCATTGCTGAGGAGTTACAGGAATGGGCCAAAATGTTTCCCGAAGAGTTTTGGGAAACCCTGGCCCGTTTAGAAAATGTTGAATATTCGGCACAGCATCGACCCTTGCGATGGGGTCGATACGTTATGCTTTTCGTCTACGATGCGATCGATAGCGATATCGGCAAAGAGCTTCGAAAGAAAAACCCCAACCCGCATTTCAAAAAGAATCATCACCAATGGCTAAAGGAGTTTGGCCGAGAAAAAGTAACGGCGCAAATCTACAGAGTGATAGGTATTATGAAGACGTGCAGAGATATAGACGACTTCAAAAGGAAGTTCGCTCGTATCTTCGACAAACAAACGGCCTTTGACTTCATGCTTGACGATTAGGGGGTCAAATTAGGACACTACCAAAAACTTGACATCGTAATTTTATAGATTAAAATTAAACATGCCATCCAAAACAGCCCAAAGGAGGTAATAATGAGAAAAAAACTATTTACGTGTGTGCTCACTTTGGTGTTTCTTTTTGAGGTGCCATGAGGTGTGCATTCGGTGTACTCTTCGACGTTTGGGACCACGTACACCGTATATTATCAAAATGACTGGTGTGATCCTCGTACTAACGCGAACACTAACATGAGCAATTTTCGGTCAAGAATGGACGATATCGCCACTGCCTCATGGGGACATAGTGGAAGTGAACTTGCTGCATCAGATTTCCTGAGCAATGAATCTTCGTATGCAGATGCGGTGGATCTTGTATACGTAATTGCTCATGGGACATCGACAACAAAAAGATTAACAATGTGGGCAGAGGACACTTATCTCGCCCTCCAGGACATGTCTCTGGGGAACGGGAATTTGGAATGGTTTACAGCTAATGCGTGCAGCATTATGAGTGGAAATACCGGTACAGACAGTCCATGGATTCGTTTCGAATCTAGCTTTAACGGGGGTCTTCATGCGGCAGCCGGTGGGTATTACGTGATGAATGTTATTGATGAGGATTTTTGGGATGATGGTGAACTGTTTGCGCAATATCTTGATGGTGGGTACACAGTGAAAAGTGCATGGATGACCGCTACGTACAATGCGGATCCCTACAACTCTACAGCAATTGTTTTTACGGGGGCGGACTCATCTGATTGTGACTCCAGAAGAGACACAGACCATTTTCATGGTCAAGGAACGGTTGTCTCTGATCTTACGAATCCTGGGTACTGGTGCAGAAATTACTGGGCGCAATAACTTCAATCTCGAATGTCAGTCGAAAGAAATTAAATGGTTAGGAAAAGGAGAAAAACAATGAATATCAGGACCAAAACAATCATGGTGCTTATCGTTCTGGTCATTTCCATATTTGCGTTTTCCATCTCCCAATTATTGGCCGAAGAAAGCTATCGCTTACCAACGGATGATCTTACTATCTTTGATGTGGACACCCGGCCAGTTTTTTCTTACGGTTCCTTAAGGACAATAGATGAGGCAATTAGTGCTGTAGAAAAAGTAATTTCTGATTCTTTCGGTCATATGGCTGTTGGCGATAGTACGGAAAAATATAGTGTTTATAAGGGTAAAGAAGGAGCATTAACTTTTTTTCCTGCTTCAGGTGGGTTCTGGTACTTCAAATATTCTTTGGGAGGGGAGGAATGCGTTGATGCCAATATCAAGGCTGATGCATCAGCCCAAGCGATAGCCAACCAAGCTATTGAAAGCCTCCAGATGTTTTTGGCTGAGAATTGGGAGTATCAGTTGGATACTGTCACCTACCTAAAGAAGGACGGAGCTGCCAGTTTGACCGGTGCATACGATGTACCTCAAAACGAGCTAGTTGCATACAATTTTAGAAGAAGCGTAGACGGCTTGCCATTTTTCGGTGACTCAGCCTATGCAACGATTTTCATCGATAGATGTCGAAAGGTGCATGGAATTCGAATGAACTGGCGAAAGGACGTAGTTTCTGTTGCTTATGTAGAAATAGATAGCGTTGAATCATTATGGGGTCATGTCAATAGGACTGTCGATGATCGGGCGGTGCATGGGATTCTTCATTCCATGTCAATTCGTTGTGGTTATTACGAGCCTCCTGTTTCCGAAAAGGCAATCTCCCTGGCACCGCTGTGCCGTGTGTACCAAATTTTTGATGACGATGAGGTGGGTTTAGTGTCTTTTTCCGAACGGCTACCAATTGTGCTTAAACAGTAGGAGTAAATCAAATGTCAAGCAAGATGATTGGCAAGCTTTTGGGCATTGTTCTCCTCTTGTCTGTCATGGTTATTGTCGGCTGCGGGAATGATTCGACACGCACCGACGGCGACGGGGATTCCGAGTCGGACGGAGAAACCGGCGACACGGATAGCCCGGAAGCGTCAGATGGCGACGGGAATGCGGAGGATGCCAACTTCGAAGTCGTCGGCGGGGCCTGCCAGAAACGGCTACGACTGAAACCGGGCGCCGGCGTTTCACCCTGTCCCATCCCCTCGCTGGCGTCCAGTGAGGACGGGCAGGTCTTGGAGCGACTTTTCGCGTTTGCGCGCGCAACCTGGGATGATGACGACGGGGGCTCGATTCTTGTTGCCTGTCCATCGAGCGGTGACTATACCTTTCCTTCGCTTCTTGATGCCCAGGCGCAACAGGAGTGCATGGTCGGTTGGGCAGTTCCGCTGACAGTAACCTGCGAGGGACAGAATGCCGGGTCGGGCAGTCTCGCGTGCGAAAGCAACCACTGCCCGGACGCCGCCACGCCGCCGCCGATGAGCGAAAGCGGGGCCTCTCCGTTTTCCTTTCTCGCGGATTGCGGAATGTATGCAGGCGAGTGGCTGACCCTGTTCGAGGACGACGGGACGCAGGTTCTCGCCGGTGAAGATGGCGGGCAGTGGGTGGTTCGTTACCGGAAACGAGTAGAGTAACCTCCCTCACCTTCGTTTCCCCCCGACGACCCCGCGCTCCTAGAGAGCGTTCAGGAGACCGGCGAGCGATAACGGCCGCCGCCCTTATTCGTGTTTGGAGTTTTGCGGTTCGCCCATCAGCGCCTTCAGCCGCTCCAGCCGCTCCGGCTCCGCCTGGACGAACCACGCGAGCTTGCCAAGCTCCCCATACGCCCGCGCCGCGTAATCCCGCGCCTGCTTCGCATCGCCCAGGGCGGCGTGGCATTCCGCCAACTCCTCGAACACGAAGCCGTCGGTCTCGTGCAGGCGTTCCAGTTCCTCCGCCAACTGCTTTTGCATGGCGAGCGCCTCCGGAACCCGGCCGAGCGCCCTGAGCGTCCTGGCCACGCTCCACCTCGCGACGCGGACGGGCTCCGGCTTGCCCTGCTCTTCGCGAAAGACCAGCGCCTTCTCGAACAAGGCCAGCGCGTCAGCGTACTGCTGCTTGTCGAAATAGGTCCAGCCCAGGTTGTTCAGCAGGCTGCCTTGCCAGCGCCGGGAGGGCGGCGACGCGCTCGACTCGGCCATGTGCAGCGCGACGAGGTTCCATTCCAGCGCCAGGTCGGGAGTTTCGACGATCGCCATCATGTGGGCCGCGTCGATGGCGTGAAAACGGACGTCGAGCGCCAGGGCGAGGCGGTAGGCCTTCAGGAAGAAAAGCCGGGCCGCGTCCTTTTCTCCCGCCGAATTATGGGTGCGTCCGCGCTCCAGCCACAAGCGGACGAGGGCGACCGAGTCCTTGCCGCCGATCAGCGTCTCCGCTTCGTCCAGCAAGGCGTGCGCTTCCTTGAACTTCTGTTGCAGGCTCTGCGTCCGGGCGATCTGGGTCAAGAGTTCGGCGTGTTCGAGGGGAAGCTTATCGGCCGGGAAATCGGGCAGCAGGGCGTTAAAGACGGTCTCGGTTTTGGCCGGATCGTCGTAGTCCCAAAGCTCGTCGAAGCGAACCTCTTCCTGCGTCGCCGCGTCGGCTCGGGCCGCCTCGACGGGCGGCGCGGCGGTCCTGGAGGCGCAGCCGCCGGCGGCAAGCAGGCAGATTATCCAAACACTGAAGACTCTCATCGCCTTCTCCCGAATCGTTGAAGTCATCCTGCAAGTTTTTCGAAATCCCCGGCGCTCAACATAGCGAACGGATGGCGATTGTAAAGGCGGGCGGGCAGGGGCATAAAATGCAAAAAGCAGGGCGAACCCTGCTCTTTGCGGCTTTCCGGTCTGGTGTTACCAGCGTCTTCCGCCGCCGCCGCCGCCGCGATCATCGCGACGCGGTTTGTCCTCGGCGAAGTTGACCTTGATTTCGCGGCCGTCCAACTGGGTGCCGTTGAGAGAGAGCGCCTTCTTGGCGTCTTCCTCGTTGGCGAAGGTGACGAAGCCGAAACCACGGCTGCGGCCCGTTTCGCGGTCCGCGATGACATTGGCCTCAGTGATCTGCCCGAAGGAGGAGAAAGCCTGCTCCAAACTGGCATTGTTCGTGTTCCAAGAGAGGCCGCCGACATAGAGTTTGTTCTGCATAATCCGTATCCTTATCCTTTCGACACAAGCTACTTGGTTCCAGGACCATTCCTGTAATGGTGATGAACAGGGAATTCGGTGGATGTCGTCTTGAGGGGGATTACTGCTGATGTGTCCAAGAGAACATGACCCGTATTCGAATTTCGTCACCAAGAACCGAAACGAACTTTACATGCAGACGAAGCGGAAAGCAAGCGAATAATGAAGGTGAAGACGTAATATTCAACGGGCGTGGCGCGGGCGCAAGAGGGATAACTTGTCGCCCATCGCTTAAAAATCTTCTCATTCCCGCCATGCTGGGCTATCTTTGCCGCACGATGTTCCATCGAGAATTCGGCCGTTCAGTCCCACTCCTTCGGAGGCGATTCATGTCGAGACGCAGCTTTTCTTTACTGATGGCCCTCGGGCTTGTCCTGCTGCCGGCGGTTCTTTCGTTTCTCGCCACGGCGTGCAGCGGCGACGATTTCCTCCGGACGGACGGCGACGCAGGCGTGTCCGACGGCGACGCCGACGATCAAGAGGCCGACGGCGAAGAGCCGCCGCAGGAGCTTCCGCTCGCCCTGCCTTTCGAGCTGACCCGCGAGGACAAGGGGGAGCCGTTGAGCGAGAGCGAGATCGCCGACTTCACCGCCCGGTTGACGGGTTTCTGGAAGCGGGTGGATTACTTCACCTGGGTTTACGAAACCTGCCACGGCATGGACGCCAGCACGGGCTATCCCGATTATCTCATCTGGTGGCACGACGTGGACGCCGTGAAGCAGGGCGACACCGTGACCTTCCACAACAACAGCGCCTACGGCGGCAGCCACAACAACGCCGAGCCGACCTCGCTGGTGCTGACCCAGGCCATCGGCGGTTATTTGCTCACCGGCGATCCGGCGATGGGCCGGGTGGTCGAGCAGTTCGCCAAGTCGTTCACCGCCGTGATGAAGGGCTTCGTCTACGACGAAAACGACCCGCTGCTCTACATCATGTCGCGCAATTTCGTCGCCCACAACCACAGCTTCACCCTGCCCAGCGGCAAGAAGAAGGCGGTGGATTACTCCGACTGGTACTCGACTTACGAGGGCTGGAACGCCCACCGCGTGCATTACCCGAACAACCCCTATTGGGGCGACATCTACGTCACGACGATGCGCTCGAAGGACGATCTGCCCTTCATGTACCGCGCGGCGGCCTGGTTCCCCTACGTCATCGAGTACGCCGAGGACGAGGCCGTCCGGGAAGCCGTGACGGAGGCGTGGGAGTTCATGAGAGGCTTCGCCAAAGACGTCGTCGATTCCGGCTACTACATCCGCTCCAAGGACGCGAACGGGGAGCCGTTTATCCCGGAGGAGGATCTGGCTAGCTTCGTTGAGTACGTCAGCCTCTTCCCCGACGCCGAGTGCGACCCGCGCCTGGCCACGGCGCTCCTGGCCTACGGCGAGCCGAAGGGCGTCGAGTGCGGCGACGGCCAGGGCAGCGGCTACGACCCCGTGGCCGGCGGGCTGAACTACTACAATTATTCGATCATCGATTATTTTCATCTGTCGGCGGTGCAGCTGGCCCTGGTCACGGGATACTACGAGACGGCGAAGCAATTGTTGGAAGGCTACATCGTCCGCCTGGAGCGCTACCAGGACCCGAACACCGAGGAGCCGGGCCGGCGGAACGAAAGCTGGCGGCGCGACATCTCCCTGGAACTGCTCCAGGGGGCGTCCTTGGGCATGCCGCTGACCAGCGAGGAGGCGCGGGAAATCCACCAGTTCGTCGGCCAGGCCGTCGCGTCGTTCGAGGACTTTCCCAACTGGGATCTGTGGGACCCTTCCGTGCCGGACGGCGTGTATGATTTCCGCAGCGGTTTCCATCCGGCGCACACGCCCGACGCGACGCGCATCGAGGAAATCGCCTTTATCCTGGAATACTGCTGGTCGCCGTTCAGGAATCCGGCGGGGGCGGCGTTCGTCGATTGCGAAATTGTCGGCGACCCGGCGAAGTGGGGACAAAAGTAGCGCGGGGGCGACGGCCCGGGCAGTCTGCCGGGATAGCTCTAAGTCGCCCCGTCGATGATGCTCTTTTCCAGGTAGGGCTTGACGACTTTTTGTTCTTCGGGGGACAGGGAATTGTAAACGGCTTTCAAGCTCCGGATGACGCGGCGCATTCGGACGACCCGAATGATGGGTGGAGCGCCTTCCTTGATCGACATGCGCACGAGAATCCCCGCCTGCCTGCCGGCGCGGTCGTAAACGCCGCCTCCGCTCATGCCGAGGGCGCTGTAGCCCTCAAGGATGAACTCGGCCTTCGGGTCGTAAGGAATCATGCCTTCCTCGTCGCCGGCGTCCGCGCACCCCTTGAGCGCTATGGCGATTTCCTCATCCGACAGCACTCGCCCGACGGAGGCCGCGAGTTCGCCTTCCCTGAAAGCCGTTTTCGGATAGCCGATCGTCAGGACGAGGTCGCCGGGGGCGACATCGGCCCAGGTAGGCGGCATGGTAGTAAGCTCGGCAGGGTCGTTCAGGCGCGGACTGGTAGGCTGTATCGATTTCGGCTCCCCCGCCAGAAAACCCGTCACGCCGCCTTTGGGAGCCAGCTGTCCATCCATGGCGAACAGAGCGAAGTCATAGGTCGGCGGCAGCAGATGCATGGGGTTTCCGCGCATCCGCTCGGGCGGGATCGGCGGCAGAAACAGCGGAAACGACACCGAAACCAGATCGGTTGTGCTCCGGCCGTCGGGCTCGGGCAAGCGGACAGACAGCGACCCCGTTTCGGTTTCGGGGTTGAAAAGCCCGGCTTCCGACTCGGCATCGTACTTGTCGAGATCTTTCACGACATGTACCGCCGAGGCGACGATGGCCGTACCGCGCTCCGTGTCCCGCGTCCATACCGACGCGGAGCCGGAATGGTTCCATTTGACCGCGCGGCCGTAAGTGCTGCTGACCCATTCGTAACAGGGATGGTCCGGCTGTTCGAGCAGCGGAGCGACGGGGAAAAGGTCCGTCACATCGTCGCAGTGATAAAGGCTTTCCGAATCGAAGTAGATGGAAGAAGCATCCGTTTCCCTGCAGCCCCCGCCAGCCACAAACGCGAGGCAGGCCAGGAGCAGACAATTCGCGACGAGGAACCACTTGTCTAGCTGCGTCGATCGAGGACCTGATTTCAAGCAATCATGCGCCATGTGGCCCCCTTTGGGTTACCCGGTGAAGATCTGGTTGGTGGTGGCCGAATGGTCAATCCACAGCCGTCTTCTCTTCCTTTTATTTCTAAAATTAATGTTAGATCCATTATCTATAATTCCTTCCTTTTTTGTCAAGCAAATTCCTACTTCCAAGGGGGAATTGCAGTTCCCTGTGGCCAGTCTGCGGCGAGGTACGACCATGGCGAGAAATCTTTCCCCAAAATGAAAGAGCGATGCCGGGCAAGCACGTATTCCGTCTTATTCTATTCAATGTCCATGGCGGCGAAGAGAGGTGGAATGTTGGTTAGTTACCTTCGGGCCACGCCTCGCGCCGGTTGCATCGCGGCGCGATCGGCCTTACAATCCCTGCCTTGGCGGCGAAACGTCTGAGGCGGGAACGGGCAAAACGAAACGGCGATGGCGAACGGCGAAGCATATCAGGGATTGTTCTCCCGCTTTGCACTTGCCACGCGGGCCTTGCACTCGCGGAACTTCCGGCTGTTCTTCGCCGGACAGAGCATCTCGCTCGTCGGCACCTGGATGCAGCGGATCGCCGTGAGCTGGCTGGTGTACCGCCTGAGCGGTTCGGCCTTCCTGCTGGGCATGGTGGGCTTCTTCAGCCAGATCCCGACTTTCGTCATCTCCCCTTACGCTGGGGTGCTGGCCGACCGGCTCGACCGCCACCGGGCTATCGTCGTCACGCAGATTATGTCGATGCTCCAGGCGCTGATTCTTGCTACGCTGACCCTGACGAACCATATCGATGTCTGGCAGGTGCTGGCGCTTAGCGCCCTCTTGGGCGTGATCAACGGTTTCGACATCCCCATCCGCCAGTCCTTCATGATCGAGATGGTGGACAAGCGCGAGGACCTCGGTAACGCCATCGCCCTCAACTCCTTCATGGTCAACGGCGCGCGGCTGATCGGTCCGTCCGTGGCGGGCATCCTGATCGCGGTGGCGGGGGAGGGGGTCTGTTTTCTGGTCAACGGCCTGAGCTACATAGCGGTGATCGCCTCGCTGTTGGCGATGTCGCTGCCGCCGCACGCCGCGCGGGCGCAGGTCGCCACGTTCGGGAAGGAACTCAAGGACGGCTTTTCCTATGCCTTCGGCTCGCTGCCGATCCGCTCGATCCTGCTCTTGATGGCCCTCGTCAGCCTGATGGGCATGCCCTACATGGTCCTGATGCCGGTGGTGGCCAAGGACATTCTGCACGGCGGCGCGCACACGCTGGGCTTCCTCACCGGCGCGAGCGGGGCAGGGGCCCTGCTCGGCGCGGTCTACCTGGCCTCGCGCCCGAGCGTAGTGGGGCTGGTGCGCGGCCTCATCCTCTCCGCCGCGTTGTTCGGGGCCGGTCTGATTCTGTTTTCCTTCTCCACCGTCTTCTGGTTGTCGCTGCCGCTGTTGATGGTGGTCGGCTTCGCGATGATGACGCAGATGGCCGGCAGCAACACGCTCTTGCAGACGCTGGTTTCGGACGAGATGCGGGGACGGGTGATGAGCTTCTTCGCCATGGCCTTCATGGGCATGGCGCCCTTCGGGTCGCTCTTGGCCGGCAGTCTGGCCGACTGGTTCGGCGCGCCTTATGCGCTCTTGGTGTGCGGCGCGGCCTGCCTGCTGGGGGCCGCCTGGTTCAGACATCTTTACCCCAGGCTCCGGGAGGCCGTCGCCCCGATCTATGTCAGCAAGGGCATCCTGCCCGCCGAGGAACTTTCACCGGCTGATAGGATGCTGTAGGGGCAAGTGTTGTCTGTAGCGGGTGCCATAGTCTCACGACTAATACCATTCACTTAATGAGGTAAAGACCAATGGTCGGCGGCAACCGGCGGGAGCCGTGGCGGGGTGGGCAGGGAA
>QZKR01000174.1 GCA_003598065.1 Myxococcales bacterium | reverse complement strand
GGTCCGCGGCCAGCGGCGCGGTCGACCGCGGGGCCTTGCTGCTTTTCACCATCGTTTTCGTCTGGCAGGTGCCGCACTTTCTGGCCATCGCCTGGGTTTACCGTGGTGACTACGCCGCGGCCGGCTATCGCGTCATGACCGTCGCAGTTCCGGACGGTCTGCGTGTGGCGCGACACGTGGTGGCCGGCTGCCTGCTGTTGATCCCGGTGAGCCTTTTGCCGACCTTTTTCGGGCTGGTGGGGGCGATCTATTACGTCGGCACCCTAATCATAGGCATCATGTTTCTGGTCTTCGCCCTGGAGCTGGCCCGCCTGCGCGATGTTCCCGCCGCCCGCCAACTGATGCTGGCCTCCCTGGTCTACCTGCCCACCCTCTTTGTGCTCATGTCCCTGGACAAGGTGGCGGTCTAGCCGCTTCTCGCCTGCGGCGTTCGGCTGCCGCCGCCGCATTGCGGTATCTGCTCAAGTTGAACTAACACGCCAGGCGAGCATTAGTGTCGTTCGATCGCTACGAATCAACACCACTCCCCAAAGCGGAAGCCGAAGTGTCGGCGTCTGGGATCTCAATCAGTTCAAAGGGGGGCTTTAACGTGCGATTTAGCAGTTTGCTGAGCTCCGCAACCAGGGCGGGACGGACGACAATGACGAGTTCCTTGGGTTGACGCATCTCGGCCAATGCCACCTGGAACGCGGGAGCCCAGCCCCCGCCCCGGAATTCGAGTGGGCCCACCTCATCGATGGTAACGATGTCCAAGCCGCCGCGGACGCCGGCGATGATGGCCCGGTTGCCGGCAATGACGGCGGCTTCCACGAAGCGGTACGGGCCGATGGTCGGAGTTTCATCGGGCGAATCGACGATCCGGGCCAACGGTTGGCGAGTACCCTGCCGGAGGTCGATAAAGTCGTAACCGATTCGTAGACCGTTTTCGAATACGGCCGGTGTGGCCACCCCACCGACGCTGCGACCCTTCTGAACCGCGCGGGCCGCGTACGCCAGGAGGCAAGTCGTCTTGCCTGAACCTCGTTTCCCTGTGATTACCTTCACTAATTTAACGATTCCAAAAATACATGAATTGGTGGCATGCGCCTTGCAACTCCACCTGGGCAGGCTGTAAAGTAGCCCATGGCGGGAAGCGAGTCCACGCCTTCGGGGTTTCGAGTCGTCAGTGCGTGGGACGCCCGCCTTTTTGGGACGTGCCGATATGCTTCGCAGAGCACATCGACCGGCGTTCTGTTTGACGAGAGCAGAGGCCTTCTCGCTTGTCGAAGTGCTGGTCGTCATCTCGACCGTCGGGCTCTTGGTGGCGATTCTATCGCCCACCCTGGCGTCGGCCCGACAGCAGGCCCAACAGGTGGTCTGCGCCGCACGTCTGAGGCAATGGGGTGTGGCTTTCGACTGCTACGCCTCGCAGAACGACGATTCGTATCCGCATTGTGACGGACTGGACCGTGGCCCTCGGAAGCTCGATGACCCGCGGATTACGAAAGAAGATGTGGCCGACTGGCACGGTTGGGTCGATGTTATTCCACCTCTAATTCATCACCCGCCTTGGCGGGAATACTCGTCGGACGCTCACCCCGACCCCACGACGTTCTACCAATGCCCCAGTGGTCGCCCGTCGCAAGCCGCGGGGATGTACGCGTACCGCCCTTTCCGGGACGGATACTTCAGTTACGCAATGAACTCCTGTCTGGAGTTGGATTTCAATGCCTGGGCGCCGCCCGGCGGTGTCGACTATCCCATGCCCTCGTTCCTCAAGACGACGCGAATCGTGTGCCCGCCGCGCGTCATCCTGTTGTTCGATCAGTTGCTTGATCCGCGGGCCGGATTCGACGGCCATAAGATCTACCGCAGTGCGGGCAAGCATTGCGGGTCCTACCCCAAGTCCTTCGCCGTCAGGCATCGCCGCGGTCGGCAGGGGCTGGGCGGGAATATCCTCCACAGCGACGGACACGTGATTTGGCGGAGAAGCGTGTGGAAGCCGCAGTGGGATGCAGAGTTAGAGGTCCCTCCACGCGGCTCGGCTGAGTGGTTCCCATATCCCCCGGCTGTACCTGAGGGAGCGGGATAAGGCGCAGAGATTATATCAATCGCTGTTTATATGTCGGACTGTCATTGAGCATGCTCTTGTTGGAGGGAAGCAAATGATAAGACGTACGTTGCCTTCAATCTTGATGGAGATCGGTTGGATCGCCGCGGCGGGGTCAGCCCTTGCCGCGGACCTCACTATCCGGGAGGTTCAATTCGTGCCGAACCCGGCCACGAACGACGCGTCCGCGTTCAGGGGCGGGATCCACAATGTGGTCGCCGGGATCGTGACGCACGTCTGGCACGGTTTCAATGACCGCGTGTATCTCCAGGATCCGAACGAGGCAACGTGGGGGGCGATCGTGGTGAAGGACGGCGAGGGGGGGGAATTGTCCAATTCCGTCAACGTCGGCGACCGGGTTCGCCTGGACAACATCTACGTCGACGAGTTTCTGGGAACGACCTTTCTGCAATACCGACGTACACTCGCCCCGGACGTATCTTTCACCATCTTGGATACCGGAAACCCGATACCGCCGCCTCCCATTCTAACGGCCGCTGACGTCTCTAACCCTGCCGACCGTGCAGCCACGGAGCCCTACGAAAGTATGGTGATTAGTCTCGAAGGCGTCTGGGTCGGGCAGAGAAATCTGGGAAAGGCAAGCGATAATTACGAGCTTGTTCACCAGAGTACGGTGGCCTGGGCGACGGACTATATGAATGTTGATGCCGGAGCGCCCTACGATCCGAGAATCATCACGGGCGCATTTTTGCAGCGCATCACGGGCGTTATCGAACAGTATACGAAGCCGGCGGACGGGTGGGATTACTACCAGATAAACACGCGGTTTTCGGCGGACATCGTCCCGGAGCCGGCGACCGTCTGGCTGCTCGTGGCGGGCGCGGCTTTGATGTTGACCAGCCGACGAGGGCGTGTCGGCAATCGAACGATCGCGGCCGCAGGCGCGCGGAATGCGGGCAGTTCTCCGGCCGTGGTATGCTGACATGTTTCGTATTGTTGGGACAATCTGGGGAGCTGCACTAGTTGTGATGCCCCCTGTCGGGCCGAAGACCAAAGCGTCGGCCCAACCGCTGACGATTTTCGAGATTCAGTCCAATACTATTGACGGTGACGCCAGCCGTCTTGATTACCAACTTGTAGACTTCACCGGGGGCATTTGCGTAGCGAAATTCGCCGGGTCTCGACCCAGGTTGATACTACAGGACCCGGCGTTTCCCGACGGTTGGGGCGGAATACAAGTGAAGGACTGGGCGGCCTTTGATCCGGACCCCACGAAGAGACTTTACGAGCATGTAAGCATTGGTGACTGGGTGGCACTGACGAACGTGCTCGTGGAGGAGTTTCGCGGGACCACGTTCCTTCAATGGCAGAAGCCGAATTCGCCGAGTTTCACCATCGTCAGTCGAAACAACTCCATACCGCCGCCGAAGCGCGTTTCCGTAGATGACATAGCAGCTCCCGTGGGGCGCGCCGGAGATGACTGGTATGTCGAAGACCACAGCGCGGAGCGGTACGAGTCCATGCGGCTCTATGTGACCGACGTGACGGTCACCGAATGGGACCTGGGCAAGGCGGTGGACAACTACAACCTTCGAAGCGCCGACCAGGCCAGTTGCTGGGCGGCGGATTACATGAATGCGGACGCGGGGGTCTTGGGCTACCATCCCTTCGTCACCGTGGCACGACATTTCTGTGCGGTGGGCGGTGTTTTGGAACAGTACGCGGTGCCGTCGGACGGCTGGGACTATTACCAGTTGATCACACTGGGGACAATCGATCTTGCCATCTGCGGGGACGGCGATAGTGACGGGGCTGCGGATTTGCTCGATCTGCCTCGACTGCATTCATGCGGCACGGGGCCCGGCTGCGGCGGGGGCCCGGGCGTATGTGATCCCCCCGCCTGGACAAGATTGGGCCTGGATTGGCCGCACCAGTATTGTCTGATGATGGATTTCGACTGTGATGGCGATATTGATGTTAAGGACTATTCAGGTTTTCAGCTTACATTGAGCGGCGGATGACGGAGTAATGGAAGGTGCAACCATGAACATCCGGCGTATGTTGTGGCCCAAGACGGCCTTGTTCGCCATGGCGGCGGTCGTGAGTTGCGTTGAGCCGAGTTACGAGCCGACGGCCACGCAGACGCCGACACCCGGCGCAGCGAAGGAGAACCCACCGATGGGCTACACGCTGGAACTGACCGGCTCCGGATTGGCTCAGCCGTCAGTGGTGGATTTGAACGAACTACGGCGTATGAAACTCGTGCGGCTGGACAACGTGTTGATGCAGAAGAGCCATGGGCCTGACGAACTCAGCAGTTGGCGCGGAGTGCTGCTTGAGGCGGTTTTGAAATCCGCCGGTCTCAGGCCCGGGCCTATGAACGTCGAACTCCGCGGGGAGGATAGGTTTACCAGGCGAACGACGCTTGATCTGCTGGAATCGGCGATCATTGCGTTGGAAGACGGCGAGGGTCGGGCGTTAGCGGAAATCGAAGAGGACTACATCGTTCGGCTGGTTCCCCCGCGCCTGACCGGTGACTATTGGATCGTGAACGTTTGCACGATCACCGTGGAACAGGCATCAGATTGACATTCGCATCCATGAACTACGTCAATCGGCATTATTTTACCTTGCAGGAGCTGTTGACCGCGGCCATGTTGGCGGCGCTTGGTGGAGTCACGAGCAGCGCACTGAGCATTGTGCGGGCGGTGGTCCACACGGTCGTAGGTCTGCCATTCGGTTTGCAGTTTATGGCCGGCATTCATGTCTTGTGGTTGGTGCTGGCCGTAGGCCTGATTCGCAAACCGGGGTCCGCGACGGCGACGGGCCTGTTGAAAGGTGCTGTTGAGCTTTTCACCGGGAATCCGCACGGCCTGTTGGTTTTTGCCTATAGCGGGTTCGCCGGTTTGGCCGTGGACCTGGCGTGGCTTCTTTTGGCTCGTCGTCATTGCCTGGTGACCTATGTGGTAGCGGGGGGCGCGGGAGCATCCACGAACATACTGGTGTTCAAGGTTCTTGCCTCCGTGCCCGTACATGGGGCCCTGGGCGCCGGATTGGCGTTTCTGGCGTTTGTGGCCTTTCTCAGCGGTGTCGTTCTGGCGGGGTTATTGGGCTGGTCGTTGCTTCGATCACTGCAACTAGCCGGAGCGGTAGGCGCCCAATGCGGCGCTGCTCCACCCAAGGGCGCATGCCGAGGCGGGAAGGCGCTGGGCATTGTAGCGCTGACCTTGGCTCTGATTGGCACTATTGCCTTCCTTGCGAAGTCCAAAAGTGATTCTCATCTTGCGCATACTCGCGATGCGCCGACGGTTTCGGCAGGTACGATGACGACGCCATGATTCGTTTTGATCGTTTCGGATGGCGCTATGAGCATGGAGCGGACTGGGCTCTTCGAAACGTCTCACTGAGCATCGAAAAGGGTGAGTTCGTGGTCATCACCGGCGTCAGCGGCTCCGGCAAGAGCACTCTGGCGCTGGCGATGTGCGGCCTGTTGATCGGGCGGCAACCGGGAGAGTTCGAAGGGACCGTTAGGGTGGCCGGTCGGGATGTGGGCAGCACGCCATTGCCCCTGGTGGCTGAAAACATCGGCTTGGTGCAGCAAAACCCAGACGCCCAATTCGCCACGTCAACGGTTGACGATGAGATCGTCTTCGGACTGGAGAACCGATGCCTTAAGAAGGGCGAGGTGCTGCGTGCCGCCACCAAAGTCATAAATCTGCTGAACATCTCCCACCTTCAAGGGCGAAGTCTGTTCACTCTGTCGGGCGGCGAGAAACAGCGTGTCGCCGTCGCGTCAATGCTGGCCGGCAAGCCGGGTGCGCTGGTGCTGGACGAGCCATCGGCCAGTCTCGATCCGCAGGCGTCGCGCGATCTCTTTCGGGCGCTTTGCCGTATAAGTGGTCAAACCGGCCTTACGGTGATCGTGATTGAACACAAACTTACGCACTTGCTGCCGCTTGGACCGCGAGTAATTTGTCTGGATCAGGGTTGCGTGACCATTGATGCCCGCGGAGACGACATCGGCGGATCGGTGGCTAAGGCGGTGGCTCGCTACAAAGATTCTCCGTTAAGGTGCCACATCCCCACTGTTGGCCACAAAGAACGCGATCGCGTTGCGGAGGTCAGTCACGTGGCGGTCGAAGCGGACAGTGGCCGCATCTTGAAGGACGTATGTCTGGAGGTCGACGCGGGAGATGTGATTGCGGTCCTCGGACCTAATGGGGGAGGTAAGTCAACGCTACTGCAGTGTTTGGCGGGGCTGGTGAAACCGGCCACCGGCACCGTTGATATCGGTGACAGTGTTGTTTCAACATCGCATGTCTCTTGTCGGGCGGCGTCGGTCGGCTTCGTCTTTCAAAACGCGGATCATCAACTAGTCGCGGACACAGTCCGACGAGAGGCGCTATTTACGGCCAACAATGTGGGAATGGCAGACGGGGCGGTGGAATGTGCGGCTGATCACCTGCTTGATCAAGCGGGGCTCGGCGCTCGCAGACAGGATCATCCGTATCGCCTGAGCTGGGGACAAAAACGGCGACTCAACATGATTTCAGCCGTTTTGCATAAGCCGAGGCTTATCCTGCTCGATGAGCCGTTTGCCGGACAGGATTGGGAGAACGCTGCATTTTTGTTAGCAGTCATCGGCGAGGTGATTCAGGGTTTCTCACGTGCGGGGAATGATTCAACAGTACCGGCGAAGCGAGGCGCTTGCCTTGTGGTGACACATGATCCGCAAGTCGTTGCCAAGGGCTGCAATCGTGTTCTTTTCCTGTCGGGCGGGCGGATCACCCTTGATGCCCCATTGTCGGAGGCATTCGATCGACTTATTGAGATGGGGCACGACGCCTATGTTCCGGCAGAGTGGGCCGAGACGCGCCTCGCAGTGTGCGGGGAGGGCCAAAGGGCTGGTGACCCGCATAGTAAATGTTGAGCCAGATTAGGCGAGCGCTGTGCTACGATGCAATACCGACCCAGACAAACCGCGTTGCACCGCCTGCACCCCCTCACTAAACTACTATGGTTGGTGTGGACGACCGTAGTCGTCGTTTTTTGCGATTCAATAGTGCTGTCGCTCGTTTGTGCAGTTTATGCAGTTGTTTTCTTATGGTGGGCGGGGGCGCGTCCGCTTTGCGGGCGGGGGCTGGGACTCTGGTTGTTTCTGGGATTGGCCGTTTTTACTACACACGCCTTGTTTGTGCATACCGGTGTTCCGGTGATCGGGCCGATCACGGACACGGGGTTACATTCGGGACTTTTGGTCGTGGGCCGGTTGATGACCGTCATTCTAATGAGCGCCGTCTTTGTCATCACGACGGAGCCGTTCTCTATGGCCTCGGCCCTCATGCAGGTCGGGCTGCCGTATCGTTGGGGATTTGCATTGGTCGCCGCCCTGCGAATGGCCGCCGTCTTGCGTGTGGAGGTACATCATGTCTACCGTGCGCAGCTGGTCCGCGGCGTGGCCTACGACGCCGCTCCATTGCGGAGATGGTGGCTGTTGATCCGGCACCTATGTCTGCCGCTGCTGGTTTCCTCGCTGCGAGCGGCTTGCTTGCTGTCTCAATCGATGGAGGGTCGGGGGTTCGGCTCGCATCGGCGCCGAACGTACATGCGCGAAATTCCAACGAGCCGGTGTGACGCTACGGCGCTTGTTCTTTTGGTCGTTTTCACGATCGCTCTTTTGTGGTACGGTGTGACTAGGGTGCGGGTAGGCGGAGCGCTGTGATGATGAACGCGCAGATCATGGCCACCCGACAGTTTTTCCCTAGAAGCGCGGCTGGCGCGGGGCGATGAATCAAGCCCATTCCAAATTGCTCGCGGGAGTGCTGTGCGGGGGCGCTAGCAAACGTATGGGCCGACCCAAGGCCCTTCTGCGCCTGCCGACGGGCGTCACCTTCCTCGAACACGTCGTTCGGGCGGCACGACTCGTCGCGTCCCATGTCGTACTTCTGGGTCGCCTCGAGCCGCTTCCCCAATCGCTACGGTCCTTGATGGTGCTGCCCGACCGCCGGCCCGAGGTTGGACCAATGGCCGGGCTCGATTCCCTGTTGCAGTATGCCTGCGAAGAATGGGCGCTGTTGCTGTCCTGCGACATGCCTTTGCTCGGCGGCGAAGCCTTGACCCGGCTGGTCACGAGCACTGCCGACGAAGCTGATGCCGTAGCCTTCCGAGAGGGCGCGCCGCACGGGCGATATCACGCATGCTGCACGCTGTATCACCGACGATTGCTTGATCTCGTGCAACGCCGCATTGCCGACCGCCAATGCGCACTGAACGACCTCCTCGCAAAGGTCAACGTCACGATGATCCGGCCGACTCAAGTCGAACGCCTTCAATTGACCAATGTCAATAGCCCGGAGGATATCGAGGCCTTGTGCAAAGAGGGGTTGCTGAAGCCGGGTATCGATTCTCCGGGCGCCTGACGTTCCGCACGAACGTTGGCCTACTGATTCTGCAGCTCCGTGTGGCAGAAACTACAGTTGTCCTCAAACTCCGCGGCGTGACATTGACGGCATCCGTCGCCGCTCTCATCCATGTCGTGGGCCGCGTCCTTGAAACTATTGGTTCCGTTGGGATCGTCGGCGTGGCACAAGCGGCAGTCGTTGATTCCAGCGTCCACCGGGTCCTGGTGGTGACAGTTCGCACAAGTGACGCTCGGCGCCGACTGATGCAGGCCGTGGACACGATCGAAGTCGGTGTCCAGTGCCGTGGTGGCGAACAGGTTCTCATTTGTCGCGCATCCCCCTGTTTGGGTATCGCAGAACTCCCCCGCTTCGCAATCGGCGTCGGAAGTGCATCCTTGCGGCGGAGTAGGAGCGGGGCAACCGACAGCAAGGAGGAAGATGCCAACGGAAAGCGTGCAGAGAACCGGAAACATGCGCTTTGTCTTGTGTCTATCTAGTGTCTTTTGCATAAACCCATCCCTTTATTGCATGCATTCAATACAAGGCTGCGTTCACATTGTATTGAGTGGCAGCAGCTTCTCTTCTTGGGCAATCGTGTCGAGGTGGGCCGACGTGAGCAGCTCCAACCCGACGTGTATGGTTCCGGAGACCCTGTCGCCGTCGATGACTTTGACGTAGTGGCGGCAGCCCTTGCAGAAATCAATGCGCAGGTCGGGTTCGTCCGGGGTAAACAGGTATTTGGCATCGCCGGCCTTTGTTGAGCCGCAGGAGAGGCACGTGATGGCGGAGACGGGCCAGCGGGCTCCACAAAAAGCGCAATGCAGGAAGCGCCGAACAGCCGGCGAGATGTCGGTCTGGGGACAGCGATCAACGCGTGTTTCCGCCGCGCAGGGTTGGCCCCCGCAGAGCGGACAGCGCGGGCGTCGCCAATTGTCCAGGCCGTCCTGCCGCAGCCAGCATTGAGCGGCGAGGTTCCAGTGCGGAAATGTGGCCGCGCCGGCCAAGGTAGCGAGCACCGGCTCTGCGACTCCGATCCGGGCGGCGACATCGGACACCAAGTCCCGGCGCCCGGGGCGCAGCTCCGCCAGCCATACGGCCGGCGAAAAGCCTCCATTTTCTTCGGCATCGTCGATCCGGTCGACAGCCAGCCGAAGTACATCGTTACCGCGGCGGAATATCGCCTTCATTTCATTCCAGAGGTTGAACAGCGACTCGGGCTCAAGTCCGGGGGCGTACCGCTTGGCGAGCGGCGTACCCGCCCGAAGGCATGCCCGCACCTGTTCGCCGTCCAGAGATTCCGGGTGTAGCCCCAGGTGGTCCCGCCACTCGATCTGCCGCCGAAAGACGGTTAAATAGAAATCGACCATCTCTTTGTATGCCGGCCGGGCTTTGAGTATGGCCTTGGCCCGTCGGGTCAGGGCGGTCAGTTCCGATTGCGTCTGCCCGCTGGAGAAATCGCGTTGAATCATCGCCTACCTCAACTGCGCGTGCTCAGGGAGTACATCTCCGCCGGATCAGCCACCAGTATCAACAGGCGAACATCCCGTCGGTCCAAGATCTGGGCGTCGGGGTGCTCCGCGCGCAATGCCTGTACGCGTTCATCGGCGATTTGCAGTATCTCGTCACGGTCGCCAAAGGTAATGCCTCCGCCGGGGCACGCTTTCGCACAGGCGGGCATCAGACCGTCGCGAACGCGATCAACGCACATGACACATTTGAACAACTGGCCATCAGGCCCTTGACGCGGAATGTCAAAAGGACAGCCCAAGCGGATCTTCGCGTAGGATTCGTCCTTGGTGCTTTCCTGGAAGAGCACGGCCCCCGTTTCCGCGTCAATGACTATCGAGTCCTTGTTTTCGGCGGCTTGCCGGCACGGAGCGTCGATACAGTGGCGGCAAGAATTACGCACGAAATTCCAAGCCATACTGCCGTCGGGCCTCTCGGTCTCCTTAAACTGGACCTTAACCCACTGCGAATAGGACAAGTTTGGCGGGTTCTCATAAGTGCCGCGGTTGGCGGGCACCACTGCTTCCGCAGGCAGCTCATGCCACTGTTTGCAGGCCACCTGACAGGCGCGGCAGGCAAAGCACTTGGTCGTGTCGATCAGAAACGATTTTCCGTTGGCCATGGTTTACGCCTCCTTTACCACGTCGACCATGAAGGCCTTGCTCTCGGGAATATGGGTGTTGGGATCGCCGATGTTGGGGGTCAGCCGGTTCCCGCCTCCCATCCGGCCTAGGTCCCGCGTCGGAGCCAACCACCCGAAGCACCACGGAACGCCCACGTGATGGATGGACCGCCCCTGGATCGCGAAGGGCTTGAAGCGCTTGGTTACGATCGCCACCGCGCGAACCGAACTGCGGGCGCTCACCACCCGCACCTGCTCTCCCTGTTGGATCCCCTTCTCCGCCGCCAGCTCTTCGGACATCTCGACGAACATGTCCGGCTGAAGCTCGTACAACCACGGCGACCATCGACTCATCACGCCCGTCTGCCAATGCTCCACCACCCGATACGTCGTGCAGACGATCGGGTATTGGGCGCCTCCGGGAGCCGCCAACGGGCTCAGCTCCTCCGCGGGCGGAATGTACGCCACCGGGTTCATCCGCACGTGAGACGCCCCGAATGGATGCTCCGCCAGCGGCGACTCCGCCGGCTCATAGTGCTCGGGGAAGGGTCCCTCGGCCATCTTGCCGATGTCGAAGACGCGCCCCACGCCCTCGGGCTCCATGATATAGGGTAGGCGCCCATTCTCATTGTCCGTGCCGTCCGCGTTTTGCAGCGGCGGATAATTGCCGTCGACCACGTCGCCGATCCACTTAGCCTGCGTCGCGTCCCAACGGATTACCGGGCGGCCGGGGTCGTACGGCTCGCCCTTAAGATTGACGCTCGCGCGGTTGTAAATGATCCGGCGATTCAGCGGCCAGGACCACGCCCACTGCGGATGCATCCCGATTCCGCCGGTCTCGCGCGTCCGGCGGGCCATCAGATTGCCCGTGTCGAAATCGGGACCGTTATACGACCCGCTGAAGATCCAGCAGCCCGACGACGTTTTTCCGTCGTTGCGCAGCTTGGTGAAGTTGGGTATCAGATCGCCCGCCAAGCGGTCGGTTGTCGTCCCGTCCGGGTTGGTCTCGGTCAGGTCCTCCAGGTAGTAGCCGTTGACTTCCTTGGCGATCAGTCGTGCGGGCACATCCAATCCGCCAAAGTAATCCCATTTGAGATTCACGATCGGGTCGGGAAACACGCCGCTCTCGGCTTCATAGAGAGCTTTGACGGCCAGGAATATCTCATTCATGATCTCGGCGTCGGGCATGGCGGCGCCCGGTGGATCGATCGCCGGGTAACGCCACTGCGCCCACCGCCCGGAATTGGTGATACTTCCCTCCTTCTCCACCGAGGCCGCACACGGCAACTGAAAAACCTCCGTGGCGATGGTCGTGGGGTCGGTACCGGGCCCCCGCCAAAACTCCGCCGTCTCCGTCGGATACACGTTCACCGCGACCATCCAGTCCAGGTTGGTCATGGCCTGGCGCACCTTGGAGATGTTGCCGCTGCTGGTGGCCGGATTCTGCCCCCAGGCGAAGAAGCCCTTGATCTCGCTGCGGTACATCGCGTCGAACAGCAACTGCCACGCATAGTTCCCACTGTCTTCGCGCTTGGGCAGCCAGGCGTATCCGAAGTCATTTTCCGCGGTCGCCGCTTCACCGTACATGGACTTCAGATAACTGGTAATGTATTTGGAGTAGTTGCCCCACCAGTTGGCGCTGCGCGGCTCGACCGACATTGGCGTCCATTTGGCGACGTACTCGGCCAGGGTGGTCTGGGAGGCTTGCGGCGCTGTCAGATAACCGGGCAGAATGTGATAGAGCAACGCGTGGTCCGTGGACCCTTGGACGTTGGATTCGCCCCGCAGAGCGTTGATGCCGCCGCCCGCCATGCCGACGTTACCCAGCAAAAGCTGGATCATGGCCATCGCGCGAATGTTCTGGGTGCCGACGGTGTGTTGCGTCCAGCCCATGGCGTACATGATCGTGCCGGACCGGTCGGGCTGATACGATCCCTGATCAGCCACGCCGGGCTTTCCGACGAACGTCTCGTAGACCTCCTGGAGCTTGTCCACCGGCGTCCCGGTGATGCTTGAGACGGTGTCCAGGTCGTAGCGGGAGTAATGCTGCTTGAGAAGCTGATAGACGCACCGCGGATCCTGCAAGGTCTTGTCTTTAAGGGCCACCCCGGCCTCGTCAACCTGATAGGCGAAGGTCGTTTTGTCGTATTTGCGCCCCGCCTCATCGTAGCCGGTGAACAACCCCGTCTCCGCGTTGAAATCGTAATCGGGGTGGATCAGGCAAACCGCGTTGGTGTATTCTCTTACGTACTCCTCGTGGATAAGCTCGTTCTGAAGAATGTAGTTCAGCATTCCGCCGAGGAACGCGATATCCGTTCCGCTGCGCAAGGGGGCATAGACGTCGGCCTTGCTGGAAGTTCGCGTATACCGCGGGTCTACGCTGATCAGCTTGGCCCCGTTGTTTACCCGCGCCTCCGTCACCCACCGGAACGAGATGGGGTGATTCTCCGCCGCGTTGGAGCCCATGATAAGGATGACATCGCTGTTCTTGATGTCGATCCAGTGGTTGGTCATGGCACCCCGCCCGAATGAAGTCGCCAAACTGGCGACGGTGGCGGAGTGTCAGTTCCGGGCCTGATGTTCTATATACACCAGGCCCAGGGCTCGCAGAAACTTCTGATATAGCCAGCATTCCTCGTTATCCATGGCGGCGCTGCCCAGCGACGCGATGGATAACGTCCGGTTGACCACGTTGCCCGCGGCATTAGTCGTCTCGAACGTCGCATCGCGCGTGGCCTTGATGCGCTGGGCGATCATGGGGATGGCCTCGTCCCAGGACAACTCCTCCCAATCCGTAGCGAAGGGAGCCCGGCGAAGCACTTTCGTCAGGCGGTTCTCGTTGTTGGCCATCTGGTAGAGCGACGCTCCCTTCGAGCAGGTCGTGCCCTCGTTGATGGGATGCTCGGAATCACCCTCAATGTTGATCACCTTTCCCCCGGAGACGTGCACCTCGAGACCACAACCCACCGCGCAGAATGGGCAGATGGTGGTGGTCCGCGTCGCCTCGCGGAGGTTTTTACGGAGCGCCGCCGCGTGGGCCTCCACCGGAGCGAGCGTAAAGCCCATTCCCGTCATCGCCACACCGGCGGTCAGCGCGGAGACCTTTAAGAACTCCCTGCGTGTCGCTTGCATGCGTATCTCCTTCGTGATGAACAAGCCTGGCTCTCAACGAGTGCGCCGCGGGCGGACGTCGGGCTGTAGTGTGCACAAACCGGCGATGTGGGCGAAGTAGTTTCGCCATAGGTGACCGATGCCGCGGCGCATAGCGCCGGAGAACGGTACTGACAGGTCGCAGAATCGAGGTCGGGGCCAACCATCGGCAGCGGCGTCGCTTGCGCCATCGTGGAGTGCCCTCCACTGCACGCCTCTACCAACTCCCTTCCAGTCATCGGCTAGTGTAGTTGGCGGCCTCTGCATTTTCAAGCGGAAAACTGTCGTAAATGCTTGCCAGATAAGGATTTCCGTTATGCTTTGTTAAGCATATCGACAAACTTGCGAACCGAAGCCCGCGCTGTGAATGGGAGCCGGCCGCGGAAGTTCGAGATGCGTCCCGCGGCAAGTTGCCCGTCATTAGACCGCGGCCCGGGGCAGACATCGGCCGGGTGGCGAAAAGTTCGGTCCCGTAACTTAAATATTGCAGTAACAGCGAATTTGGGCCGCGTTGATGCACCACCACTTTAGCAACCCGATCGGCAAAGCACAGGCGCTTGCGTTCGTGCGGAACGCCGCGTGCAGGAGGACTGTTTTTGAGATGCCTTCACCGATGCACCGCGACGGATTGAATCGCGAGCACCAGCACGGGGCGCCAGCCGATGGGATCGACGGGCGGGCGCTGACGATGAACTGGCAGGTGCACCGATACGACCGTTCGGGCAAGCCGACGATGGTCGGCGATCAGGTGATCCAAGAGGAACGCATCGAACTGGTGCTGAATGGATCGCCCCTCCTGGCCATGTTGGCCCTACCTCGCGACGTGGAGGTGCTGGCCTTGGGGTTTCTGGTCTCCGAGGGGCTTTGGCGCGATCGTAATCAGCTTCCGAGCGTCCGCTACGAAGCCGCCACGGGGCAGGTTCACTGCGATGGAGCGTTTGAACCGGAGGCTCTTGAGGGTATTCACCGACGGTGGACGTTCGGCACGGGCTGCGGTGGCGGAGGCACAGCCCGAAGCCTGTCACACCTGGAGGAATGCCGACCGATCGTAAGCCGCCTGACGGTCCGCCCGTCGCAACTCGCGTCACTGAGCCGGGAGTTCAACCGGCGAACGGTACTCTATCGCACGACCGGCGGCGTCCATGCCTGCGCCATCGCCGACCCCGACCGATTGCTGCTGGTGGCCGAGGACGTCGGCCGCCACAACGCCTTCGATAAGGTCGCAGGGATGGCCTTGGCGGGGGGGATGGACTTGTCGGAGAAGATTGCCCTGTCGACGGGTCGGCTTTCCGCGGAGATCGTCGCCAAGGCGATCGCCCACGGCGTGCCGTTGCTGTGTTCCTTTTCGGCCCCCACGGCGATGGGCGTCAAATGGTCAGGCCGGTTCGGTTTGACGTTGGTGGGGTTCCTGCGGGGGAATCGCATGAACGTCTACACGCGGTACGACCGGGTGAGCGCAGGTGAGTGATCCGCGACCATCCCGGCAAACCGTTCTCTCGGTGATCGGTCCGCACACCCGGTGTGGCAAGAGTCTCTTCGTCGTTCATCTGCTGAGATACATCAGCGGGCTGGCCTGCCTAAAGATCACGACATTTGACGAGCGGCCGGGCGATGAGGCGGATTCCGCCGAGCTCGTCAGGCCGAATTACTACCTTGAGGAACCGGCTCTATTGAGACGCCCCGGCAAAGACACGGCGAATTATCTCGCTGCCGGCGCGGTGCACGTCGAACGGCTGGTGTGTCGCCCGCCAGGATTGGCCGGCGGCTTGGATGCCGCGTTAAGTCGATTTCCTCCGCGGGTCCCCGTCGTGGTTGAGAGCTCCCGAGCTACGCCGCTGCTTGCCCCGCTGGCCGTCGTACTGGTTGTGCGCCCCCCGCTGCGAGAAATGAAAGCATCGACCGCCCAGATTATTTCCTGCGTCACGGATTTGTTAATGAATGTATCCGATGACACGACGCAGCCTACCGGTGAGGCCGATCGGCTTATGGAGAGATACGGGGAACTGCGGCCACAACACGTCTGGTCCGCCGATTTGAGCCGCGAACGGCCGCCGGCCGAGATGATCCAGCGTTTGCGCGAGCTTCTGGGTTTGTGTGGCCGCAGCAGTGAATCCTCCTGAACAGGCAACGCTGAGGGAGATGATGTCAAAGCGGACATGAGCGTCTAATCGGCGAGGGTGTCCTCAACACCGTTCTTGCCCGCCGCGGCGTCATCTGAGCGACGTGTTTGAAGTTGGGATCGGGCCGGTCCGGGCGGCATCCACTTCGCGAAGTGCCGGTGGCAGGCGGCCTCCACGCACTCGCCCACGTCCCGGCGGAACGTACGGTACGCCTCCAACAACGCCCGACCCTGCGGAGTCAATACCGTTCCGCCTCCCTGGGCCCCGCCGCGCCGGCGCTCAACAACGGTCAAGCCGGTGCGCTCTTCGATGAAGCGCAGGTGTTTCCAGGCCAGACGATAGCTCATCCGCAGGCTCTTGGCCGCGGCGGCGAGGGATTTTCCGGCGGCGATGGCCTCCAGAAGACGCACTTTCCCGGGCCCGAGGGCATTGTGCCCATCGATGACAATCCAAAGTCGGGCGCGCCCTTCCCATTTGCCGGAAATGACTTGATCGTGGAGGGCAGGGCGTTCCCCACGGGGGCCCGGCTGAATCTGCGGCATCTCATGCCTCCTGGATGAGGACAAAGGTTAAGGACTCCTAACAGAACGTCAAGACATTCCCAAAGGCTCGCCGGTAGCGGGGTCTGGCCGGCGATTCTGGCAGGGCGTTGGTAGGGCAAGTTTTACCCGCCGTTTCAGCATTTCTGGCGGGTGAAACCCGCCCTGCGAAACGTATGAAACGCCACTGCCAAGGCAATCAGCCGCAGCCGAGCGGACAAAAGCGAGCCGCAAACCCTCGGTCTGCCGGTGCGTCGCCGGAGGAGATTCTCGGTGGTATGCTGCGGACGTGAGCGACGAGCAGGCGCCCCTAACGACGTCATGGTTGCAGCGGCACGCGTTCGGTGTGGCCGTAGCGGTCGTTGTGCTACTGGCCCTGGCGATTCGGGCGCGGGGTTTCGGGGAAGGGGGCCTGGTGCATTTCGACGAGGGGGCCTACGCCTGCGGGGGGCTGGCGCTGGCGACGATGCCTTTCAGCGAAGCGATTCACCAGGGCGGGCTCAGTCCGATCATCGCCCCGCCGCTGACCTTCCTATGTATCGGTTTCGTGTTTCGATGCATCGCGATCGCCGATTGGGTGGCCGTCCTGGTTCCGCTCGTCGCCGGAGTGGTAACGGTGGGGCTGACGGCCGGTTTGGCGCGGGCGTGGTTTCGCGACACGGTGGCGGCGGTGGCGTCGGCGGCGTTTCTGGCCGCTACGGCGTACCACGTCGTCTACAGCCGTTTGGTACTGTCCGACGGTTTGCTCCTCATGCTGCTCGTGGCGGCGCTGTGGGCGTTCACGCGGGCGCACGCGAGCGGCCGGGTGTCGTGGTATGTCCTGGCGGGCGCCATCACCGGGCTTTGTTGGAACACCAAGTATCACGGCCTACTGCCGATCGTCATGTACCTCGTATTCCTAGTTCTTCACCCGCGTTATGCAACAAGCGCTTCGGCGGTTGCGGGGCGCCGATGGTGGAAGGTCGGGGTGGCGACCCTGATCGCGGTGGTCATGGTGATACCGCAGGCGTGGTTCGTGTGGGACGACCTGGGACTCGCGGCGTTTTTCGCGCATCGCGCGGGGTATCTGTCGACCGACGAACTCGGCAACGCAGCCTTCGCGGGACGCTGTCTGTATCGGCTTGTGCCCACGCCGATTCTGGCGCTGGCCGTGTTGGGGGTTGCCGTGGCGTGGCGGCGGCGAACCGACGGCGATCGGTTTCTACTGGCGCTGTGCGTGACGTGTGTGGTGCTAAGTCCGTGGTATCGGCCGTACCCGCGGTTGTATCTGCCGCTGGTGTTCGCCGTGGTGATGGCGGCGGGGCGCGGGGTGAAATGGGTTGGCGAATGGGTGGGCCCAAATCGTCAATGGGTGCCGATTGGGATTGCATCCCTGATGACGGCGGCCGGCGCGTGGTCGGCGCAAAGCGTGCGGCTCGACGGGGCGGGCTATCGGCTGGCGGCGGACCGGATGGCCGAGTTAAAGCTGCTCGATGGGCCGGTGCTGTTGGCCTGCCAGGATTCCATGCGGTTTTATCTTTTGAGTCGACCGGATTTTGCCGGGCAGGTAGCCCCGGTCTGGGCGCCCGGGTTCCGCTATTCCGACCCGCGTTGGCAAGGCCGCGTCGTCGTGGTCGTCGATGCGGTGTACGCGAATGATGGCTGGTTGAAGGACTTTCTTCGCGAAGGGGAAGCCAAGCGGCTAGCCGTCGTTGCCAACCCTGTGCCTTGGGTGGTGCAGGTGAACTATGTCGAACCGATTTTGGCGGACGGGGAAATCGTTGTTTACGAGGTTTCGGCTCGGCGATCCACTCGGTTGCCCGGTGAAGGACGGGGAGTATAGTAGTCGGCTCTCCAACGGTGCGGAGGATTCGAGGTGAGCGAACGAAATGGCGCGAGGCGTCACCCTCTGGAGTTCTTATCGGCGGCGGCGATCTTGGCGGCGTGTGCGGGTTGCCCGCAGTATCGCGACGCCAGCGTACCCAACGAGATCGCCAGGGCGGTCGCCCCGGACGGGGACGCGGCGTATCTTCTGTACGTCCCCTCCACGTACGATCGCGAGCACACCTGGCCGCTGGTCATCCTCTGCCACGGAACGAAACCGTGGGACACGCCGCTGCGGCAGATGAAGGACTGGGTCAAATTCGCCGAGGAGCGCGGGTGCGCGCTGATCGTGCTCATGAACAAGTGGGACCTGGTCGACACCGAGGAGCGCCGCGAGGAGCTCGCGTACGAAGTCGAGAAGAGCCTCGGGTTCGTGAGCTACGCGCCGCTGATTCGCCTGTCCGCGCTTACCGGTGCGAAGGTCGGACGGGTGTTCCAGGCTATCGACAAGTCGTATGCGGCGTACACGCGGCAGATCACAACAAGCGCCTTGAACCGACTGCTCACCGAGATGCGCGAGTTCGGTCACACGGTGAGCAAGGGCGGCCAGACACTCAGGCTCCACTACGTCACGCAGACCCGCACCGAGCCGCCGGGGTTCACCTTCTTCGCGAACAAGCCGCGCCTGGTGGACGACTCGTTCGAGCGCTACATCGAGAACCGCATGCGGGAAGCCTTCGACCTCGAAGGCACCCCCATCCGCCTGCGTTTCCGGCCAAAGGACTGATGCGGCAGTGCTCTCCTGGACGCTTGCCATAGTCGCACTCGTGCTCGCGTACCTGATAGGTGCGGTCCCGTTCGCGCTGATCGTCGGCAAGGTCTACCGCGGGATCGACCTGCGCGAGCACGGGTCGGGGAATCTCGGCGCGACGAACGTGTTTCGCGTGCTGGGCTGGAAGGCTGGGATCGTTGCGGCGCTGCTCGATGTGGCCAAGGGCGCTGCGGCGGTCGGCGTCGCGGTATGGCTACATCCGGCATCGGCTGGGGAGCCCGCGTTCGACTGGATGCTGATCTGCTCGATGATTGCGGCGATGGCCGGCCATTCGTACTCGCCCTACATACGCTTCGCCGGCGGCAAGGGCGTGGCGGTAGCGGGGGGCGGGCTGCTCATCATCACGCCGCTGGCCTGGCCGATCCTGTTTCTGATATTCGCGCTGATCGTGGTTATCGGACGCATGGTCTCGCTAGGCTCGGTCATCACCGCCGCCAGCTTCCCGTTCTTGGTCTTGTGGCTCTACCCCGATCGCACTCCCATCGTGGCGCTGTCCTTCGGCGCCGCCGCGCTCGTG
>QZKR01000085.1 GCA_003598065.1 Myxococcales bacterium | reverse complement strand
TGGTGACCCTGAGAGCGTTGTACGCTTCGGTCGGTCCCAAACGATTCCCGGAAACGCTGAGAGCGGCATGACAACCGCAATATCCTGTGATGCACCCCGGCCGGGTGGCACTGACGAAGCGGAACGAAGTGAAGCGGGTAGCGGCGATGCCAAGCCGGCCGCAGGCCGGCGCGGCCCGCCGTAAAAAAATGATGGGTAACAAGTTACCCTGTTGGAGCAGGCGTCCACGCCTGCTCCAAACTTGGGGCGCCCACCGGGGGACAGATAACGGAAAAATTAAGCCTTGTCCTTGAGCTCGGGGATATTTTTGTAGATGTCCAAAACGTTTGGATTGGCCAGCGCCGAGCGGTTCGTGACCTCCTCGCCGTTGAGGATCTTACGAACGGCCAATTCGACCTTTTTCCCGGTGCGCGTATAGGGAATGTCCGTCACCGGGATAATTTTAGCGGGCACGTGTCGCGGCGAGGCGTTGGTGCGGATGGCGTCCTTGATTTTTTTGGCCAGCGCCTCGTCGAACGTCACGCCTTCCGCCAGCTTGACGAACAGCACGACCCGCTCGTCGTTGTTCCACTTCTGACCCACAACCAGGCTGTCCGCGATCTCCGGAAGCTTGCCGACCGGGTTGTAGATCTCGGCGGTTCCGATGCGCACGCCGCCGGGATTCAGTGTCGCGTCCGAACGGCCCAGCATGACGACGCCGCCGTGCCTGGCGATCACGATGTAATCGCCGTGGCGCCATTTGCCCGGATAGGCCATGAAGTAGGCCCCCTGGTATTTCTCCATGTTCGGGTCGTTCCAGAAGTAAATCGGCATCGAGGGCGCGGGCGCGGAGCAGACCAGTTCGCCTCTTTCGCCGATCACGGGCTTGCCGTTCTCGTCCAGCGCCTCCACCTTCATCCCCAGCCCGATGCACTGGATTTCCTCCTCGTAGACCGGCAGCAGCGGATTGCCCAGCATGAAGCAGGAGACGATGTCGGTGCCGCCGGCGATGCTGGAAAGCTGCACGTCGCTCTTGATGTCGCGGTAGACGTAGCGGAAACTTTCCGGCGACAGCGGCGAACCCGTGGAGCAGATCACCTTCAGGGGGGAGAGGTCGAACTTCTCCTTCGGCTTCAAGCCGGCCTCTTCGAGGGAGGCCAGATACTTGGCGCTGGTCCCGAAGACGGTGAGCTTCTCTTGTTCGGCGATCTTCCACAGCACTTCGGGACCGGGAGCAAACGGCGAGCCGTCGAACAGCACGATCCGCGCCCCCAGCATCAGACTCGACGCCATCCAGTTCCACATCATCCAGCCGCAAGTGGTGAAATAGCAGATGGACGTCTCCCGGCTGACGTCGGTATGCAGGGCCAGTTCCTTGAAATGCTGCAACAAGGTTCCCACGGCCCCGTGCGTGATGCACTTGGGAACGGCCGTCGTGCCGGAGGAATAAAGAACGTAAACCGGATGATCCGCCTCGGTCTGAACGAACTCGATTTCCTGGGCGGTCTCCTCTTCCAGAAGCGTTTTGTAGGAGACGGCCTTGGGCACGGAAGAGAGATCGGGGTTCGGATCGGTGAAGGGAACGACCACCACCTTCTCGATGGAGTCGATTTCCCTGACCAGCGCCTGGAGCTGATCCAGCCGCTTGAAGGTTTTGCCGTTGTAAAAATAGCCGTCCACGCCGAAGAGGACTTTCGGGCGGATCTGACCGAAGCGGTCTCTGGCGGCGGTCCAGCCGAAATCGGGCGAGCAGGAGCTCCAGACCGCGCCGAGACTGGTTACGGCCAGCATCGCCGCGACCGTTTCGGGAATGTTGGCCACGTAGCCCGCCACCCGGTCCCCTTTACGGACGCCCATCTTTTTCAACGCCGCCGCCAGCCGGGCGACGGTTGAATACAACTCGGCATAGGTCATAACGTAACGCCGGCTCGTCTCGCCGCGAAAGATCAGCGCCTCGCGATCGTCCCGGTAGCGAAGCAGGTTCTCGGCGAAATTCAGCCGCGCCCCGGGAAACCACTTCGTCCCCGGCATGACCGAAAGGTCTTCGACAACTTTCTCGTAAGGTTTGGAGAAGCGGATTTCGCCGAAATCCCAGATGGCCGCCCAGAAGCGATCAATGGAGGAAACCGACCAGCGATAGAGGTCTTCGTAGGTGGAAAATTTCGTCTTTTCACGCTTGTTTATGAAGTGAAGAAACTTCGCCATGCGGGAGTTCTGGGCGTACTCCGGCGAAGGGGTCCAAAGCGGCTTTTTTGCCTGGCTCTGCTTACTCATCGCGATGACTCCTAAGGCGGGGAAAGTAAACAGAATTTCGACGCATCGTAACAACCTCAACGCGCAGTGTCAAGAAAGGGAAAACGTCTTCGCAGAGGTTCTCCAACTCACTGGAAACGCATAAGCTTTTACCAATAGAAATCCGTCGCAATTTGACACCGCCCGGCCGCAAGGATAGTTTTGAAAGATCGCGCCGCGCCGCCGAGGCCATCGCCCCCCGGCGCGCCGCGATTCCACCCACCCGCAACGGAGAGATAGGCCGTGAAACGATCGCCTCTTAAAATTATCGGTTTGCTGTGCGTCCTCGCGGCGCTGGCGATGCTCGCTTCCGCTTGCAGCGACGACAAGCAGGAGTCCGTCTCTGATGAGGACGGAGATTCGGAGGCCGCCGACGATGATACGGAATCCGAGTTGGATGCCGAATCCGAGCCGGACGCCGAAACCGAGGCGGAGATCGACTATGAACCGATCCCTATCGCTCCGTGGCAAGAAGAACGCCAGATCGATTATCTGACTTTCGCCTGCGCCGAGCCCCTCGGTCCAGGCAGCGTCACTTCCCTGATGGCGCATCTCATCTGCGAGCAGCGCGGGATGGCCGAGGCCGTGCCGGCCAACTCCGTTCCTGATGACGCATGGGATAGTACTTTCGACAAGATGTGGCGCTTGGAGGACACCAGCGACTTCGACGCGCTGCGCCTCGTGAACCTACTCTACGCCTTCCGCGGCCACCAATCCGCCAGCGAGACGCTGTGGCAGAAGGTGGATAACGCGCTCTTGACCTTCAAATTCTGGTTCACCGATCCCACACCCGAACGCGAGGCCGACGGCGAACCGGTGGTGGACACGATGTGGTACTGGTCCGAAAACCACGTCCTCATCTTCCGCACCGTCGAGTATCTGTCCGGCCAGCTTTTCCCCAACCGCACCTTCGCCGTCACCGGCCTGACCGGCCGCGAGCATCAGGCGCGAGCCCGCGTAGAAATCCTGAAATGGCTCGATGAGCGCTCCCGCTGGGGCTTCACCGAATGGCACTCGGACGTCTATTACAACTGGGACATGAATCCGCTGCTTTCGCTGGTCGAGTGGGCCGAGGACCCGGAGATCGCCCGCGACGCCATGATGGTCCTCGATCTCGTCTGGCTGGACGTGGCCTTGCATCTGCATCGCGGCAACTTCGGCGTGACGCACGGCCGCTCCTACATCAAGGACAAGCCCGCCGCCGAACTCCAGGACACCTTCGACGCCACGCGGCTGTTCTTCGACGACACCTCCCTGCCCTACCGCAGCACGCAGTCCGGGGCCAGCGTGCTGTTCAGCCGCGCCGAGAAATACGCCCTTCCCTACGTGATCCGCGCCATCGCCAAGTCCGACGCGCCGCTGATCGACCGCGAACGGATGAACCTGCCGCTCGACGAGCGCCCGCCCGCCGCCTGGGACGATCCCGTACCAGCGCCGCCCTACGGCCTGAGCTACACCGGCGAGCGCGACCTGGCTTTGTGGTGGTCGATGAGCGGCTTCGTCGCCTGGCCGGTCTTGCCGATGATGCTGGAGATGGCCGACCGCTACAACCTCTGGGAAGGCCAGTTCAAGGACTTCGCGATGGTTCACGACCTGATCGGGCTGGGCGGCGACCAGCCGCCGATGAAAACCATTCATCCCATCTACAAATCGATGTGGCGCGTGCTTTCCGGGCCGATTCTGGCCGAGGTCAATACCTACACCTATCGCACGGCCCACGTCATGCTGTCCTCGGCCCAGGATTACCGCGCCGGGCAGAGTTCCAATCAGGCCCACGCCTGGCAGGCGACTTTGGCGGAGCGGGCCGCCGTCTTCACGACGCACCCGGCGCGGTTGCCCGTCCCCGAAGGAGAGCCGATTCCCCCGGACTGGACCTGGGGCAAGTATGAAGAGCCGGGGCCGGCCTACTGGACGGGCAGCGCCTCCCGCCCCCGGAGCGCTCAACATGAAAATGTAGCGATCCACATTTACGCGCCGCAGTTCAAGCCCAAGCCATTGGGCTTGGAGCAGTTCGACTACCGCGAAGAGACGCACGCCTATTTTCCGCACGCTCATTTCGACGAGGTGATCCAGGACGGCCCCTGGACCTTCGGCCGCAAGGACGACGGTTTTGTCGCGCTCTATTCCTATCGGCCGACGACGTGGCGCGAGGGCCAGCCCGAGGTTTATCTGAACGACGGAAAGCCCTTCGACCTCGTGGCGGAGGGCGGAGCGCAAAACGCCTGGATCGTCGAGGTCGGAGGGAGTGACGAGTGGGAAAGCTTCGCCGCCTTCGTCCAGGCGATCGCCGCCAGTCGCGTCACGGCGACGCCCATCGCCGACCAGGATGACGACGACTTCGACGACGGCTTCGACATGGAATACGATTCGCCGAGTCAGGGCTTAATGCGCTTCGGCTGGCACGGACCCTTGACGGTGAACGGCGAGGAAGTCGCGATCGCGGGCTATCCACGCTACGACAACCCCTTCGTCCACGTCGAGTTCGACGCCACCCGCTACGACGTCGCGTTGGACGAATACGGCCTCCTGCTGGATTTCGCCGCCGGCCGGCGCGAATTCACGGAACCGGCGGAGGCAGAATAAGACTTGCGAGTTGGAGCAAGTTTGCATCCTGCTCCAAGCATTTTCTTGTTGCTGGAGGATAGGAAAATACTTTGGAGCAGGTTGGAAAACCTGCTCCAACACCGAGGACGAAAAATGAACCTATCGCCTAGATCGTGGTCCCTGATCCTGATAGTGTTGGCCACCCTATCCGGCTGCTCGAACTCGCAGGACACCGCCACACCGGCCGACGGAGACGGCGAAGCGTCGGAGGAGGACGCAGACGACACGGACGGCGACGCCGAGCCCGAACCGCCGCCCTTCGACTGGTGCGAGTCCGACTCGCCCCCCGACGCCGCCTGCTACGCGGCGAAGCGCGATCCGGATTCGGAAAGCGTCGCCCTGGCCCGCGCCATCGCCGACCGCTACATGGACGTGCATCCGGCCGCCGAGATGGAATGGATCTGGGAGAACGCCGTCGTGATGTTCTCGTTCACCGAACTCTACCGCGTCACCGGCGACGTCCGTTATCGCGACTACTACAAGGACTGGATCGACCACCACATCGAGGCGGGCTATGTGATCGGGTCGAGCGACACCTGCGCCGAGGCGACAATGGCCGCCATTCTGTATGCGGAACTTGGCGAGGAAAAATACCTCCAGGTGGTCGATGACGCGTTTTATTACCTCGACGAAGTGGCTCTGCGCACCGAGCAGGGCGGCATCAACCACCTGGGCGACGTGTCCGCCTTCGGCGTGACCTTGTGGGTGGACTCGCTGTTCATGTTCGGCAACCTCCTGACCCGCTGGGGCGAATGGGCCGACGACGCCGACCGGCTCGGCGACATGGGCGAGCAGTTCCGCATCTTCACCGAACTCTTGCAGTCGGAGGGCGGTTTCTACGTCCACGCCTGGGGCTGGAAAGGCAATATGGACACCGACATTTACTGGGGCCGGGGCAACGGCTGGGTCGGCGCGGCGGGCTATGATTATCTGCGCGTCCGCCTGGGGCGGGGCGAACAAGATTCGTTCGTTCAGACGGCGTTGGAGAAACTTGTCGAAGCGATCATCGCTTCGCAGGACCCGGAGACGGGCATGTGGTGGACCGTCCTAAACCGGCCGGGCGAGAGTTATTTGGAAACGTCGGCCGGGGCGCTCTTTGCTTACGGTTTGGCGCGCGGCTGGCGTTATGGTTTTCTCGATGATTCGGCGCTATCGACCGTCGAAAAGGCAATGGAAGGCGTGCGAAGCAAGATCGTTTACGACGAGCAGAATCGGCCGGTGGTCTCCGGCGTGTCGATCGGCACCTCGGCGGGCGTCTTCGACCATTACGCCAATCGCCCCGTGGCGGACGACGTGGCCCACGGCGTCGGGGCGGTCATTCTCTCCCTGGTCGAAACCTCGGGATTGCCTTTGTAGACCACCTATCACCCATCTACGCTACTTTTGAGGGCGTCACGGGCCAAGCGGAGTGAAACGCAGCTTGCCCGTGCTTCATGCACTGGCAAGCTTCACTTCGTTTCGCTTCGCCGGCGCCACCCGTCGCACCACAAAAAAAGCGGGAGCTTTCGCCCCCGCCTTCGTACGCAAGCTCCCTCACATTAGAGACAGCCCGTGTTCCCGATGATCTGCACCGCGATCGGCGCCGCCCATTCGCTGTCGAAGCTGTCGATGATCAAGTATACCTGAAGGACATCCTCCGCAAAACCGCCTATCACGGCCTCCGCTCCGCCCGAACTGGGCGTAAACGGCACGGCTTGGCCGCACCCCTGTTCCGCGTTGCATGGGCCGTCCCCGTCGAGGGCGTAGACCAAGCCGTTTTCCACGGCGCTCGCATCGGTGGTCGTGATCAATACGGTGAATTCGCCCGGACAGGGGATCGTGACGAAGAACGTTCCTTCGACGCCGACGAGGCCCACTTCGCCGCATACCTCGCCGATGGCGTTCACGGGCGAGGTCTCCAGGAAATCGTCGGGATAGACGCCGCTCCAGTTCTCGCCGCTGACAAGCTCCGTCACCGGCGTGCAGGTGTTCACATGGCAGCGGCACTGGTGGCAGATTTCCTGGGGGGGACACTCAAGCCCCGGCTCACCGCACCGCTCCAAGGGTTCGGCGACGCCGTTGCCGCAAGCCGGCGTGATCGTCACGCAGCGGCAATCGATGCACATCTCGCTGGCCGCCTCGTTGCACTCCGGCAGCGTGGGCTCGCCGCAGGTTTCGCCTTCTTCTGCCACGCCGTTACCGCATTCGGGCGTGGGGGGCTCCTCCTCGACCTCCTCTTCGGCTTCCGCTTGGTCGCCGTCGATGTCTTCAAGTTCCGGCTCCTGGTCGCCGTCCACCGGAGGCTCCTCAATCTCCTCCTGTTCGACGGCGTCGGCCTCCTCTTCGTCTTCATCGCCGTCGGGAACCGGCCCGCAAAGGCATTCATCGGAACAGAGGCCCACCGGCCCGCCGCCCGTGGGCGTGCATAAATCGCCGGGTTGCTCGCATTCCTCGGTCGGGTTGGGCTGCATCACGCCGCCCACCTCGACGGCCGTGCTCTGGAGGATGCCGTCGCCGCAGCAGTTGCAAGGGCAATCGGGGTCGTTGGTCGGGCCGGAAGCCTGCTGATTGTGCTTGCCGGAAGCCTTGTTCACCTGCTGCTGCACGAAGGTTTTCATCTCGGCCGGCGAAATCCAGCCGTCGCCGTTTCCGTCGGCGGCCATGCCGTTCCGGCCCTGCCGAAAGGCGTTGGCGACGTGGCCGACGCCGTTGCCGTTGGTCCACGACGGCGCGGCGGCGGCGCTGGAGAAGGTCACCGAGCGACCCGTCATATCGCCCAGTTCGCTCAAAAAGTCGGCCTGACTGCCGGAGAAGCAGGACTCGATGATCAGATCGAGCCGGCAGGCCTTGCCCGCCTCCTCGCATTCCCCGGCGATCTTTTTGCCGCCTTCGCAGACGCCGACGGCGTTTTTGATCGCCTCGAACAGGTCGCTGGCATGGGTCAGGCCGGCGTTCGAGAGGTGCATTTCCGCCGTGCCGACAAGATTGCCCGAGCCTTCCGGATTTTCCTCGGCGCGGCCGTGGGCGATGACGTAGATCACCACTTCGTCCAGGCATTTCGCCGCCGCGCCGAGCGCCTCGATGGCGTCGAAAGCCTGCTCTTCCGTCCCCGGCCGCAGATAGGTCGTGCCGTAACCTAGACTTTTCAAGCTCTGGTTCATAAACGCCGCCGTCAAACGCACGATCGGCGGGCCTTCGGCCGCTTCGGGGCCGGCGAGGACCAGCGCGTGTTTTCCCGGCTTGATGCCGCAGACGTCGTCTTCTTCATCGCCGCCGCCGGGACCGTCCTCCTCCCATCCCTCGGGCGGTTCGATCCAGCGTCCGCCGTACTGCGGACCGGCTGGCGACTCGCGCAGATAGAAGTCCTCCACCTCGCCATGAGCGAAATGTCCCGCGCCCGTCCATGGCGGCTCTTCGGCGATGGACGAATCGGAAAGCACGACGCGGACCCACATCCCGCCGTTGAGCGCGTCCGCCACATCCGGCAGAGCGACTTCAATTTCCTCCCAATGATCGAGCGTCCCCGGTTCGAACTGCATCTCGTGGTTGACCACGACCCATTCCGAAGCGTCCTCCCAGTCGCCGTCGCGGTCGTGATCGGCCAGGACGTTCAGATATTGCGTGCGCGGGGCCTCCTCGGCGTCGGCGATGTTGACGCGGGCATAAAGCCTGTGCCGGTACGCGCCGCCGGTGGGATCGACGACCCAGAATACGCCGTCGTCCTTGTCCTGATCGACGAAGTTCGGCGAATCGTCGGGATCGTCCGGATCGGCGGGGCCGCCTTCCAGCGAGCAGCGCGGACCGAGCCAGAGGACGGAGCAGTCGTCCGTGCGCGCGCCGTCCGCCGCCTCGGAAACGGGGAAGTCGCCGGTCACGAAACCGTAATAAGCGTCCTGGCTTTCCGGCGCATCGCCGTAATCCGCCGTCGCTTCGACGGCGCGGCTGCGGCGGGCCGCCGTCGCTTCGCCGCTGACCACGTAACTGTTGGCGACGAACAGCATCGGCGGCAGCGTCATCGGCGGATTGCCGGCGACCGGCGGAGAGGTCGCGTTGAACTGGGTCGATTCGCTTCCGTCGGCCGGGATGATCGCGTAATTGAGATGATGTTCGAAGAACGCGCCGGGCTCCAGATCGTAGACCAAGAGGAAAGACTCTTTTTCCAGAGTCAGCAGCGGCGCGTCATCCAACGCGGCCTTGAGCTGCAAACCGTCGAGCGCCGGCGCCGTCGAAATCCAGGCCTCGATGGCGACCGCTCCATCGTCGGCAAGATCGGCGATCGTCCGTAAAGCATCGCCGGTCACCGATTCGACGGTCGGCGACACGACCTCTTCGCCGTCGATGTCGTCATCGCCATCGGGCGTCAGATCTCCGTCGCTTTCGTCCCCGTCGGGCGTCACATCGCCGTCGGGCGTGATGTCGCCATCGGGAACCACATCGCCGTCGGGAACCACATCGCCGTCGGCGCCGTCGCCGTCGGCATCGTCGCCGTCGGGAGGTTGCTCATCGGCTTCCGCCTCTTCTTCCCCGTCAGCGCCGTCCTCGTCGCCGTCGTCGCCCGGACCGTCCTGGTCGCCGATGTAGATATAGTCCTTGCCTTCGCAGCCGAAAATCAGCCCGATAAGCAGCAGCCACAACACCCAAGCGCTCGCGCGCCACGCCGTGTGTGCATTCATGATTCCTCCTCGTTTTCTAACCTTGGATTTGCCCTAAGCTTATAGAGCTATTTTCCCCCGCCGATTATTTCGCCGATGCTGAATCTTCGCTGAAGTCTAGACTTTGCAATTCAGCCTAACAGTCCGATTTTTTTCGGGCAAGTGAAAAATCCGAAGGAAAAAGAGGAAACTCCTGCCGTGGGCAAGGCGACCCCTTGCCTCGTCATGCCCTGCCCCCGGAAGCAAAGGATAGTGACAACCGCGTCGTATGCCGCCTGGCCGGCTTATGTTGAGGCAAAAAAAGGCCGTTCGCCTGTGAGGCAAACGGCCAAACCAAAGGTCGCACCCGACTATTCCTGCCGGCGCGCGTCCTCCGCTTTCAGTTGTACATCACCGCACGAGAGGCCCGTTACTGAAGCGTGATCGCCTCGACCGGGCAAACCTCCACGCACTCGCCGCACTCGATGCAAGATTCGGGATGCACGACGACCGCTTTGTCATCGACGATCTCATAGCAATTCGGGTCCGCAGGGCAAACTGCTTCGCACGATCCGCAACCTTCGCACAGCGCCGCATCCACTACTGTTGCCATCGATCCATTCCTCCATGATGTCGGGATTGGGAAGATGCACCTAAACCCGGCAGCCGCGCGGCAATTCGCGCGCTGGTTGCCAGTCGTGTAACATCGTATCCTGTCGTCGTCAAGGAATTTTGGCAGAAGAAATTGATAGACAATAGTAATGCTTTCATTGACGCCGGGCTATCGGATCGATACCGTGGGGCCGGGAGGAAGGATGATCGCCTGGGTAAGCCGTCTCCTGCGCTGGTATAAAGCCAACCGCCGCGCCTTGCCCTGGCGCGAACGGCCGACGCCCTACCGCGTCTGGGTAAGCGAAGTCATGCTGCAACAGACGCAGGTGGAAACGGTCATTCCTTATTATGAACGTTTTCTGACCCGCTTTCCCTCAGCCGAAGCTCTTGCCGCCGCCGACCTGCAAGATGTCCTTAAGTTATGGGAAGGACTCGGTTATTATGCCAGGGCGCGCAACCTGCACCGGGCCGCCGCCCTGCTCGTTAAAGACCATGCCGGTCGCCTGCCCGAAACCTGCCGCGAACTCCGCATGTTGCCGGGCATGGGCGATTACACGGCGGCGGCGGTGGCCAGCATCGCCTTCGGCGAATCCGCGCCGGTCGTGGACGGCAACGTCTTGCGCGTCTTCTCCCGCTTCTGGGCGATCGAGGACGACATCCGCCAGATGAAAACACGTCTGGCGATCGCCGAACGGCTGCAAGCTCCGATCGGCAGCGCCGACCCCTCCATGTTCAATCAGGCCGTGATGGAGCTCGGCGCGCTCGTCTGCCGCCCTAAGAATCCCGCCTGCCCCGCTTGTCCGCTGGCCAAAGAGTGTCGCGCGTTCTTGGGAAGCCGGACGGCGGAATTGCCGCTGCGCGCGGCGCGCAAGGCGACTCCGCACTACGAGATCGCCGTCGGCGCGGCCTGGCGGCGAGGGCGTCTGCTCATCGGCCGGCGACGCACCGGCCAGATGCTGGGCGGACTGTGGGAATTTCCCGGCGGCAAGCGCAAGAGCGGCGAGACGCTGGAGGAAACGGTCATCCGCGAATTTCGCGAGGAAACCGGCCTGGCCGTGCGGCCGCGCGGCGTTTACTGCACGATACGCCACGCCTATTCGCACTTCTCCATCACCATGACCGTCTTCGATTGCGAAACGCTCTCCGGCCGAGCCCGCCCGAAAAGCGCCGAGGCGCTGAAATGGGTGCGCCTGGACGAACTGGACGTTCATCCTTTTCCCGCCGCCACCGTGAAAGCCATCCGCGCGATACGCAAGGCCCTGGCATAAAACGCGACGGGCGGGTAAGGCCCGCCCGTCAGTCCGTCCCCCGGCGCACCAGCGCAAACGCCGCAGAACGAGGCTCGTTCGACGGCGAAAGATCCGATGCGCGCCGTTGTCAATACAGCAAATCGTGTTCGCCTTCGTCGCGGATGCGGCGCAGGCGGTCTTCCAGTTCCAGCCGGGCGCGACCTTCCGGCATCTTCGACAGCTCGGCCTCGATCAAGCGCGCGCCCGCCTCGCGCGTTTCCGGCGAGGCATAGTCCGTGAGGTACTCCGTCAGCGTCGTCAGCGCATTGGGCGTGCAGAGCTGCTTGATGAAGCCGGGAACGGCGAACTCCATGAAATGCTCGCCCGTGCGGCCCTTGCGATAGCAGGCGGTGCAGAAACTCGGCACGTAGCCGTCCTGCAACAGCTCGCGCATCACGACGTCCAAAGGCCGGACGTCGCCGAGCATGAACTGCTCGCGGTCGAGTTCCTGCTCGCAGAGCTGTTCGGTGTAGCCGCCCAGTTCGATGCGGCTGCCGGCGTCGATCTGCGAGACGCCGAAGGCCAGCACTTCGCGGCGGACCTCCGGGTTTTCGCGCGCCGTAAGAATCATGCCGGTGTAGGGCGCGGAAAGCCGCAGGATGGCCACCAGCCGCTTGAAGTCGTCGTCACCCACGCGCCACGCCTCGTCGATCACCGCGCCCTTGGCCGGCTGCAGCCGCGGGAAGCTGATCGTGTGCGGCCCCACGCCGTAGCGGGCGCGCAGAAAGATGGCGTGCGAAACGAGCCCCAGAACGTCGAAGCGCCAGTCGTAAAGCCCGAAGAGCGCGCCGATGCCGATGTCGTCCTGCCCGGCCTCGAAGGCGCGGGAGAGGGCGTCCAGCCGCCAGAGGTAGTCTCCCTTCCGGTTGTGCTCGCCGTGCACGGCGCGATAGGTGGCGTGATGGTAGGTCTCCATGAAGATCTGGTAGGTCCCGATGCCGGCGGCTTTGATGAGAGCGAAACCTTCGCGGTCGAACGGCGCGGCGTTGATGTTGACGCGCCGGATTTCGCCCGGCCCGCTCTTGACGGCGTACGCCGCCCGCACGCACTCGGCGATGAACTCCGCGTCGTACTCGGGATGCTCGCCGAAAACGAGGATCAGCCGTTTGTGCCCTTTGTCCTCCAGCGCCTTGACCTGGGCTCGAGTTTCGCCGAGCGACAGCGTGCGCCGCACCGCCTCGGGATTGGAGCGGCGGAAGGCGCAATAGCGGCAGTCGTTGATGCAGCGATTGCCGAGGTAGAGCGGCGCGAAAAGAACGATCCGGTTGCCGTAGACCTCGCTTTTGAGCCGGTGCGCCGCCGCGAAGAGGCGTTGGACGGCCTCGGGCGAGTCGGCCAGCAAAAGATCGGCGGTCTCTTCGATTTCCAAAGGCTCCTTGGCGAGGCTCTTGGCCAGAATGTCGTCGAGGCGCGCCAGGTCCGGCGCAGGCCGGGACAAAAGCGAGAGCAGGCGTTCGTCGTCGATGAAATCGCGGGCGGCGGCGGAAAGCTGGCGGACGATCGGGCGACCCATTACACGTCTCCTCCCGGCCCGCCATCGGCCGCCTTGAAGCCGTTCCCTTTTCGCGCCAGCGCCGGGCTTGCGCCCGGTCCTTTGCCGATCGGCCGGCCGAGCGCGCTCAGGGCATCGACCACGTATCGATAATGGCTGTCCGGGTCCATGACCTCGCTGTAACGGTCGGGGTAAATCACGTAATGCCGCCGGTAGTGGATCGGCGTGACGTTGGGCATCACGATGTTGGCTCCTCGCGTCAGGCCATGCGCGAGGCCGTTGGCCTTGTCGGCCGTGGCCAGCGCCGTGGTGGCCGGAATGTTGGCGTCGGGGCGCATCAGGCGGGCCAGCGCCAGCGCCTTGCAGGCCATCGTTTCCGTGTTCGGAACCTGCTGGTCCGGCGGCAGCACGTAATTCGCCGCCTGACGGCCCAGCGGCGTTTCGCGGTGCGCAATGTAAGGCCCGATGCCGATCATGTCGAGGTCGAGTTGGGCGCAGATCTCCAGGTCGGCGGCCAGGCTTTCATAGCTTTGCCCGGGCAGGCCGACCATCATCCCCCCGCCGATCTCGTACCCCAACTCGGCGAGCCACTGCAGCAGGGTGATGCGGATGTGCCCTTCGCCGCAGTTGGAGGGATGGATGCGGCGAAATAGCCGCACGTCGGAGGTTTCGAAACGCAGCAGGTAGCGGTCGGCCCCCGCCTCGCGCCAGAGGGCGAGCGTTTCGAAAGCCTGCTCGCCCAAGCTCAAGGTCACGGCGATGTTCGCCGTCCGCTTGATTTTGCGCACCAACTCCGCCACCCAGGCGTCGGTGTTGTAGGGATCGTTCCCCGATTGCAGGACGATCGTCCCGTAACCCAGCGAAGCCGCTTTCTGCGCGGCGTCGAGGATTTCCTCTTCGGGCATGCGATAGCGGCGGTTGGTGCGGTTGTCAACGCGCAACCCGCAATAGGCGCAGTTGTTGATGCAGAAATTGGAAAACTCGATCAAGCCACGAAGATAAACTTCATCGCCGACGGCGCAACGGCGTGTTTCGTCCGCCCGGGACCAAAGGGTCTCCAGGGCGGCGTTGCTCTCCTCCCTCAACCATTGCAGAATTTCCTGACGTTCCATCGTTTGGGCTCGCTTCACAGATCGCTCTGAAGACAGGGATGCCCCCTCACTCCGCAATATCAATTCAGCAGAAACCATGCCAACCCCTGGCAAGAAATTTTGTAATCATTTCAAGTCGCCTCAAAATAAAAAAAACGCGCGCTGTGGGACAAATTGTCGCACCCTCCCCCCGTGACGCCTATAATCCGGCAAAGACTCATGAAATAGCTTGTATTTTTTCCCCCACGGGCCATGAGATAATTTGCCCCATTGTCCGATCTCCGCCGCTTGGAGCCGGTTGCTGGCTGTTCACGAATGGTTGCCGAGAACCTTGATCCTCCTGCTGTTGTCTTCCCTCCGGCGACCAGCCGCCAGAAGAGTCTCTACAAACGTTTTTTCATCGATCGAGCGGGGCAGATAATCGAAGAACAGATTGCGCAACGTGCCGGCCGATCGCAGCACGCTCTCGGCGCAGCCGACGATCAGATACTCGACAAGCGGACAGAGTTCGTTCAGGACATCGACCAGTTCCTGAAAATCGTCCTGGATGCATTCCAGATCGATGACGATGACGTCGGGCTCCACCCGGTGGCAGACGCCGGTGACGCCGGAGATGCAACTTCCGGCGAAGGCCGCTTCGACCCCATGCCCGGCGAGGAGATTTTCCACCTTGCGGCCCCACTCCCCGTCGGCGGAGATGATGACGGTCTTCACGACGCCTCTCCTTCCGCTCGCGTCACGTCCGCCAGGCGCCGGACTTCGTCGAGCAGATCGCGGTCGCGGAGCACGCCGATGACGCGGCCGTCCCGCAAAACGGGGAGATGAATGGCGCGGTGACGGATCATCAGCGCCAGCGCCTGCATCAGCGGCGTCGTCTCGCCGATCGCGACGGCGTCTTTGGACGGAAACGCCTCGCGAACGGACCTGTCGCCGAAGATCTTGCACTGGGCGACGAGCATTCCCGGCACGAAGGCGTCGGGCGGCAGATGCGACAAATCTTCCGCCCAGAAAGGCGCCAGCGCTTCCACCGCCCTGAGCATGCGTACAAAACGCCCCTCGCGATCGACGACGAGCAGCGAACCGTGGCCGCGCCCGGCCGTTCGCCCGCCGCCGGCCGGGTGGACCGGTTCGCCGAAAAGGGCGAGCAGATCGCGGATCGACTGATCGTCGTGGATTTTAACGTAGGAATCGACCGAAACCATCAGTTCGGCGACGCTTCGCTCCCGGAGCGTTTCCCCCCGCTCGCTGAACAGAAACAGGCGGATCTTTCTCGCCAGGGCGTCCACGTCGATCGGTTTCTGCAGGAAATCGACGATCCGCAGCCGGACGCCGGAGAGGGCGGCGTCGAAGTTTCCGTTTCCGGTAAGGATGATCACGGGCATGCTCTCGTCGAGCCGCCGGATGAGGTTCAGCGTCGTGACGCCGTCGATCGGCTCCATTTTCAGGTCGAGGATCACCATATCGGGCCGTCTTTTCTCCATCAGCCGGATCGCCTCGTCGCCGGAGGCGGCCGGGCTGATTTCAAACCCGCGCCGGGACAGCGCTCGGCTCATGCTATCGCGGAAATCCGTCTCGTCGTCCACCAGCAGCAGATGGATTTTCGACATGGCTCTCCTCCTTTCCGCCGAGGTCCAGACGCCGCTATGCTACGTACCGGTCGGTTCGGCCTCCTTCAGACGACGTTCCTCCTCGCGCGCTCGCCGGCTTTGGGCCGCCGCCGCCCGGAGCTTGGCGATCAGGTCGTCGATCTCCTGCGACTTGAGCAGGTAGTCGAACGCCCCATGCTTGAGGCCGACGACGGCGCTGCCGATGGAGGCATGGCCGGTGAGCAGGATCACCTCCACTTGCGGGTGGCGCTTCTTGATGATCGTCAGCAGGCTCGGACCATCGACGCCCGGCATGCGCACGTCGGCGAGGACGACGTCGAACGTCCGCCCTTCGAGGCGGTCCAGCGCCTCCGCCGCGTCGTGCGCCGTGGCCACGGAAAACCCGCGGCGCGACAGGACGCGCGAAATGGAATCGAGAAACTCCGCCTCGTCGTCAACGATCAAGGCCCGGATCGGTTCGGCGAGGATGTCGGGCGCGTCCGCCAAGGCGGTCTTGCCGCGATTGCGATGGGCGTCGAGAATGCGCGCCGCCAGGGCTTCCACCTCGCAGGGCTTCGTCAGATAGTCGAACAACCCTCGTTTGGAGAACTCGAACGCCTGCTGGATCGTTCCATGACCGGTGAGGATGATGACCGGCAGGCCGGCGTGGCGCATCCGTATCGCGTTGAACAAGGCCTGGCCGTCGAGCACGGGCATGCGGATGTCGATCACCGCCACGTCGAAGCGCTCGTTCTCGCAGATCTCCAGCGCTTCCATGCCGTTGGTCGCCGTGGTAACGGCGAACCCACGGCGCGACAAGGCGCGGGCCATCGAATCGAGGAAGTCGCGCTCGTCGTCCACCAGCATCACGCGCACGCCGTTCGCCTGCTTTTCCATATTCACTCCTCCTTGTCGGGCTCGTTTGGCGACGGCGTCGCCGCCGGCAGCCGGATATGAAACACCGCTCCGCCCTCCGGCGCGTTCTCGGCCCAGATCCGGCCGCGCCACTTCGTTACAAGCCCGTAGCAGACGGGGAGTCCTAGACCCGTTCCCTTGCCAACCGGCTTGGTGGTGAAAAAGGGTTGGAAGATCTTTTCCATATGCTCCGGCGGGACGCCGGGACCGCTATCGGCGACGCTGATACGGATATAGCCGTCTTCCCGCACCGCCCGGATATCGACCGCGCCGTTCCGCCCGACCGCCTGGATGGCGTTGTTGACGAGATTCGTGACGATCTGCTCGAATTCGGCCGCATCCATCCGGATCGGCGGGAGTTCGGGCTCGAAGTCAAGCCGGATCGCAACACCGAACGGATGGGCCTGAGCCTCCAAAAGCGTCGCCAGTTCCCTCAGGTGTTCCGCCGCCTCGAAAACCTCCTCCGTTGCAACGCTCTTGCGGCTGAAAGCCAGCATTTTGTGGGTGATCGCCTTGCAGCGGGCGATCTGTTTCTTGACGAGTTCCACCGACCGCTGGATCTCCCCATGGGCCGGATGGCTATCGCCGAGGTCCATCAGGAGGTCGTTCACGTTCGTCTGTTCCGTGGCGATGATGGCCAGGGGATTGTTGATTTCGTGCGCCAGTCCGGCGGCGAGTTCCCCGAGCGAGGCCAGCTTCGCGGCGTGCATGAATTGCTGGCTGACCGCCTCTTTGTCGGCGAAAGCGCGTTCGACCAGCGCGACAAGAAAACGCGTCGTCAGGTAGGCGGCGAAAATGACGAGACCCGCGCCGACGAGGAAAACGGCCATGCCGCGCCGCATCGCCGCCGACACCGGCTCGCGGATTTCCCATTCCGCCTGCCGCACGACCAGCAGCCATTGGCCGTCCTTGAGCCAACGCAGCGCTTCGACCAGCCGCTCGTCGTCGCCGCCGATAACGCGCGTCCGGATACCTTCGAAAACAGGCGGCGTCTCGACGCCGCAAGCGTCGCCGAGCGCCAGCCCCGAGCGCGGCCTGGTCTGGCAACGGCCCTGCCGATCGACGACGAAGGCGTCTCCCGTTTCGCCGAAATGACCTTTGGCCACCAGTTTGCCGAAACCCTCACTGTTGACGGTAGCGCGCAGTATCCACCGCCCGCCGACTTCAAGGCGGCGGATGGCGACGATAAAGTGCGGCGCCTTGCGAAATCCCAAAAATACGTCGCTCGTATAGGCCCCTTGCCGCATCGTTTCGGCGAACCACGGCTCGCGTGCGTAGTTTTTATCCATAAGATCGTAAGGGCCGACGTAGGCCAGATGCCGGCCGTCGCCATCGATCACGCCGAGGTCGGTGAACGAATCGGGAAACGCCGTCCCCAGCGCCTGAAACAGCCGTTGCAGTTCGCCGGGCGCAATCAGTTGTTGACGGGTATGGAAGTCGGTGAAAACCCGCAAAGTTTGCAGACGTTCGTGGAGGAACAGATCGACGACGGCGGCGTGGTCGCCGACCCGCGTCTCCAGAGAAGCCACCGCGTCATCGTAGAACAACTGATGAAACACCACGTAAGCGCCGCCGGCGATCGCCGCCATCGAGCCGAGCGACGTCGCGACCAGCAAGAGAAAAAACCGCCAGCGCAAGGCTTGAAAACGAAGCGCCGGCGCGGGGGCGGGCCCGAGGTTTGTAATGGCCGGCTTGGACGATGACGGCATACGCTGCTCCGTGCGAAACGGGTCCCCACCAAGCCGAAAGTCGATTGGGCTTGAGGCCCCGATGATGCTTTTAGCAAGCCGCAGGCCAATCTGATTTCTCTGTTATTACAGCCTGTTATGAAGATGAAGCAAAGAAGCAGTGGGACAAAATGCCTCAATAGCGCTTGTGAAAGCGACCACAACCCAGCCAGCACGGCGGAATTACCGTGAAATCCAAAATCACCGGGTCCGTGAGGCAATTTGTCCCAAGCGGGTGGCCGCGGGCCGCATTGCTCATGAATCACCCGACAGTCAAGGGGCTTAGGCCCCTTGGCCGACGAATCTATCTCCTTGAACAAGGGTTTGCAGATCTTCCCTTTCTTATCCCAAGCGACCTTTGGAGTTGACGACTCCCCTCACTCTGTAGGAAACTAGCGCCGCTTCAAAAAATTCGGACTTCCATAATACTTCGACGAGGGCGACCATGATCAAATTCGAAACCCGCAACGGCGTTCCGCAGTGCACCCTGGAACACTTCGAAAAAGACTTCGCCGACCGTCACCTCCTGCACGCGGTCGTGGGAAAGTGGGCCGCGGAGAAACCGGACGCGATCGCGATCATCAACTTCGACACGAAGGAAAAAATCACCTGGAAGCGGTTCGATCAGGCGACGACGGCCCTGGCCCTCAAACTCGTCGAGATGGGCTACCGCAAGGGCGATTACTTCGCCTCTTCCCTCCCGCTGCTCACCGAACATATTTTCTTCGAATACGCCTGTTTCAAGATCGGCGTGATTTTCGTCCCGCTGGACCTGCGCCTCAAGGGTCCCGAGGTGATGCGCAGCCTGGGGCTGGTGAAGGCGAAGGGATATGCCTTTTTAGGCCAGACGCCCCAGGCGGATTTTCGCGAACTGGGCCGGGCCGTGATGCAGCACTGCCCCTTCGTGCGGCATTTCGTGCAGTTCTCGCCGCCGGAACAGACCCTCGACGGCGCTATCTCGGCGTTCACACTGGGCGCGCAAGCCCGAGAATTGGGCGAAGCGGCCATGAAAGATCCCGCCGCGTCCAAACCTCTGGCGCTGTACATGCAGGAGACGGCCGCCGTAACGGAAAACGACGGCGCTCTGGTCATCTTCACCACGGGCTCCACCGGTTACCCGAAACCCGCCCTGCTCTCGCACCGCAACATCGCCTGCCAGAACATGTGCCTGGGCGCCGCCTTTGGCATCCTGGCGGAGGAAAGCATGCTGGTCAACCTGCCGCCTTCGCACGTCGGCTGCCAGACGGAGCAGTTGATGACGACGATGTTCTACGGCGGCACAGCGGTGATTCTGCACATTTTCGATCCCGCCAAATCGCTGCAGGCGATCCAGGATTACAAGGTGACTTGCTTCGGCCAGATCCCGGCCCTCTTCAACCTGCAA
>QZKR01000102.1 GCA_003598065.1 Myxococcales bacterium | reverse complement strand
CGCATCGCCGCCGAGACGGGACTGGGGCAGGCCGTGGCCTGCTCCAGCTGCACGGCGGCTTTGCACCTCGCGCTCTTGGCGCTCGGCGTCGGCGCGGGCGACGACGCGCTCGTCGCCGATTATTCCTTCCCCGCCTCGGCCCACAGCGCGCTGTTCGTCGGCGCGAGACCCGTTTTTCTCGACGTCCGGCCGGACACCTACGCCCTCGATCCGGCGGAAATTTCCAAGGCGGTCACGTCGAACAGCAAGGCGTTGATCGTCGTCCATCCCTTCGGCCAGATGGCGGAGATGGACGCCGTCGCCGCCGAGGCGCGGCGCTTCGGCCTGAAAATCGTCGAGGACGCCGCCTGCGCCTACGGGGCGGCCGACAGCCGGGGACGCAAGCCAGGGGAACTCGCCGACGTCGTCTGCTTCAGTTTTCACGCCCGCAAAAGCGCCACCTCGGGCGAGGGCGGGGCGCTGGCGACGCGCGACGAAGCGCTGGCGAAGCGCGCCCGCTCGCTGACCTTCTTCGGCATCCGTCCGGCGCGCGAACGGCGCGACGGCGCGGCCTTCGAGCTGCCCGTCTTCGAGCGGCTCGGCTACAACTACAAACTCTCCGACATCCAGGCGGCGATCGTCGAGGTCCAACTGCAACGGCTTCCGGAAATGGTCGCCGAACGGCGGCGGCTGGCGGCGCGCTACACGGAAGCGCTCGCCCGCGTGCGCGGGCTGACGCCGCCCTTCGTTCCGCCGGGGGCCAGGCCCGTCTGGCAAAGCTACGTCGTCACCCTCGCCGGCGGCGTGGACCGCAACGGCGTCATCGCCGCCATGCGGGCGCGCGGCGTCGAATGCCAGATCGGCACCTACGCCCAGCACCTGCAGCCGGTGTACGCCGATCCCCGCCCCTGCCCCGTCTCCGCCGACCTTTTCCGGCGGCACCTGGCCCTGCCGCTGTTTTTCGGCTTGAGCGAGGCGCAGCAGGACCGCGTCGTCGCCGCGCTGGCGGACGTCCTGGAGGCGGGGCGATGAGCGGGGCGGGCTTCGCCGGACGGCGCGTGCTGGTGACCGGCGGGGCCGGCTTCATCGGCAGCCACCTCGTGGACCGGCTCGTCGAGGAGGGGCCCGCCGCGCTGGGCGTGATCGACAATCTTTTCTTGGGCAAGGAAGCGAACCTGCGCGAGGCGCGGCGCGCCTATCCCGAGTTGCGTTTCTACAAGGAATCCGTCGCCGACGAGGCCGCCTTCCGTCAGGTCGTGGCCGATTTCCGCCCCGACACGGTTTTCAACCTCGCCACCGTGCCCCTGCCGGCGAGCCTGGAGCGGCCGCGTTTCGCCTTCATGGAAAACATGCTGATCGGCGTCAACACGCTGGAGCTGCTGCGCGAAGGCGCTTATCCAAGACTGGTGCATTTCAGCACCTCGGAGGTGTTCGGCTCGGCGCAGGCCGAGCGCATCGACGAAACCCACCCGCGCCAGCCGCACACGCCTTACGCCGCCTCCAAGGCGGCCAACGACGCGCTCGTCGAGTCGTACCAGAAAACTTTCGGGCTGCGCGTGCTGGTGCTGCGGCCGTTCAACAACTACGGCCCGCGCCAGAACGAAAACAATTACGCCGGCGTGATTCCGCGCACGATCCGCCGCCTGCTCGCCGGCGAGCCGGCCGAGATTTACGGCGACGGGGCGCAGACGCGCGACTTTCTTTTCGTCAACGATTGCGTCCGCGCCGTCGTCGCGGCGAGCCTGAAAGACGAGCTATACGGCGGCGACTACAATCTCGGCAGCGGCGCGGAGGTCGGGATCGGCTGGCTTATCCGGGAGTTGACGCGGCAGATCCGGCCGGACATCCCGCCCCTCTCCAGGCCCGTTCGGCCGGGAGACGTGCGCCGGCATCTCGCCGACGGCTCGCGGCTGGAAGCGGCGATCGGAAAGATCGCGACAACGCCGTTCGAACAGGGTCTGGCCGCCACCGTGGCCTGGTATCGACAAACGCTGTCCGTACAAGGGGAATAGCAACATGAGTGCGGCGAAGCCGGGCGAAACCTACATCCATCCCACGGCCTCCGTCGCGCCCTCGGCCGAGATCGGAGCGGGGGCGCGGCTCTGGGATTTCGTCAAGGTGCGCGAAGGGGCCCGCGTCGGCGCGGGCGCGTCGCTCGGCCACGGCGTCTACATCGACGCCGAGGCGGCGGTGGGCGAGGGAACGAAAATCCAGAACGGCGTCAGCGTCTATCGCGGCGTGACGATCGGCGACAACGTCTTTATCGGTCCCAACGCGACGTTCACCAACGACCGGAAGCCGCGCGCCGAATTCTGGGACGACGAGCGGCTCGGCTATACGGTGGTCGAGGACGGAGCGTCGGTGGGCGCGGGGGCGATCATCGTCTGCGGCACGAAGCAGAAGCCGCGCCGCATCGGGCGCTACGCGATGCTCGGCGCGGGGGCGGTGGTGACGGCCGACGTGCCGGACTTCGCGCTCGTCGTCGGCAACCCGGCGCGGATCATAGGCTTCGTCACCGAGGCCGGACATCGGGCCGACGCCGTGGCGCGCACCACGGACCGCGAGGTTGTGCTCACCAGCCGCGCTCACGGCGGAACGGCGACCGTGTCGCGCGAACTGCACGAACGGGTGGCGAAAGGAGGCGGCGATGGCGGGTGAGCGGCTGCGAGTCGGCGTAATCGGCCTGGGGGCGATGGGCACCAACCACCTGCGCGTCCTGGCCTCCATCCCCGACGTGCAGATCGCCGCCGTCGCCGACGCCAAAGGCGGCCTCGCCGCCGCCCGTCAGGCGGACTACCGCATCCCCGAAAGCTACGCCGACCACCGCCAGCTGCTCGACAAGGCCCAGTTGGACGCCGTCATCGTCGCCGTGCCGCCGGAGTTGCACCGGCCGGTGGCGACGGACTGCTTCGAGCACGGCGTCCCCGTCCTTTTGGAAAAGCCGATCGCCCACTCCTTGGACGATGCGGCGGCGATCGTTGCGGCGGCCGAGCGGACCGGCGCGGCCTGCCTCGTCGGCCATATCGAGCGCTTCAACCCCGTCGTCCGCAAGGCCAGGGAATTTATCGCTTCCGGGCAGGTGGGGACGCCCTACCTGTGCAACACCCGCCGCAACGGCCCCTTCCCGAGCCGGCTGTTGCACACCCACGTCGGCGTCCTGGTCGATCTCGCCGTGCACGACGTGGACATCGTCCAATACCTCACCGGCACGACGATCACCGAGGTCCAGGCGATGTTCATCCGTACGACGCACCGCGAAATCTTCGGCAAGGTGCTCTTTCGCGGCCGGGCCGACGTCGCCGGATCGATGGAGTTTTCCTGGATTTCGCCGCAGAAAATCCGCGAAATCCAACTATTTGGCGCACTCGGACTGATCGAGGGCGACTACATCAGCCAGACCTTGAAATTCTTCGAAAATCCCGACGAACAGGTGATTCTCGATCCCTGGGCCTCGACGCACCTCTCCGCCGGCCGCATTGCTTCGGGGCGGATCATCGAATACCCGATCTGGCGGCAGGAGCCATTGCGCCTCGAATTGGAGCACTTTATCCAGGTCGTGCGCGGCGCGGCCCAGCCGGAAGTGACGCCCCGTCAGGCGATGCAAGTTTTGGAAGTTGTCCTGCGCATCGCCGATAAAGGACTGAACAGCAAAACAACCATCACAACAAGGGCTTAAGACCAGGCCGAGGCGGTTTTGAAACGGCTTTCAACTTCGGCGAAAGTTTATTGCGTTTTGGCCGATATGATGGTGTAGCAATCGTTCCGTGCGTAAAACCGCACTCATGAATCGGGCGGCGGGCGATAAGAGTTATCCCCGCCTTCAAGGGCGGCAATGATGACGGCGGCATCTTTTTCCGAGCTGGAGCGCCGCGTAGAGGCGTCGCGTCTGGCGGCCTGGATCGACGGCCGGGCCGAGGTGGGACAGGGCCCCTGGCTTCTCTACCTCTCGCCCACCAACTACTGCAACCTGCGTTGCGCCGTCTGCGCGCGCCAGGAGCAGATGCGGGAGGAGCGCGGCATGCTCTCGCCCGCCGCCGCCGAAAAGATCCTTTCCCGTCTGCCCGACACGATTCACAAGATCTACCTCCAGAAGCAGGGCGAGCCGACGATGAATCCGCAGCTTGCGGAAATCGCCCGGCTCGTGCGCCAGCGCTTCCCCAAGGCGCAGCTCGCCATGCACACCAACGGCCTGTTGATGACCGCCAAACTGGCCGAAGCGCTCGCGCCGCTTTTCGATTTCACGGCGTTCTCGATCAGCGCCATTACGCGCCAGACCTACGCCGCTTGCCACGGCCGCGACCGTTTCACCCAGGCGCTCGCCGGCCTGCGCGCCTTTCTCGACGCGCGCAAGGCCCTCGACCGCTGGGACAACAACGTTTTCATCGACTACGTCCGGCAGTCGGGCAATCGCGCCGAGACGCCGGAGGCCGTCGCCGCCTTCTTCCGCACCTATTTCGGCGAACTCAACTCCGTGGACATCCACTGGACCGACAGCTTCCAGGGAGCCATCGAGGAGGCGCGCTTCGTCCCCGCCGAGCACCTCGACGAGCGCCGCCTGCCGCGCTGCACTTTCCCCTGGGGAACGCTCACCGTCCTGCACGACGGCCGATTGACGTACTGCTTCGTCGAGCCGAAGGAAAACGTGATCTGGGGAAGCCTTCTGGAACATTCGTTCGAGGAGCTTTGGAACGGCCCGGAGTACGTCGCCTTTCGCCGCGCGATGGCCGAGGGCCGTTTGTCGGAATTGGCGCGCCAGGGTTTCGGCTGCCGCGAATGCGCCTGGCTGTGGAGCACGCAGGCGCAGAAGCCGGCCATGCTGGGGCTCGGCATGGGCGACCTGGAGCCGGATCTCTCCTCCTTCGCGCCGGCCTCGCCGGAAGATCTCGGCCTGGTCGGCTTGAAGCATCTGGCGACGGGCCAGTTCGCCGCGGCGGCGGGCACCTTCGACTGGGCGCTCGGCCAGTCGCCCGAGCCGGCGCTGGCGGAAAGACTGGCGCATTGGAAAAGGAAGGCCGAAGCCGGCCTGGCGCTCTCCTGGCCGCGCCCCGACTGGGTGCGGGCGCTGGCGCGCTGCAACCGCACGCCGGCGGATCTGCGTTCGCAATACATCCGCTTCCGCCCGCCGGGGCAGAAGCCGTCCGTTTAAACCGCGGGAGATGGCCATGTATCGCACCGTCCGACCGGAGGAATGGCTCACCGACGCCGGGCTCACCGACGCCGGGCGCGAGGCGCGCCGCGCCTACGAGGAATTCTGCGCCTATCTCGACCGGCTCGACCTGCTTTCCTATCAGACCGCCCGCGCCAAGTATTTCCTCCAGCACCTGCACTACTGGACGCTGCCGGACGGCTTCTCCTTGCCGCCGCACACGATCAACCTCTGCGTGAACAACACCTGCAACCTCAAGTGCGAATACTGCGACTTCGGCCAGAAGCGGCGCGACACCTTCTATTACCGCTACAACGTCGGGGAGGACGATTCCGCCGTCGAGCTGCCGTTCGAGGCGCTCAAGAGCCTGATCGACCAGGCGCGCTGGTTCCGGCCGATCATCCGCGCCAGCTACCGCGAACCGATGGTCTACAAGCACATCCTGCCCCTCGTCGAATACACGAAAAAGGCGGGCCTGCCCTTCTGGCTTTTGACCAACGGCTTCAACCTCGCGCGCCACGCGGCGACGCTCGTCGGCTACGGCATCGATTCCGTGCGCTTCTCGCTCGACGGCCCGGAGGAGGTGCACGACCGCGTCTGCGGCGTCGAGGGCGCGTACCGGCGGATGATGGAGGGAGTCAAAATCCTGCTGGACGAGCGGAAGCGGCTGCAGGCGAAGACGCAGGTCGGCTTCTACTTCACCGTCACGCACAGCAATTACGGCAGCATCCTCGCCACGCTGGAGGCGCTGGAGAAAGAAGGCATCCTCAAGGAGGCGTTCGTCAACTTCCAGTGGCTGCTCTACACGACGCGCGAGATGGCCGAGCGCCACAACGCCGAGCACGCCGAAGCCAGCGGCGCGCGCATCGAGGAATCGACGATTCAAAGCGTCCATCTGGAGCAGGTGGACATGCAGCGCATGGCCGAGCAGGCGCGGACGGCGTCCGCCCGCTGGCCGGCGGCGGACGGCTACCGCATCCACTTCCGGCCCTCCTTCGAGACGGACGATCTGTTGCGCTATCAGCAAACGGAGGAGTTTCCCGTCGAAAAGCCGCGCTGCCGCGTGCTCTGGTACGATCTGACCGTCCAGGCCAACGGCGACACGCGCGCCTTCCACCACTGCCTGCTGCCGCCGGCGGGCAACATCCACAAAGCGTCGGTTTTGGACAACTGGAACGGCGAGGCGTTCCGCGCCCAGCGGCGGGCCTTGCAGACGCACGGGGCCTATCACGGCTGCGCGCGCTGCTGGGGCGTTTACGCCTTGCTCGAAGACGAGAAACGCAAGGATCGGGACTAGCTCCCGGAGGAGCGCCGCCATGACCGCCACGCTTCAGGAACAGATCGTCCGGCAGATCCGCCTGAACCGCATCAGCACCACCGAGATCGCCGATTGCATGGACAAGACCGGCCTCTACGCCCAGGCGCGGCCGCTCAACCGCAGCCACTTCCGCGCCGGGCCGGTGTTCTGGGTCTACGCCTACAACGAATCGAACTGGGAGCTGCACGAGCAGCTTCGCGCCGTGCCCGAAGGCTCGATCGTCATCGTGGACGCCAAGGACTGCCGCGAGCGGGCGATCTTCGGCTCGCTGGTCACGAAATACCTGATGCTCTACCGCCGCTGCGAGGCGATCGTCACCAACGGCCTCATGCGCGACGTGCCGCACCTCTTGAAAGAAAACTGGCCCATCTGGTGCGCCGGCGCGACGCCGATCGGCTGTTTCAACCGCAAGAATGAACGTCCCGTCGATCCCGCCTGGGAGGCGGAGCGCCGCGCCGCCTTCGACGGCGCGCTCGCCGTCTGCGACGATTCGGGCGTTGTCGTCATTCCCAAGGCGATGCAGAACGAAGCCTTCCTCGACAAGCTGGCCTTTATCGAAGAGCAGGAGGACATCTGGTTCTTCTGCCTCGACACGCTCAAGTGGGACACCTACCGCACCGTCTGCATGAAGGATTATCTCGGCGACGAGAAGCTGGCGCGGCTGTTGAACTACGCCAAGGAGCACGGTGAGTGAGCCGGCGGCTCGTCATTCTGGGCGGCGGGCTTCTGAACGCCCGCGCCGTGCGCCAGATCACCGACGCCGGCTTCGAAACGTTCTGCCTCGACAGAAGCCCGACCGCGCCTTCCTTCGTCGAGGCGCGACAGCACGCGGCGGTGGACATCCGCGACCGCGAGGCCGTGCTGGCGGCGGCGCGCGCCTTTAAGGCCGGCGGCGTCATGCCCTTGAACGATTTCGCCACGCCCACGGCGGCCTACGTGGCCGGCCGCCTCGGCCTGCCGGGCCTTTCCGAGGCGGCGGCGGAGGCGGCCACGGACAAGGGCGTGATGCGCGAACGCTGGCGCGCCGCCGGGCTGCGCCAGCCGGAGTTCCGGATCGTCGCCGCGCCGGAGGACGCCGCGCGGGCGCTGGCTGAGATCGGCTGTCCGGCGATCGTCAAACCGGCTTACTCCGGCGGGGGCGGACGCGGCGTGGTCATTGTCGCCCGGCCGGAGGAAATGAAGGAGGCGTTCGCCGACGCCAAACGGTCGGCCTTGAACGGCCGGGTGCTCGTCGAAACCTATATCGAGGGCGTCGAGATGACCGTCGAATCGCTCACCGCCCAGGGCCGCACGGAGATCCTGGCGATGAGCGACAAAATCAAGCCGGCGATGCGCTACCGCGTGGCGACGGATCTTTTCTATCCGGCCGAATTCGCGCCTGCCGTGCTCGACCGCTGCCGCGAATTGACGCGCCGGGCCGTCGAAGCGCTCGGCGTCTCCATCGGCGCGGCGCATACGGAGCTGATCGTCACCCCGGCGGGCGAGCCCGTCCTCGTCGAGTGCGGGGCGCGCGGCGGCGGCGGCCATATCTTCTCGACGATCGTCGAATGGGTCAGCGGCGTGCCGATGCCCGCCGCCTGGGCGGCGCTTTTGTGCGGCGAAGCGGCGGAGATCGCGCCGCGCCGCGAACGGGCGGCGATCTACCATTTCTTCTGTCCGCCGGCCGGCGTCATCCGCGAGATTCGCGGCCTCAAGGAAGCCCGCCGTCTGGCGGGCGTAGCCGACGCCGGCGCGCTGAAGCTTCCCGGCGAGCGCGTCGGGCCGCTGGTCAACAGCATGGAGCGCGCCGGCTATCTCGTGATCCAGACGGCGACGCGCGCCGAGGCCGTGCGCATGCTGGCGCAGGTTGAAAAGCTGGTGGAGTTCGTCACCGAACCGGAAGCGGCGCTCGCGCCGCAACGGGGTGCGTCATGACCGACAACCCGTTTCGTTTCGATTCGCTGACGCACGTCACGCCCGACGGGCGCTGGTTCCACACGGCGCACGACGCCGGCGAGGCGCGGCTGCTGTGCGAAATGGACGAGGCCGGCGTGGCCAGAGCCGTTGTCGTGGCCCTGGCCGGCCACATCGAGAACGATTTCGTTCTGTCCTTGTGCGCGCGCCATCCCGATCGGCTTGCGCCCGGCGCGTCGTTCAACCCTGCGGCTTACGCCAATCCGGCGGCGGCGCGCCAGGGGCTCGCCGCGCTGCTGGCCAGCGCCGCCTTTCCCGCGCTCAAGTTGCATCCGCGCCTCAACCGTTACGATCCGCTCGACCCGCGCGCCCTGGCCGCGCTCGACGAGCTCGCCGCCTGTCCGCGCCCGCCGGCGGTGTGGCTGGACACGCTGTTCTATTATCGCGGCGGCGCGCTGTCCAAGCCCGTCGTCGATACGATCCACACGCTCGTCTGCAAATACCCGGCCTTGACCTTCGTGCTTCTGCACGGCGGCGGAAGCTGGCTTCTGCAGACGGCGGAAGCGATCCGCGATTGCGAGAACGCCTATCTCGACCTGTCGCTGACTCTGCCGCGCTACCGCCACGCCTCGCTCGCCGCCGACGCCCGCGCGCTCGTCGGCCTCTTCGACCGCCGGCTGCTGTTCGGCTCCGACTTTCCGGAATACGGCATCGGCGAGGCGCAGCGGATCTTCGCCGAGCTGACGGCCGGCCTGCCGGAGGAAAAACTCGCCAACGTTCTCGGCCGCAACCTGGCGCGCCTTCTCGACTCGCGAACGGCCTAGAGTCTATCCCAATAGATGAAGGAGCCGATGTTCGTCATTCCCGCGAAGGCGGGAATCCAGTCTGGTATCAATAAGTTCTGGACCCCCGCTTTCGCGGGGGTGACAACTTTTCGGTCTACTGGGATAGTTCTTAATCCTGCCTCTTCATCCGAGATATGCATAAAGTGGGATTTGTGGAACGCGCTGGCCGATTCGACAGGGAGATAAACCGCGAGATCAGCCCAGCAGGTCTTTATACAGCTTGAAATACGCGTCGGCCGTGTGCTCCCAGGAGAAATCCTGCTGCATCGCCCGGCGCACGATCTTCCTGAACTGCTTCTTGTTCTTGTAGAACGACACCGCCCGCCAGATCGTCTTCAAGAGCGTCGCGACGTCGTAGCCTCTGAAGGTGAAGCCCCAGCCCTCTTCGCCGTCGTCGCTGGCGTTGACGACCGTATCGGCCAGCCCCCCCGTGGCGTGGACGATCGGCGCCGCGCCGTAGCGCATGGCGTACATCTGGTGCTGGCCGCAGGGCTCGAAGCGGCTGGGCATGAGGAAGAAGTCGGAACCGGCGAGAATGATGTGCGCCATCCGGTTGGAGTAGGTGAGATTGAGCCCGAGCTTGTGCGGGTAGCGCATCTTCACGCTTTCCAGAAGCTTGTGGTATTTCGCCTCACCGGTGCCGAGCATGACGAGGGTGAGGTCGAAGGTCATCAGCTTGTCGATCGCCGTCGTCAGCAGGTCGAAGCCCTTGTTGTCGGTGAGCCGCGTGATCATGCCGATCGTCGGCAGCGTCAGTCCCTTGGCGTCCAGGCCGTTGAGCGCCAACAACTCCTCCTTGTTGGACGTGCGGCGCTGCAGCGTGTCGGGGGTGTAGGTCTGGACGATCAGCTGGTCGTCGCGCGGGTCCCAGCCGCCGTAGTCCACGCCGTTCAGGATGCCCGCATAATCCTTGCCGCGCCCGTCGAGTTCATACGCCAGACCGTAGCCGAGCGCATCGTCGGACCGCGTCTCGGCCGCGTAGCTCGGGCTCACGGCCGCCACCTTGTCGGCGAAGAGCACGCCGGTTTTAAGAAAATTGAGCCGCCCGTCGCGGCGGTAGGGACTGCCCGGCGCGAACAGCAGCTCGCCCAATCCCATGCGCCAGGCCATCTCCTCGTCGGTATCGGCCTGAAAGACGGCGTTGTGGATGGTGAGCGCCGTCTTCGGACGGACGAACGCGGGATGCCGCGCGGCGCGCGCCTTGAGCATCGCCGGAATCAAGGCCGTGTGGTAGTCGTTCAGATGGATGACGTCCGGGGTCAACAGGCCGTCCTGGACCAGATGCAGAATCGCCTCCTGGAAGAGCGCGAAACGGCGCGGGTTGTCGGCGAAACCCTTGCCGTCGGAGGGGTTGGTGTAGATGCCCTCGCGGCCGAAAAGCGGATCGCATTCGACGAAGATCACCGGCAGCCCGGAAACGGGCGCTTTCGCCGACCAGTAGCGCACGTCGAAACGGTCGTCTCCCAGGAGGATGTCCGTCGCCGGATGCGGCGCGAAAGGTTCGAGGGTGGAGAGGGTGCGATCGATGCCGCGGTACAAGGGCGTGATGATCGTCGCCTCGGCGCCGCGGCGGCCCAGGGCCGCCGTCAGCGTGGAGGAGAATTCCGCCAGGCCGCCGACGCGGGAGAAAGGGGCGAGTTCCGTGGTGCAGAAGAGGACTTTCACTTACTTATCTCTCCTTCGCCTTGCCGCCTATGCTCCGCCGCCAGGCTGAACCTCGCGCAAGAACTGAGCCGCCGTCTCCGGCGCGGTGGGATTGATGTAGAATCCCGTGCCCCACTCGAATCCGGCCACCTGCGTCAGCCGGGGGAAGATTTCGATGTGCCAATGGAAGTCGAAGTCCAGGGTGGACCAGTAACCCGCCCGTTTGGCTCCCGAGTCGCGGTTCGGAGCCGTGTGGAACAAGAGATTGTAGGGCGGGTCGTCGAGCGCCAGGCGCATGCGGGCGAGCAGTTCGCGCAAAATCGCCGCCAACGGCAGAAGTCGATTCTTTCCCGTATGGCGGAAATCGGCGGCGTGCCGGCGCGGGAATACGTGCACCTCGAACGGCACGCGCGAGGCATAGGGACAGTAGGCGACGAAATGCTCGTTCTCCGCCACGACGCGGACGCCCTCGGCCAGTTCCTGGGCCAGCACGTCGCAGTAGAGGCAGCGCTCCTTGAGATGATAGTGATCCATGGCGCTGCGCAACTCCGAGGAGAGCGTGCGCGGCGTCACCGGCGTGGCGATCACCTGGCTGTGCGGGTGAGACACCGTCGCCCCGGCCAGGCGGCCGTAATTCTTGAAGATCATCACGTAACGAAGGCGGGTGTCGCGCAGCAGGTCGTCCAGCCGTTCGCGGTAGACGTCCAGAAGCAGCGCGAGATGATCGAGCGAAAGGTCGGGAAGCTGCTGGCCGTGGTCCGGCGTTTCGACGATCACTTCATGCGCGCCGACGCCGTTCATGTAGTCGTAAGGACCATAGGCTAGACGATCGAGCTCGCCTTCCACCATCAAGGCCGGAAATTTGTTGGGCATGACGCGCACCAGCCAGGGATCGTTCGCGCCGACCGGCCCCTTCGCGCCGTAGACCCGGATCGGGGCGGGCGTTTTCTCTTCGTGGCCGGGGCAGAAAGGACAGAATTTCGGCTCCGGCTCCTCGCGGCGGGGCATGAAGTCCGCCGGCCGCCGGCCGCGTTCGGCGGCGATAATCACCCACCGTCGCTGAATCGGATCATGCCTTAACTCCGGCATCGTTTCTTCCTTCGCCCCTCACACAACTGTTCGTCGTCCCAAAACTCGCAAGCATCAACGGGAATCGGGCGGACCGAGCGGTTTCCCCGCCTGCGCGGTCGGCGGATCGTCTGCCATCCCCTCGGCGGTTGGAGTGAAATCCACAGCGGGAAGCCGGGGAAACCTCCTTTGGACAAGCCCATTATCGCACAGGCGAAAAGGCGTGCAAGGAATTTTTCCTGGAGCGCCGGGCCAATTTTCTCCAATTTTTTCATTGGCGACTGGTGAAGGATAAACGATAATAGCGGCGGAAAGACCGCCGACTCGAAGCCGCGCCCCTTCCGGGGCGGACCAGATGCAATAAGCTGGCGGTTTTCCCGATGATCTTCAACTTCGTAATTCTTGAAGAGGTCGTCTGGAGGCCATTGGGTCCGGGCGACGATCGTCTAGAGAAAACACCCCTTTCAAGAAACATCGTCGCCTAGGAACTCAATAAGGCGGGAGCATGCGGAAATCCATTCTGGGATTCATGATTCTCCTGTGCGTCGCGATTCTGGCGGATATCGCCTTCCGGATATTCGACGCGGAAGAAGGGCCGGCGCAGGAAGCGCCCCCTCCCCCCGATGCGCCCGCGCCGGCGCCATCCGTTGAAAAGCAGGACGCGCCTTCCCAGCCGCCCTCGGCGCCGGCCCGACCCGCCTCGCAAGATGCGGCGCGCCGCAGCTTCTGCCTGGAATTCCCTGACCGCGCCATTGGCGCGATCGAAGCGATGCACGCCAACCGACAGCCGGAGAACCTCTGGCCGGAAGCGATCGTCACCATTCCGCTCCGCCAATTTCAGTTTATTCTGATGTATTTGACGTGCCAGGCGACGATCACTGAAGATATGAGCTACTGCGATCTGATCCCCCGCTCTTTCCCGGAGAACACAACACACGGCCCTGCGCTGCGCGAAACCTGCCAAAGCTATGCCGCCATTTTCAACCTCGGCTGGAGCTACTACCGCAAAAACGTCACTCTGGACCGTTTCCGAGTTCTGTCCGCCGATTTTTCCCCGGAGTTGCGGGACCAGGTGAACGCCTTATTCCCCATCGTCAAAGGAAATCAGCCCGAAAAGTGCGGCGAGTGGGCAAAAACAATGGCCGCGCTATTAAAAATTCCCTCTTCCGAATCTTCCGGCGAAACCTCGGAATTTTCGATTTTCCTCGAGATAGCCTGTAACGCCCTCTCCGTGCCGGCCGACAAACTGGACGGCGACGCGCCCAAAACCGACTCCCCAAAAAAAACCGAAACGTTCTGGGCTTATCAGGCGTTCGCCGCCTTCCGCCGAGGTGCGCCGACGTATCTAGGCAAACCTCCCGGTTCGTTGACCTTCGATCTTGTGCTGGCCAAACTCCTGCTGCAAGGCGGATCGTGCGGGGAGGAACTCAAGGCCCGTTATAGAATCCGAGTCGTGAACCGGGAAGAGGAACTCAACGCGTGCCTGCAACCGGAAGATTCGCCGCTCTACCGCTTCCACTGGAAAACGGAAACGGAGTGAACCCGCGCCGACCGGAGCGCGCTCTGGCGGGAGTCATCACAGCGTCACCATACGACACGCCGACGGTTAAAAGAAAATGCCGCCGGCGCGGCCGACGCCGTTCATATCATGCCGATTCCCTTGAGGCCGATTGTTGCGAATCGCCACGTCGATCATCGCGATCCTGCCGGTTGTCGCTTTGCAGACGACTTTCGGCGCGCCCGCCATCGCGCGGGCGAAAAGGCATGTAAAGAATTTTTATGGTTCGCAGAGCCGGTTTTCCCATTGGCGGCCGGCGAAGAATAAACGATAATGAAGGTGGGAAAAACATCGGCGCCAAATCTGCAACCTTTCAACAAGCGGGTTTACGGAACAACACATGCGGAAATTGCTTCTAGGTTTCATGATGTTCCTATTCGTCGCGGTTCTGGCGGACATCGCCATGAGGATATTCGGCACGGAGGAAGAACCGGCGCAAAAAACGGTCCCTCCCGCCGATGCGCCCGCGCCGGCGCCATCCGCCGAAAAGCCGGACGCGCCTTCCCGGCCGCCCGCGGCGCCGGCCCGACCCGCCTTGCAAGATGCGGCGCGTCGGGATTTCTGCCTGGAATTTCCCGACCGCGCCATCAGTGCGATCGAGGCCATGCGCGCCGACAGGTCTCCCGGAGAACTCTGGTCGGAAACGGCAATCCCCCTCCCGCTCGATCAATTCCGTTTTGTTCTGTCGTATTTGATTTGCCGGGCGACAGTTGAAAAAGACCCGAGTTATTGCGATCTTTTCCCTCGCGTTTTCACGGACAGCAAGCCCTCCGGCCCCGTACTGCGCGAATTCTGCCAGTTCGTTTACGCTACTTTCAACTTTGGCCGGAGCTATTACCGGGAGAACGCCGACCTGGATCGCATCCGGGTGTTGACCGTAGACATCCAGCCGGCGATGCGCGACCACCTGAACTCCTTATTCGACATCGTCAAAAGAAACCGGTCCGAGGATTGCCGCGACTGGGCGAAAACGCTGGTCAAAATTTCTTCCCTTGATTCTACCGAGATCCCTGACGACGAGGCTTCGCATTTCTTGATTTTCCTCGAGACGGCCTGCACCGCTCTCGCCGTCCCGGCCGACAAACTGGACAGCGCCGCGCCCAAGAGCAAGGAAAACACCGAAGAGGAAATCGTGGCGGCCTATCAGGCTTTCGCCGCCTTCCGCAGAGATGCGTCGTCGTATCTCGACAAGCCTCCGCATTCGGCGACCTTCGAACTCCAGCTGGCCAAGCTCATGCTGCGCGGCGGATCGTGCGGCGAGGCGCTCAAGGCCCGGTACGAAATGCGAGTCGCGAAAGAGCCGACGGCAATCAACGCGTGTCTGCAGCCGGAAAATTCGCCGACCCATCGGTTCCACTGGAAAGCGGAGTAATTCTTGCCTCCGACCCCACGCTGAAATAACCCCGGCGGCATTTCGTTCCGTCGTCCGAAGGCGTTGCTTCGTTCCGGCAACAAGGCCGCTAAAGGACATATCACTCCGCGGGCGGTTTTTCCGCGCGAGGTTTATAGCATTCGGCCAGAATGCGGCCGCATCCGCGCATCTCATCGACAAAAAGCCGGGTGACCAGATCCGATTCCCGGGGCGCGAACCAGGAATCGGATTGCCCGGCCGGCGGGCGATCGTGCATCAAGTCGTGACGCAGGTCCTGCATGTAGCCGGCAAAGGGGACCTCCGGGATCTCGCAATCGGGGCGCGGGAGTCGTCTCTTGAAAAGATTGAAATACGCGAGGCATTCGAGCTTGGCGCCGGCCTCGCAGCTTGTCCGCTCCGGCCCTTCGGCAAAAATCGCGCAGGATTCCAAACGCCCGTCGGCGCGCCCCAGTCTCCTTCCCCATCCGAACGCATACGCAAGAGCCTCCTCCTCCCGCAAGTCGGGGAGAGCCTGCCCTTCGAACGCAATTCCCGACAGGCACGCCAGAGCGGCCTCGCCGCCCAAGGTCCTGCACATTTGAGCGGCGGGTTGCGCCGCATCGCGCGAGCCCAGATTTTCCGTCCACATCTGATAATGCAGAAACGCACGGCCAAGCCGCCAATGGCATACCGCCTTTACTCCCTCGCGGGACAACGCCGCCGTCAATTTCCAGTCCGGATACAGACGAGGGGCCATGACGAGCCCGATCGCCAGCGCCGTCGCCCCCATGGCGCCGAAGCGCCGCCATCGCGTCGATCCGCGGTCGGCCAGCCACGCGGCTCCCAAGGCGATGGGAAACAACCAGATGGCGTAGGCGTGGAGGAAGTAATCCGGCTGAATCTTTCCCGTAAAAGCGACCGCCGCCAGATGCAAAAAGACGTACGCGGCGAGGTAACCTACGTATATGCGCCCGCGTCCGCGGAACCACCACAGCCCATAGGCCATCCAGGCGCATACGATAAGAATCGCCACCGCTAGCTTCTGGTCGAGGAAGAAGAAGAAGCTGTCGGCCTGGACAAGGAGGCTTTCGATGAAACCCGCGTGAAAAAACTTGTCCTCGACAAAAGCGATGTTGCTGAACTCCGTGTTCAGAGTCAGCCAGATCCCGGGAGTCAAGCCAAGAAGGTACGCGCCGGCCGAGCCAAGCAGACCGAGAATGGCCTTGCGCGACGGGCGCAAACAGCGCGCCTCATGCGCCGCGGCCAGGCCCGTGGCCAGCAGCGAGCCCATATGGATGGAATTAAGGAGGCCGGCGACGATCCACAACGCCGCCCGACGCTTCATGCTGGAGTTTTCAATTCGCCTGAACAGGAGAAGCAGGATCACGAAGATGCATAGCGCCGCCTCGTTGTGATCTCCGAGCGGGTCGATGGATTTGAATAAGAAAAAATGCGAGGAGGTCACTAAGAGCAGCAAGAAGGCCCCGATCGCAAGCGCGTTTCGCCGGGGGGAAAACCAGCCGAGATCGGCTTCCAGGCGGCGCAGCAGCGCCACCGCGGCCAGCGCCGAAAACGTCGAGATCGTCAACGTAAGGAGGAGAAGCGCGAGGCGCGAATGACCGAACAGCGCGAAATAGGGAACGGCGAGAATGCCCTCGATGACGATTCCGGGCTCGTAGGGTTCCGGCGCATAGGCGAAAAGCGGCAGACTGAAACCATGGCGCAGAAATTCCTCCGCCAGACCTCCCGTATGGCACGCCTCGGGCGACAAGGCCGCCAGACCGGAACGCAGGACGAGGCGCTTCATCGCGAGGATGAGAAAGATGATGACCCCCAATCCGAACCATCTCGCAAAGGTGTTGGGGAGGGGCGACGCGGCGCCCCCGGCATGGCCGAGGCGAGCCGCGCTCGACTCGTCGAAAGCGATCCTGCGCCAGATGGCCCGAAAACACCTGCCATGGATCCATAGGCGCGATAGAAATGGCGCGATCCGCACGGCCGCCTTGGAAATTTTGCGGAAAAGTCCCAATCGCCAGGCCAGCAGCCCCAGGACGACGAGCATCGCCGCGCCGCCCGTCAGGACAACGAGTGTTATCGTCGTGGTCGTGTTCTTCGACGGTTGCTTGGAGGGCGAACGGCTCCGCACGAACGGGGTATGTCCGGGCTGGCTTTCCAGGGCCGACAAACGGTCGCGCAGTTCGGCCAAGACGTTCTCGTCCGGGGTCTCGCCCGGCGCAGGCTGCACCTGGTACCATTTTGTGGCGAAGCTTCCGCCGGGGTCGCGGCGATACGTTATCTCGACCGTGGTGCGTCGATCGTTCCGGGTCAGGCCCAGGCGCAGGTATTCGGCATGCCGTTCGATCGATTGAATCGTCCACGCCGCCTGAAGGCTGTCTCCCTCACGCCATGGCAAAGCCGCAGGATCGGCCGCCAGCGCCAAAGGGGCCAGCCGCAGGAAAAACAGCAGCCAGACGGCCGAGCCCAAAACGAACCGAAGTTTCCGGGGCCTGGCCGTCATTATCGGTTTTGGAAAACGGTTCATGTCACTTTCAAGAGAATCCAGCCGTTCGCCCGGGCTCGGCGCACCAGCGCCAGCCTGGCCTTGTTGAGCGGAAGTTCCCTTTCGTCGGCTTGGCGCAGTTCATCGGCAAGCGCATCGAGCAGCGTCCGTCCGCCGGAGGTCATCGCTTCGGGGCGTTGGGGCGAGGATTTGTAGCTGAGCGCAAAGCGTCGCGTCCGGGCGAAAAGGCGCTTCGATTCCTCTTCGACCGTCTCCCCTTCCTCGATCCACAAATCGAGCGAGTTCGGGGAATTTTTGCTTACAAACACGAAGAGCGCGGAACGTTTGCGCTTTCGCCGGGAAGGATCCTCCGAAGCGTCGGGAAGGGAGGCATCCGCCTCCCCCTCTGCGGCGACGGCCGGATGCGAAAGTTCGTCCGGCCGGAGCAGATTCGAAAGCAGCGCGACCCGGTCCGCCGCCGAGGCGGGATCGCCGCCGAGGTCGCTAAGGCAGCGAGCCATCACGCCGACGGGGTCCGCGGTCTGTGTCAACAAGGCCGGGCTCGGGTTGGCCCGGAAATAGTTTTCTTCCACGCCCGGGCAGATGCTGCGCAGCGAGCAGGAATGGCAGGTCGCGCGGGGCCAGACCCGAAACGCCAGCTGATAGCAGGAATCGCAGTATTTCCGTTCGTTGGCGCCTTCCAAATCGAAATACCGCTCGTTTCTGGCGAAGCCTACGGTTTCGGAAGCCAGATGCGCGTATGGACCGAGGCGGCAAAGCGGAAAATCGTCGTAGAGGAAAGCGGCTCCGCGAGCCGTCAGATGATCTCCGAGACCGACGGCGTCAACTTCGTCGTAGGCCAGCGCGCGGCCGGACCGCTCCGCCTCCTCTCGGGCCCGTCCCTGGAGGGAGAGAAACTTGATCTTTATCAAGCCGGGGATGTGGGGCGAACGATCCAGAATATAGTCCGCGATCTCGGGAAGAACGTCCTTGTTCTCGCGGCAGGCGACGACGTTGAACATCGTGGGCAGTTGGGCGTCCTGGAGCAAACGGAGGGCGCGGGCCTGACGCTGGAACGTAAAGGAAGTTCCCGCAATGGCGTTGGCCAGTTCCGGCGTGTGTCCATGAAGGGAGAATTCGACGAAATCGAGGCCCTGGGATCGAAGCAGATCGATGTAGCCCTCCCGGGCGAGAGCCGTCCCGTTCGTCGCCACCCCGACCCTCGTGAAGCCGAGCCGACGAGCCTCGGCGAGAACCTGGGGGGCGTCTTTGCGCAAAAGCGTTTCGCCCCCCATGAAGGTGATCTGTCTTGCCCCCTGCTCCCAGAGCTTCGCCAGTTCGGCGAAGACCTCCTCCGTGGACGGATCCGGAAGGCCGACGCGCCGGGAATCTTTTTCCAGGCAGAAACTGCAGTGCTGGTTGCACCGTTGCGTGATGTTTACAATGGCGGTGTACGCGTCCCGCCCGGCTTCCAAGGCCAATTGATTATTCTTCCTTCACCGTCGCCTTGAGGTTCTCCTGTTCCGCCGAATCCATCTCGCGGAACTGGATGATGCCGCTCGGCGTTTTTTCGTCGCCGCGCTCGGTCCAGGTGATTTTCGATTTGTACTGGAAGGCCCCGGTGATGTCCTCGCCGGGATTTTCGTCCCAGGATTCGAGTTCCTGGAGCTTCTTCTGCAGTTCGTCCATCTTCCCCTGATCGTTCTTTTTCTTGTAGATCTGGTAGAGGATCTTCAGGTACTCGACCTCGTAAGGGGCGATTTTGATCGCGTCGTTGATCGCCATGATCGCGTTGTCGAGACGGTTCTGGGAAAACTCGTAGAGGCCGAATTCCTTGGCGTACGTGGCGTTGGGATACGCCTTGATCGCCTGTTTGTAGATCGCCGCGCCAAGCCCCCCCGCGCCGCGCGCGACCGCGTTGCGCCAGGCGTTCATCAGCACCATCCCCTTCTCCTCGGGCTCCAGTTTTCCCGATCCCAAAAAGCCGACGAAGACCATCACCTTCGCCGTCATCTCGTCCTTCCCGTCGTCTTCGCGGTCGAGGAAAAAGAACGTGTAGTTGCCTTTGAGTTTTTCCGGCAGTTCGCCGAATTTACGGACGGCGAAAACCTGCATCGCCCGATCGTAGATCGAGGTTTCACAACGCTGGTATCGCTCGCGCAAGGTCTCGCCTTCGCATTCGACCTCGAAGACGGCGGCCGTTTTGAACTTCATCCAGCGCTGCGCCTCGCTGGAGCGCGCGGCCTGCGCCAGCGCCACGTAGCCGCCGTCGGGTAGCTGCTTGGTCTCGACGATTTTTATCTCGGCGCTCTCCACTTTTTCGGTTTTGAACATCATGTAAGGGCCGACGCGGAAGTAGGTGAACTCGATCGAGCGCGGCACGGAAAGCGCCAGCGCTTCCCACGAACTAAAAGGCCAGTCCGGGAATATGGAGCAAATGA
>QZKR01000105.1 GCA_003598065.1 Myxococcales bacterium | reverse complement strand
GTGGCCGTTCTCGGTTACTTTGGCGATGTACTCTTGGCCTTTGTACTTTGCGCGGATCGCCGTGCCGGGCTGGAAGAACGGCTTCGGCGCACTACCGCGTTTGCCGCCCTTGTTTGTCTGGCGCGACTTCGCTTTCTTGGCACGTCCGTTGGCAACTACTTTCTTTGGACGGCCAACCTTTGCCTTGCGCGCAGGTGGCTTGGTAGTTTTGGCTTTCTTCGGCCCACGCTTTGCCGTTTTGCTTTCACCAACCAGCTCCCAGCGTCCGATGTGGCGCAGCCCCATTGCTTTTCCAGGGCCGGCGACAGTGTCCAGCATGTTGCGCAGGGAGGGGTATACCTTGCCTTTGTATTCGAAGCCGACCTCGACCACGGTGATGTTCATCGGCTTGCCGTTGTACATCGTTTGCAGCTTTGCGCCGCTCTTGTATTTGGTCTGTTTCCGGCCGCGTCGTCCAATCCCTCTGCTGGTAGCGGTGGGAGTCGTTTTCTTGTTCTTGCTTCCCGGCGGTCGTCCACGCTTACCCTTTGCCGCCAGTTTTGGTCCTGGCTTCCTTCCAGGTTTGCGTCCGGGCTTGGCGACGTCCACGTCGGTCAGCGCTTGGATGTAATTGGAATACTTCCACACGTCGGCGAAGTTCTCGGCGTCAATCGCGGCCTTCAACATCGCCTTGAGTTCGGCCACCAACTCTTGCAAAATAGCTTTGCCCATTTCCTCCTCCCTCCCTGGTGTTTCAAATATGCGAAATGCAACCTTGCGCGATTTGGTATTTTTATAGCACGTCGCTGTAACGAAACGTACGAAATTTTCAATATGATGCTATCGATGACATTTAGGTTGCCTTCGCTCTAGCCATGGGCTATTTTTTAAGGAAATTGATTTCTGTGACAGCCTACTGAGTCCGTTCATAGGATGGCCATGAAACGCCTCACACCTGATGAAATCCAGAAGAGCCGTGTCTACTTCACGGAGTTCGACCGCGTGACTTATTCCCAGGTCGCCTGGTCGGCGGACGACGTGGAGCAGATCAAGCTTTCCCTCGAACGAAAGCTGAAGCTGCTGGCCCTTGTCAAGGGACATGTCGTCATCGCGGCTTCCCACCTGATCGAATCGGAACTGGCTCGCGAAATCCTGCTTCCTCACCCCCGTCTGTTCAGCGATGGCCTCGTCATCCCGGCCTTGCGATCCGAGTGCGACAGCCTTCAGAAATTTGTGAATTCCAAGGTTGCCGAGGGAAAGGAAGCCGACCTCTACAAGGGTGCGACCCAGCTTGAAATGGCGCAAATGATCGATTCTCATGCCCAGTGGGTTGTCTCATGGGACAAGCAAGCGACTGTCGACCTCTTCAAGCAGCGGCTCCTTCAGGATCTGAGTGATCGCCGGAGCGTTTTGCGCTTGGCTGCCGCCGACGAGTTCATTCGCTGGCCCGAGGTCATCGAGAAAGTCCAAGGACTGACGAACATCAACCGTAAGGATGTTTATCTCATCGCGCACGATTCCGGCAATAAGCGCCTGTGGGAGTTGCTGAGCAACTGGGCCGATTTCATATACTACTTATCCGGCGCGGTCGCCGTGCGGTCGGAGGGCGTCCTGCCACAGGAAAATCTGCTGGACTTCAGCCTGACGGACCTCGCCGGGGGCCGCACGCGCCTTTCGGAGACGCAGGTGTTCTTCAAGCTCTTCGTGGACTTGGTGAAGCAGGCCACGCACACCCACTTCCCGGTGGACGTGTTGGACGCGTTGGCCATTGAGGATGCGCTGGATCTGCATGAAATCGCCGTCGGCGGTCGTTTCATCGACAAATACAACCTGATTCTGGAGCGAACCAAAGAAGGGCTGGCGATCCACGACCCGGAACGACTGGTGCTGCTGATGGAGGAGTTGGCGCAATTCGAGACGGAGCTGCACCGCGAATACGAGGAAGCAATCCAAGGAGAGCTTCCGCTCTACCGGAAGGAAAAGCAGACGAGAGAAACCCACCAGATGCTTAGCGCCACGGCCTCCCTGATGGTTCCCTTCTACGACCTCCCCAAAACTGTAAACGAACTGATCGTGTCGGGATTGAACCTTGCGGGAAGGAAGGAGTGGGCCGAACGCTTGGAAAAGGGCATCGATGGGAGTCTGCGCGCCATCAATCGGCTGATCGATCGCCGGGAGATGGAGGCGAAGCCGGTCTTGCTGGATTTTGTGGAGAAGATCAAGCAACGGTATGCGGAGAAGCTGGTCTAAAGGGAGGAGCCGTTCATTGCCTTTTTCGCCTTCCGACCTCGATGATCTTCTGCTGAAGGGAAGAGATGACCAGCCTTCTGGCCGAAACCGACTTTTCACCTGGGACCTCCTGACTTTGGGAGAATCCGTTTCCGACCAAGCTGCCCTGGTCAGCCTGCATGAGTCGCTGCACTCGACTCTCACGGACACGACCGCCTACGGCTCGTTGCTGCACGTCTATGCCGATTTGGCAGGGCGGCTGCCGGAAGAAAAGATTTTTCTGCGAACGTTCCGAGCGCTGCTCGACCGTTGCCGCATAACCCACGAGAGCTATGCGACCTACCTCAGTATGATGATCATGGGTCAGGGCAAACCCGATACCGGACTTCTGGAGAACTACCCCGATTACCTGCGTTACTACAGAATTGGAGAGGTGTTGGGAAACGGTTTTTCCGGCAGCTACCTGCGCCACAGTGCGGCGGCTGCGGCCCTGCGGTTGTGCATGCAGGGCACGGCTGCGGAGACTGCGCTAGTTCGCGGTCTGCGGGATTTCCGGTTGTCCGACATCCGTCACCGGGACTACCCCGACCAGCGCTTGAAAGCACTCTCAAAAGAGGTATCGGCGAAATTCTGGCAAGAGGCGTATGAACGGGCTAAGCGCGTACGGCCGGACTTTCCGGCATGGGCGGTCTTCGACGCAAGTGAGTCGGATGATGGCCTTTACGAAGACGCCGTGGCGGAGGAGTTCGACGAGGCGTCGCGCTATTTATTGGAATCGTTCCACGACGCCCTGGCTGGATTGCTTAATGACGTTGGGCTGGCTTCTCTCTCCTGGGACGGCCAGCGGGAGTTTACGGCGCGACTGCTCGACAAAGCGAAAGAGCTGACACCACCCGGTTCGAGCGGCTTTTTTCTTCGACCGGCCGCAAAGGATGAAACAGCCGACTCCCTGGTCGCCATCCAATTCGGAATGGAGCGACTCATCGTGAATCCCGAACCGCCAGACGGGCTCGTGCGACGGCTGGCTGAGGTCCCGGTGGAGGAACTTCGTAGTCTTATCTCGTCAGCCGCGCCGGACGAACATTTCTTTCTTTCGGTGCGTCCGGCCCGTCGAATGGTTGAGCAGGTTGCCTTGAATCCAGAAAATCGACAGCTGTTTGATAGTTACGGAAGCACACCCGTGGCCGCTCTCCGCATCTGCTATCATCGGGAAACCGATGTCCGGCGAGTGGTCGAGTATTACTTAATCGAATCGCCGGAGGAATTGTTGGCCTTCGCCGCAACGGCAAAAAAGATCGCCCCTATCCTGGGCTGCTTTTATTTATCGTCGCTTGTGGACGCCGAATGGGTCCGCCGCTGGTTCGATCCGCTGGCGACCGCCGCCGACTTGGCTTATCTGATGGATATTCCTCCTTTCGCCAATTTTCCTGTTTGGTTCGACGATGCGAACCTGCGCGTGAAGTACGCCGTTGTTCACCTGACCGTGGACCAGTCCCGTCATGATGTCCTGGTTTTTCGCTCCGAGGCCGGACGCAAGAAAGTCCTGTTGCTTCCTGGCTCTTCGGTGATGTGGCGCGCGGTGGCCTACTTCCTGAGAGAGCAGTTCCCGCATCCGGAGATTTTCATCGAGGATGCGACGTTTTTACAGGATCATGCCTGGGAGCTTCAAGTGGTGTTGGGCCACCTCTTTCGAGAAGAGTCCTTTTTTGATTTCGGCGGCCTCACAATTCAAGAAAGGGCAACATGAAAACATTGGACGAAACCGTTCGGACGGGTATGGCTGTCGGCAGCGGACGGGATGCCGTGGATGCCGAGGCAATATGGGCCTTGGTTTTCCCTGAACCATTCCCTGGCCGGGATCGCGGCCTGGCGGCATTCAGGGAAGTCCTGCAAGCGGCGGGCGGTGGCTCCGACTTGGAGTTCTTGGGCGGCGGGTATCGGCTCAAGATCGGCGCGGGAATCTCCCAGACCCTCGTCACGACGGCCGTGTTAAGCGGAGTCCTGGCCGCTTGCGGTTTCCCCGATCTACCGACGGTTGTGCTACCGACCATCCTGCCGCTCCTGTTCCAGGTGGAGCGCGTGACCCTAAGCCGTAAGGAGGAGGAAATCCTGGCCACGCTGATGCTGCGTGACGAAGTGCGCGAGAAACGGTCGTCCGCAAGGGAGTTGTATGACGGACTGGCCGAGGAGATCCGGGAGCAGCTTTCCTACCTGGATTTCGTGGACTTCTTGGACCATCTGGACAAGGCCGGATTCGTGGAGGGTGGGGCCGAGGAAGGCATGACGCTGAGGGACCGGAAGCATCCCAGGTTGCGGGTAGCGATTGAATAAACAAAAGACAGGAGATGGGTTGAAAATAAAAACCCTTGACTCTTACTGCTCAGAAATTTACATTCTCATTGGTTGAGGTACCACCGGTATGACTGAGCCGCCAGCAGATCGTAAGAAACACCTCAAGTAACGACTTCAAAATCTTGAACCTGGTCATTTCGACCACCTTCATCGTCCTTCCTCTGGCGGCAGTCGATGGGACGAAGGGGGTGAAGTATGGAGGTGGCTATGGTTCAAAGCACTCGTTCCCCTATCAGTTGGCTTCTCCTTCGCGATGGGCATGCCGTCCCGATCTTCGGTCTCTCACCTGAAGAACTGAAAGAATCGTGCCGCGCAACCATCAAGCATGCCGGATGCGAACTGAAACACACATCCGGCCTCAACGCCATCGTCCATTGCCTGGGTTTCGACGGAGACTTCGGCGATTACAAAACCCGGCATTGGAAAAGAGTGCGGCATACTCTTGCCGAGCATGGCCTCCGCGAGTATGGAAACCTTTTCAAGGTGCCCACAAACGACTTGACGTTCCAGGGAATGGAGCGCCAACGCAGATCCCTCGCCGACCGTCTCTTCCTCGGTCCCAAGCCGATGCCGCGAAGGGTTTTCACAGGCTACGGCCATGATTGGGAAGCGTGGGATAAACTGTTCTCTGAGGTCGGCCCAGGTGGAGATGCAGCAAACAGCGGCCCTGTCCCTACTGAACCGGAGGCTGCCCGAAAGTGGATCTACCGACACCGCACCGACCTGTACGGCAATCTCAACTTTTTCAGCGACCATCTGCTGGATCTGGGCGAACCCGGCAAGTTCGAAGCAGCCACCTACTTTCTGAAAGACGTAAGCGAGGCGGAGCGCCGCCGCGTGCTGGCGAATAAGCGCATAGTTGTCGAGGCGTTTCGCCAGTTCATCGATCAGCAGCAAGATGGCTGGCTGGAGATAATCCCTTTGACCGACAATCTCGCGCTGCTCAAAGGGCCTGATGGAACCTATGACCTTGTTTGGCGGAACCTGCGCATGTCGCCGCCACCCAGCATAGGTTACTCGGGACGTTTCATGCTGGACCCAAGAGACACGCCGGGATTTGTCTGGGCCGAGCAGGACTTCACCACCTGGAATTACTTCCGCAAAGGCGGGTGGGACGAAAAAGAGCGTCACGAAGCCGAACAATTCCATTACGCCCAAGGGGGCAAGGCCGGTGAGGACTACCCCGGCGAAGAGGTCATCCTGGAGCGACTGCTCCAATCGAGGGGGATGTGTATCAGCAAACCTCGATTCCCGAAGGCAACGGTTGCGCCCAATGGATTTCGTGAGGTGAACCTGCCCGACAACCGTGTCCTGTTCGTGTCCGAAATGGTGACGGTAGGCGAGTTTCGACGTTTTGCCGAGGCCACGGACTACATGGAGCGGCGTGAAGGGGAAAGCTGGTCGGCGGCGAACGACAGCAATCCCGATTCGTCTCCCGTTGGAGCCACGTTCAGCGATGCGCTCGCCTATTGCGCGTGGAAAGAGAAGGAACTGGGCATCGCCGTTCGCTTTCTAACCATCGACGAACATCGCATGATCCGCCCCTTTGCATCCGAACATTATGAGCGACTCGCGCAAGGAGATTTTCCGTGGGAGAACTGGCCGCCACGGGAGCGCCTTGAGGCGTCGGTGATCTGGTCGGAGCCGAGATTCCTTGAGCCGGGTCCCGATCTGCCCGAGTTCCCACCTGATACGGGCAGGGGAACCAAGTCGCGCAAGCGGTGGATCGAATCTGAAAACTACCCCCCCTCTGCCCTGTGGCGTGAGCCGCTGCCCTGGATCGAGTATTCCGGCCTGCCGTTCATCGATGCGTGGGACGCCTATGAGTGGTGCGTAGATGGCCGAGTCGCTGGACGTTACTGGCAGGGAACAATGGGGGACACCAAAAGCTGGGGCGAGTACAAAAATGTAAAAATCGGCTTTCGCCTCGTCATCGAGGCTGACAATTCATAGCTGACACCGATCTCCACCGAAACATTGGCGTCGCGTGGTCCTTTATGGCCATTCGACGCCTTTGTTTCGGGCACAGCCGCTTTTCTCTGTCCGTTTAAAGGTTCTGCACCTGCTCCACCGTCAACGTCGTCGCGCCGAACTGCTCGTCCGCCTTGCGCTCAGGAGATAGAGCCGGCCGTAGTCCAGCCGGGCGCAGAAGCGGCGGTAGACATCGGGGAAGAAGGTGGCCTCGATCACGCCGGTCCCGCCCTCAAAGATGACGAACTCCATCGGGTCGCAGAAGCAAAAGGAACCGCTTGCCATCCGGCTGAAAATCAGTGATATCATCGCTTCCGGTTTACCAAAGGATCGCTCCTTTAGAAAGAGTTGTCGCCATGCCCGACCAAGCCGAACCCATTCGAGATCTCGTCGCCATTCGGGTCGATCAGCAGCAGCGCGATATTTTGGCCCAAGTCTGGGATACGATCCTGCGTCTTCGGGTCCCGGTGAAGGTCCTGCAAGCCGATGCCGATCCCTCACTTGTCACACAGACGCTCGCTGACGCTCCACCAGCTTCGGAAGTTTCGCTGCCCGCGAAGCAGGCCCACGGAGCCTTGGTAAAAGGGACGGTTGAGATCTGGACGGCGGAGACCGACGAGGAGATCCAAACCGTCGAGCAACGGCTGCCGCTTTTCCGCCGGGGAAATGATCTCATCAAGCTCTACCAGGATGAAAACGGCGATCTCTCCATCGTGTATCTCACGAAGGACGACGTTTTCGGGATCCTTTTTCGGTTCATGGACTGGGTCCACCAGACGTCATCAGGGTTTAAACCCGCCAAACCGCCCAAGGATATCTGCAAGGACGTGGTGCGGATTCCAGACCCGCGTTTGCCGCGGCTGGAGCGCATCGTCCATTATCCGATCTTTCTGGCGGACGGGACCTTCCTTTCGACTCCGGGCTATCACGCTGAACATCAGCTATATTACTATCCCTCGCCGGAGTTGCATGACCTCGCCCCTTTCCGCCCGCGCTTTGCGACCACCAAGATGGAAGACATCCTGGAAGCCGCCCGAAGCTTCGGCACCGGAAGCCCCCGCGCCCGGCAGACCAAGCTGGGGACCCTCCTGCATCAGAACCGGGAACGGGTCTTCGCGGGACTCCAGATCCAGCTGTTCCGGGATCAGGGCCACAGGGGAAGGTACTATCGACTACAACCCATGCCCGAAGCCGGGTAACCTTGGCGCAATGGGACAAGGGTTTCAATCGTAGAGGTTCCCCTGCTCAATGCTTAGAAAATACATAGAATTTTGTGATAGGGGAACCTGGGATAACCTCCGGCCGAGTGATTTGAAAATGATTAGTTCGTCCTTTGCCCAGCACATGTTCCCGAAGACTGGCCATAGGTTACCCAAGGTTCCCCAGTAATTTGTAATTTGCTGAAATCGAACGATATTTCGATGGGGAACCTCGGAGAGAGAACGCCGATGGGCGCCCTTGGCAGGTTCCCCCTTGGGAAAATTCCTCGAAATCGCAATCCTCGTCTGTGCCATAGGCTATCCAGAATTCGAAATCGCTGCCGAAAGGGGGTTAGTGGGTGGTGACCCTCGCTGGTCGAGATTTAACCAGGTCTAGTTGAATTCGAATTCCAGACAGCAAATCGCCGTTGCTGGATTTTTTTGGTTTATATTTCGGCTCCTTCGCACACTGCCCTGATCGAGGAAATTCCTGCGTATAATCGGTCATAAGCATACTGACGGACAGGAGCAATCTCGTCCGCCAACATCTCGTCCCGGATCGTTCACCCGCATATAGCTCCGACCCGCCATAGACTGCCGTCGTGTGCTCCTAAGTGCGTTTCAGCCAATATCCCCATCCCCTGGAGGTTATCCATGCCATCGACATCAAACGTCAGCACAGCGCAATCCGCTTCCGCTCTCACCCTGCCTGAGTCTCTGCTCACCGAGTTGGCCGGTCTTCACGCTCTAGACCACCTGGGCCGCGAAGACCGGCCGGTCCCCGCCCTGATCTACAACGCCAAGCTGCAGCTACCGGACGGGTCATGGGCCAGGAAGAACGTGTTCGTGAACTCGTTGACCGAGGAGGTCAAACCGGAAGTCCTCGCCATGCTGCTGCATCTCAAGAAAACGCGCCGCTATGCCGTCTACACCGAAGGCTCCGGCTTCGACATCAAGTGTGAATCGGATGACTTGGCGGAAGGCATCACGCACGAGGGAGAGGTGATGGCCTGCTCGACTTGCCCGCACAAGTCTTGGGGCAATGGCCACGGTCGCGATGCAGCACCCAAGTGCGGCGTGGTCTATCACCTGCTCGGCATCGACATGGACGACGGCAGCCCCTTTCTCCTGCGCGCCAAGGCTACCTCGCTCCGTCCCGTCCAGCGCTACCTGGCACGGTACTTCCTGGGCAAGCTCAAACTGGCGGATGGCTCTTACGCCGATTTGCCGCTGTTCGCTTATCGCACCCGGCTTTCGCTGACAATGCCGACCGGTACGTACGCTGTACTCGCGTTGACAAATGACTGCGCTTGTAATGAAGCCGAGGTTCGGCAGTACAAAGCGCTATACGAGAGCCTGCGCGGCATCGGCCGCATGGCTGCGGAAGACGACTTGCCTGAAAACGGCAACGACGCGGACTAAACAGTCTCGCTCTCCAATCACGACAACCTGTCTGTACAAACAACTGCAGTCTGTACACACGCTTCTTTCGGAGCCGCTTCCCAAGCGGGCTAACGAGCCCATCACCTCAAACACAGGAGGAATTCGATGACCGACCAACCCCAGAATCCGTCCGTTGCCGGACTCAAAATCACCGTCGTCAGCATCGGCCGCCAGCGTCATGTGAACGTCCCGGCCGGCTCGACCTGTGCCGATGCGCTTACCGCAGCGGGTTTCGACGCCCAGGGTTACAGCCTGACGCTCAATGGCTCCCACTGTCAGTTGCACGAAAGGCCTAGCGACGGCGACATCCTGGCGTTGACGCCGAAGGTGGACGGCGGCTGCTAGAGAGGAGGTGATCCGAATCGGAACGGCGGAGGGGCAGCTCTCCGCCGTTTTTTTGGAGAGAGGTGAGCATGCAATCCATCCACGATGCCGAACAAATCGGCCCTATCCTGCGCGAGTTGATTCTGAAGTGGGCGGGGAAAGTTTTCCCGAAGAACATTCCCGAAATCCTGGTAGTCGACGCTTGCAAGGAGCCCATCGGCTACACTCTCGGTTCCGCCATCACTCTGGCGGTCACGGCCCAGTACGACCGCAGCTACGCCTTCGGCGACTACCGCGTCTATATGGGTCCCGTGGACGACGTTGAAGAGGAAGCGGCTGCTGATCGCGGTTACCTACTGCCCGAAGAACAACGCTCGGGCCATGCCATCACCGACGGTCTGGTCTGGTTACTGCGGGGTCGGGTTCTCCATATCGCTCGCGTGGACGAAGCATCGTTGGCTACTCGTGATCACAGTCCTCTCAACAACGAAGGCCGCAAGAAAGTTCTGACCGAGATCTTCCATACTCCATTCGCCAAGCTCTTCATGACCTGTAAGACACCCCCTACCGAAGGCGAGACCGTCGCCGCCTTCGGCAAGTTCTATGGAGAAGTTTCGAAGACAGTTCTCACCCGCACGGAAACCGACATCCAGACCAACGTCGATCGCCTGGCCGACCTCAATGCCCAGGTTCAACAGACCTTGAGCACCCTGGTCCATCAGCGCGAACAGCTTCGCTTGCTCAAACTCGCCGTCAACGAAAAGTGCGCCAAGACGGAAGTCAACATCGAGCGCATCGGGCGTCAGCTTCACCGCCTCGTTGGCCCGCGCATTGAATCTATCACCATCAGTGAGAAGGAGTTGACGGCGGTTCACAAGGACGTGGTGATCGAAGATGCGGAATCGGGCGAAACTTCTGAGCTGGGTGACATCCGCCTGCGCCTCTTGCTGGAAGACGGCAAGGACTTGATCCGCTTCGAAGGTGTCAGCAACAACGAGGACCGCTCCGGCTACATCCATCCGCACGTCGCCAAGAACGGCGCACCTTGTCTCGGCAACATCGGCAACGACGTGGGCAAGCTCTTGGAGCAGCGCGAATGGGGCACGTTGGTCCTGCTGCTCGATGAGTTTCTGCGCAGCTACAACGACGAGAATCCATACATGCAGTGGTTCGGCGGCGACAGGGACGAGTACGACGCCTGCTACGAAGGGGGCGATGAATCTTGCGCGGACTGTCATGACTCCAATTGTCCGTACTGGGCCGACCGCTGGGATCGCTGTCACGAAAACTGCAGCACGCAGGATTGCATGTGGTGCGCCAACACGGCTTGTGCGTACATCGAGGAAGAGCTGGCCGAGTGCCGTAGCAACCATACTCGTGCCGAGTGTCTGAAATGCCGCATTGCGCACTGCGGCCATCACCCTGCTTCGGAGGAAGAATGCCATGAGTGGAACGCCGACGATTGCGACGAATGCGAGCGCCGGGGCGAATGCCTCGCCTGGGCCGGAGAAAAAGAGTCCGACTGCTACGACGAATACGGCCCCGGCCGCTGCGAAAGCTGCGCCCATGCCCCCGACTGTCAAGTCTTGCGAACAACACCGGTTGATGGACAGGACGCCGGCGAAGCGGATGCTCCCCAACCTGAGCCCGCGGGTGCTGCTGTCGGAGGAGGCGGAGCGGCAACTGAGAGTCTGGACGCAGGCGGCGCAGGGTGAGTTTTCCTGCTTCGGCGTGGTGGAGAAGGCCGAGGATTCCGGTCTCATTGTCGTCAACAAGTTCTTCCTCCCCAAGCAAACCTGCTCCGGCGCGCACACGAGCCCCGACCGGCAGGCGATGGGGCAGTTGATGACGGAGTTGGTGAAGGCCGGCTACGACATGGCCGATCTGCGTTGCTGGGCGCATTCGCACGCCGACCTGCAAACCTTCTGGTCGGGCGAGGACAATGACACCGTCAACCAGATGGACAACGGCGAGTGGCTGCTCTCCATCGTGACGAACAAAGCAGGAAACTTCCTCGCGCGGCTCGACCTCTACCGGCCTTTCCGCGTCACCTTCGACAAGCTGCCATTGCAGTTTCAATCCAGCGCGCCCCACAACGAAGCACTGGCAACGGAACTGAGGGCCAAGGTCAACGCCGATTTGCCCGATTACACACTGCGGCCGACGAGGCAGAATCGCGCCGGCTTCCTCATCGACGATTATCCCTTCGACCTCTGGGGCATGGAGCGTAGCCAGAACGATGACGGGGAAAGCGTCCTGATGGATCTCCAGGATTGCGGCCTCACACCCGACGAAGCCGCCAAGCTGGTTCAGGCGGTGAAGACGTGGCCCGGCGGCGACATCGACGCTTTCTGGAAGCTGCTGACGGACGCGCTGCCGGAAGCTGATTGGTACAGCACGGACGCCTGGGGAATTCTCGACGTGTTGAACGAGTACCGGCTCCTGCCGAATGATCTGGGGCCGAAGCGGTAATGGGCGCCCTTCGCAGAAGGAACGACGGCTTATACCGTCTTTCCTTTTTAACCGATAGCTTTGCCTATGTGATTTCTTTACAAAACGGGGCTTATGATATCCCGCGGGGAGGACACACACCATAGCTAAATGGAGCTGACCTGCGGGCGAACGTAAAGACCATTCGACGCCGGTGCTCGGAGTGGCCACCGCCGCTGGAAAATGTCGGACGAGGGCTTCTACTCGCCGGCGGGGATGTCGGGAAGGCCGTGGGTGCGGGCTTGAGTTCGAGGCCGCCGGGCATGCGCCGACGATGCCGGGGGTGAAGGCGGCGTGCAACAGGGCAAGGATAGCTGTTTAAGAAAAAGCCAGAAGTAGTATAGAAAAATCCATCAAGTACAAACAGCGGAAGGCGGCAGACCAACCTCCTGGCTTCATTTTATCGGGCGATTCGCTTCCGCAAAATATATTCAATAGTATCAGTTTGGATTGTGACTACTGTTATACATCGTTATTTGCGAAGGCGACCGACGAGATTTCCTTATAGATGTTATGCCAAGCAATGGTTAGGCTAAATTGTGATTTGCAATGCATGGTATCAAATGGAACTGAAATGTTCGCGAATCATTTAACTTTAGCTGTATCGGGTTGAAATGAATTCAGGGAAACGTGAAAATTTACGGTCAGTTGTTGTTAAGGCCGTTAAATATTGATGTTTTCGTTGGGAGATTCTGCTGCACCGGGCCCAAGAGCAACGGCCGCACATCGGGTTGCTTCCGAGCCTGGGAGGTGACGATGAACGAGAAAAAAAAGTCGCGTCCCGATAACGTTGCCGAGGCGCGCAACCGGGCCACGCTATCGAGCATCGGCGACGGCGTGATTTCGACCGACGCGCAGGGCCGCGTCGATTTTATGAACCCGGTGGCGGAGCGGCTCACGGGTTGGACCGAGGCAGAGGCGCAGGGCAGCCCCCTTAACGAGGTCTTCCGCATCATCAACGAAGAGACCCGCGCCGTGGTGGAGAACCCCTTTGCACAGGCGCTTCGCGAGGGGGTAGTGGTGGGAATCGCCAACCATACGGTTCTCATCGCCAAAGACGGCGCGGAGCATCCCATCGCCGACAGCGCCGCACCCATCCGCAACGGAAAGGACGAGATCATCGGAGTTGTTCTCGCGTTCCGAGATCAAACGGCAGAGCGCGCCGCGCAAAGAACGCTGAACAGAAACCAGGAGCTTTTGCTAGAGGCGCAGACGGTGGCGCATCTGGGGAGCTGGGAATGGAACACTGTCAAGGATGAGATAACCGGGTCGGAGGAGTTTTACCGGTTGTTCGACGTCGCCGCGGAAGAGCTTCTCCGATTCTCGCAATTCGTCGAACGGCTCCATCCCGACGACCGGGACCGCGTCCAGCAGGATGTCTCAAATGCGCTGAAACTGGACCGGCCGTACGAGACCGACTACCGCACGAAACTCCGCGGCGACGGAGGCTGGCGCGACATCAACGCCAAGGGGCGAGTCTTCACCGACGCAGACGGCAAACCCCTGCGGCTGGTCGGCACGTGCATGGACATCACCGACCGCAAGCGGGCGGAGAAGGCGCTGCGGGAGAGCGAGCAGAGATATCGCATTCTGGTCGAAAATACAGCGGATATCATTGTGCTCACCAACCTGGATTTGACACCCGTTTACATTAGTCCCTCCATCACGCGAATCGCCGGGTACACCGTCGAAGAGGCCATGTCGCTGGGGCCGATGGGCATATTAAAACCGGAGTCGCTGGACCGGACAATGAAGATCGTTCAGGATAAGTTCGCGAAGTGGAGAGTTTCCCAGCCCCAAACCGTTATGCTCGAGGTGGAGGCCTGCAAAAAGGACGGGACGTCCTTCTGGTGCGAAGTCCAGTCGCAGTTTCAACGTCATGCCGACGGAACGCCCTTCGCCATTATCAGCACGTTGCGCGATATAACAGACCGCAGAACTGCGGATGAGGCTTTGCGGGAGAGCGAGAGAAAATTCCGAGGCATTGCTGAAAATTCCATGGACACCATTTTCCTGACCAATGCTAGCGGGCAAGTCATTTATCTTTCGCCTTCGGCGCGAAACACGTTCGGCTGGGAGCCGGAGGAAATATTGGGGAGAGATTTCACGGAATTTCTGCCCGAATCCGAAATCGAGCGGGCGTTTTCCGCGTTCCAGGAGATTCTGGTCACCAAGGCGCCGCGCACCGGTTTTGAACTGAAGGTAAAGAGGCGGGATGGTTCGCTCCTCGACACTGAAGTGGCCGCGACCATCCTGGTGGATGGAGAAAACGTTACGGGGGCCATGGGGGTCATTCACGACGTCACCGAGCACAAGCGGGCAGAGGAAGAACTGCGCCGCAGCCGGGAAGAACTGGGGGCGGCCACGGGCCTGACGCACGTCGGTCACTGGTACTGGAATATCAAGACAAACATGATGCGCTGGACGGACGAGGTGTATCGCCTATTTGGCATGGATCCCCAGTCCGAGGAGCTGTATCTTAACCACGGCGTGTCGCGCGTCCACCCTGACGACTGGCCGGAACTCGAACGCCAGGTGACGGCCGCCGTCACCGACAAGACGAATTATCAGCACGAATACCGAATACTCCGGCCGGACGGTTCCGCGCGCTGGTGCGCCGCCCTCGGTCAGCCGATTCTGAATGAGAACGGCGAGGTGACCGCCTTCCAGGGCGCGATTCAGGACATCACCGAGCGCAAGCAGGCGGAAGAAAAGATTAAGCACCTGAACCAGGTCCTGCACGCCATTCGCAACGTCAATCAATTGATCATTCGCGAAAAGGACGCGGAAAAACTCGTCCAGGAAACCTGCAATATTCTGATCGAGAATCCGCGGTACTGCTACGCCATGGTCGTTCGCACCGACGAGCTGGGGAAAGTGGATTCCTATGCGGAAGCGGGCATGGAAGATATCCTGGCGCCCCTGGCCGAGCATATGCGCCAGGGCGCTTTGCCTCCCTGCTGCTCGAGGGCGGAATCACATGACGGGGTCTATGTCGCGGCCGACAAGGCCGAAGTGTGCGCCCTTTGCCCTCTCTTGTCCGACTGCTCCAAAAAGAACACCATGACCATCCGTTTGGCTCATGAGAACAGGACCTACGGTTTTCTGACCGTCTCAACGGAACAAAGCCGGGGGATCTTCGACCCCGAGGAGCAATCTTTCTTCGCCGAGGTGGCCGGGGACCTGGCTTTCGCGCTGCGCAACATTGAATTGGAGAACATCGCACGACAGAAAGAGGAGAAGTTGCGGGAGTCGGAAGTTCGCTATCGTCGGCTCTTCGAGTCGGCGAAGGACGGCATTTTGATCCTCGATGCGGAAACGGGGATGGTTGTCGATGTGAACCCCTTTTTGATCAAGTTGTTGGGTTTCTCCAAGGAGGATTTCCTCGGGAAAGAAGTCTGGGAGTTTGGACTGTTCAAGGACATCTTCGCCAACAAAGGTAAGTTTTCGGAATTACAAGAAAATGAATATGTACGCTATGATGACTTGCCGCTGGAAACCCATGATGGACGGCGGATCGAAGTTGAGTTCGTCAGCAATGTCTATCTGGTGAACAAGCACAAGGTGATCCAGTGCAACATCCGCGATATCACCGCGCGCAAATGGGCGGAGGCGGCGTTAAAAGAAAGCGAGCAACGACACCGCGACTATATTTTCAACGCGCCTTACGGCGTTTTCGTGGCCGACGAGAAAGGGCGGTATGTTCAGGTCAATCCCGCCGCCTGTCAGATTACGGAATACGCGGAACAGGAACTGCTTTCCATGACCATTCCCGAAACCCTGTCCGAGGATGGGGTCGAAGAAGGAATTCGGCATTTCCAGACGGTCGTCCGGGAAGGCAGGGCCGTAGGCGAGCTTCCATTCCGCACGAAGAGCGGCGAGAGGCGCTGGTGGTCCATCTCCGCCGTCAAGCTATCGGACAAGCGATTCCTTGGTTTCTGCCAAGACATCACCAACCGCAAGCAGGCGGAGGAAGCCCTACGGGAGAGCGAGGAACGCTTCCGGGTGAGTTTTGAAAAGGCGGCCATCGGCAAGTCGTGGACCTCTAGCGACGGGCGTTTCATTCGCGTCAATGAAGCGCTTGTATCCATGCTGGGATACCAGAGAGGCGAAATCGAAGGCCGGTTTTTCGCTGAATTCACCCTTCCCGAGGACAAGGCGTCCAGCCAAGAGGCCGTGCGCGCCCTGCTCGCCGGGGCGCCCACGCAGCGTTTTGAGAAGCGCTATCTCCGCAAAGATGGCGGCGTGGTTTGGGCGGATGTCAGCATTGCGACGGTAAATGCCCCAAACGGCCAGTTCAAGCACTTCATCGGGGATTTCATAGACATCACCAAGAGCAAGGCCGCCGAGGCGGAGATCCGGGAGATGAACCGGAATCTGGCGGTGAAGAACCGGATTGCGGAGATCTGCCTCACCACGCCGGACAAGAACATGTACGCCGACGTGCTGGATGTCGTCTTATCGGAATTGAAGAGTCCGTTCGGCGTCTTCGGCTATATCAATCATAACGGCGACCTGGTCAGTCCCTCTCTGACCCGCGACGTATGGGAAATGTGCCGGATACCCGAGAAAGACATTGTCTTCCGCCGCGAGTCGTGGGGCGGGATCTGGGGAATGGCCTTGATCGAAGGGCGGACCCAGATGTCGAACGAGCCCTGCAAGACACCGGAGGGACACATGCCTATCGGGCGCGTCATCGCCGTGCCGATCCTCCAGCAGAGAAAGGTCATCGGGCTGATGATGGTGGCCAACAAATCCGAAGCCTACAACGACGGGGATATCATGCTATTGGAGGCGATCACCGGGCATGTCGCGCCCATCATACAGGCCAGGCTGACCGTGGCTCGCGAGGAGTATCACCGTACCCTCGCGGAAAAGAAGCTTCAAGAGCACTTGCTGAATCTAGAGGCCAACGTCAAGGAACGCACCAGCGAATTGAATGAAACCCTGCACGACGCGGAGCAGTCACGGGACCAGATTGACGGCATTTTGAAATCCGTCGCGGACGGTCTCATCGTGACCGATGTTTCCGACAAGATCATCCAAATGAACCGGGCGGCGGAGGATCTGCTGGGCGTCCGTTTAAGCGACGCGATCAATCGGCACGTCGGTTCCGTCTTTGAAGAAAAAATCATGATGGAAAAAATCAAGGCTACGTTGCGCAAGGGCAACAAAGGGTATCAATTTGATTTAGAGAGATCGGGCAAGACCCCGGAGAAGAAGCGCGTGCTGAGAGGACGAACATCGGCCATTTTCGACAAGGCCGGCGAACCCCATGGCGTCATCACAAGCATCAGCGACGTGACGCTCGAGCGCGAAGTGGACCGGATGAAGACGGAATTCATCTCCACGGCCGCGCACGAGTTGCGGACGCCGCTCACCTCCATCCAGGGCTTCTCGGAAATCCTGCTGACCCGCCGCAAGATTCCGCCGAAGGACAAGAGAAAGTACCTCACCTACATCAACAAGCAGGCCGTCGATCTGGCCGCCATCATCAACGATCTGCTCGACATCTCCCGCATCGAATCCGGCAAGGGATTCAAGCTGGAGAAAACGAAATCCAGAATCGGGGATTTCGTGCGGCCGCTCATTCCCCATTTCCAGGGGCTGGACGATAAACACACTTTCGAGGTGGACTTGAAAAACGAGACGATCGGGCTTTTCGTGGACCGCGAAAAGATGGCGCAGGCTGTCGGTAACCTGCTCAGCAATGCCGTGAAATATTCGCCGGAGGGGGGCTTGATCCGGATAACCGGACGGAAGGGGAAGGCCGTCTACGAAATGTCGATCGAGGATCAGGGCATGGGCATGACACCGGACCAGCTCAAGCGGGTGTTCGAGAAATTCTACCGCGCGGATGCCTCGAACACCGCCATCCAAGGCACGGGGCTGGGCATGAGCATCGTGAAATACATCGTGGAGGCGCATGGCGGGACCGTGAGCGTGCAGAGCAAGTACGGCAAGGGCACCGCCGTAACGGTCGCCATTCCCTTGAATACAACGCTGTTGAAAACACAAATTATGGAGAAGACGTCATGAAAAAGGTTCTGATTGTGGATGACCAGACGGAAGTGCGGGAGCTTGTCCGGGTGACGCTCAACAGCGGCGTTTACCATATCTTTCAGGCCAGCAATGGCGAGGACGCGGTCCGCCTGGCCGAGGCGGAAACTCCCGATCTGATTATTATGGACATCATGATGCCGGGGGGCATCGACGGACTGGAGGCGGCCCGTCGGATACGCCAGATCCCCGCCTGCGCTAAATGCAGCATCGTCATGCTGACCGCCAAAGGCCAGGAGACGGACCGGCAGGCGAGCCTCGAAGCTGGCGCGAACAACTACTTCTCCAAGCCGTTCAGTCCATTGGAACTGATACGGAAGGTGGAAGAAATTCTTGGTTAGCTCAACCTGAATAGGGTGTTTCCATGACTGAACCTGACAAATCGGATAAGCCCACCGCCGATCATCGGAATGACGATCAAGAACAACTCCGGCGTTACGCCGAGGATCTGTCCCGTATTTTTCAATCCGAGAAGGAAAAACGCGGGCTGCTGGAAAACGCCAACAAACAATTGAGCCTGTATGCGGAAGACCTCAACCTGGCCGTCTCCGAGCTTCGCGAATCGGAAAAAAACTCCGGCAGTCTAAACATACTAGGCGTCGAGGAGATGATGTTGCAGATCTCGCCTGACGACACCGTGGGATACGTCAATGGCCCGATGGCGAAACTGCTGGGTATGCCGGATCGGAAGGCGGCGCTGGGCAGTCCGACCACGCACTGGGATAATGGGTTTATTGGGAAGGGGCTTATCGCCGCCTTAGTCCAAATAGCGCGAACAAGCGAAGAACCGCATATCCTGGAACGCGCCTATCCGAGATTGCCGCTTGAGCTGCTATCGAGTTCGGCGGGATCCCATCCGGCGGGTGCTCCGATTCTGCGCTTTTCCGTCAACGCTCAGAAGGGTCGGGTGCAGATCATCGCGCAGGATGTAACAAAATTGCGCTGGCTGGAGAACACCTTTTCCCGTTACGTTTCCTCCGCCATCATCCAGAAGATGCAGACGCTCCCCTCCTCGGAATTCCTGGGCATGGAACGCCGGGAAATGACCGTCCTCTTCGGCGACCTGCGCGGTTTCACGGCGATAAGCCAGACGCTCACCCCCGAGGGAATCCAGGAGATGATCAACTCCTTCCTGGCGAACATGGTGGCTTGCGTCGATCGGCTGGAGGGAACGGTGGACAAATACGTTGGCGACGAGGTGATGGTGCTCTTCGGCGCGCCGCTGGAGCAGCCGGACCACGCGCTGCGGGCGCTGATCTGCGCGACTGAGATGCAGAAGGCGCATCGGGCTTGGATGAAGGAACGCGAGTTGGCGGCGAAGCCTTTCCGGCCGCTGGGGGTCGGGGTCTGCACGGGTTCATGCGTGGTGGGCAACATCGGCGCCGAGTCGCGCATGGACTACACGGCGTTGGGGCACCCGGTCAATTTAGCGGCGCGCATCTGCGGGGAGGCGCAAGGCGGAGAGATCCTGAGCATCTCGGCGACGCGCGCGGCGGCCATGAATGCCCTGAAGGCATACAGTGGCGACGTCCCGATTCCATGCTTCAGTTTCGGGAGCAAAGGGAAGATATCCCTCAAGAACATGGCCGAGCCAGTCGAAGTGCTGGCGGTGACAAGCGACGGATAGGCCATGATGGTTCCCGATGGGTTCTCGACCAGATCCTATCGCCCGCAAGGATAACGGACTCATGTCCGACCAAGATCCGACAAGCCCTGCTGCAGATACTCAGTTAAAACGGTATGCCGAGGACCTGGCCCGAATATACCAACTTGAAAAGGAGAAACGGGAGCAGTTGGAGCGCGGCAACGATCAACTGCAACAGTATGCGGCAGACCTCAACCAGACCATTTCCCAGCTTCGGGAATCGGAAAAACGCC
>QZKR01000091.1 GCA_003598065.1 Myxococcales bacterium | reverse complement strand
CCCGCTGCGGCCCGCCTCAAGCGAGGCGCTGTTGTACATCGTGCTGGCGGCGGCGCTGCCGCAGCTTGTCGGCCACAACCTGCTGACGTGGAGCGTGCGCTTCCTGCCGCCGGCGGCGGTGGGCATGGCCGTCGTCGCCGAACCGGTGGGCGCGACCGCCCTGGCTTGGCTGTGGCTCGGCGAAGCCGCGCCGCCCTGGGTGGCGCTGGGCTGCGCGCTCACGCTCGCCGGCGTCGTTCTGGCCATTCGCGACGGCGCGATGACCGTCGCCGCCCCCGACGAAAGCTCTGCGCCGCACTGACAATCGATTTTTCACTCCTGTCGAAACGTGTTGACGCTCCCCGGCGATTGCGCTAACAAATGAAATCGGCCGAAGCGGAGGCCCGGAAACGGGCCCATGGCGGACCTGGGAGACTTGATGCGAGTCAAGGTCAACGGCGAATGGGGGGAGTATCCCGACGCGATCACGCTCGACGCGCTGCTGAATCAGTTGCAGACGCGGCGCGACTGGATGGCCGTGGAGCGCAACAAGAAGGTCGTGCGCAAGACGCTGTTCGCCGAAACGCGGCTCGAAGACGGCGACGAACTGGAAATCATCAAACTCGTGGGCGGCGGTTGACGGGCCTCCCGCTTGGAAAGGAACGGCGATGACCGACAATCTTGATCTGCTGTCCAACGACGTGCTGAAGATCGGCAAGTACACCTTCAAGAGCAGGCTGTTTCTCGGCACGGGCAAATACAAGGATTTCGTGGAGACGGCGCGCGCCCTGGAACTTTCCGGCGCGGAGGTTGTCACGGTGGCCGTGCGGCGCATCGAATTGACGCGCAAGGAAGGGCAGGAGTTTCTCTTCGATTACGTCAGTCCGAAGCGCTGGACGATCCTGCCCAATACGGCGGGCTGCTACACGGTGGACGACGCGGTGCGCACGGCGCAGCTGGCGCGCGAGGCGCTCGACACCGATCTGATCAAGCTGGAAGTGATCGGCGACGCGAAAACCCTCTTCCCCGACAACGCGGCGACCCTGGAAGCGGCGAAGATCCTCATTGCCGATGGCTTCACCGTCCTGCCGTACTGCCTCGACGATCCCATTGTCTGCCGCAAGCTGGAAGAGCTGGGCTGCGCCGCCGTGATGCCGCTGGCCGCGCCGATCGGCAGCGGCATGGGGCTGCGCAATCCGTTCAATCTGAAGATCATTCTGGAAGCGGCGAAAATTCCGGTGATCGTCGATGCCGGCGTCGGCACGGCCTCCGACGCGGCGCGGGCGATGGAGCTTGGCGTCGGCGGCCTGCTGATGAACACCGCCGTCGCCCAGGCCAAGGATCCCTTGAAAATGGCGATCGCCATGCGCTACGCCACGGAGGCCGGACGCCTGGCCTACCTTGCCGGCCGCATCCCGATGAAGCTCTACGCTCAGGCTTCCAGCCCCCTGACGGGCCTGATCGACTAGCCGGGCGTCGTTTGTCGGTCATGCGGGACGATCTGCTCTACCTCATCACCGACCGCCACGCCTGCGGCGCGGATCGTCTTGTCGTCCGCGTGCGGCAGGCGCTGGAGGGCGGCGTGCGGCTGGTGCAGTTGCGCGAAAGGGATCTTTCCGACGCCGAACTTTTGCGCCTCGCCCAGCCGATGCGGAAAATCTGCGGCGAATTCGAAGCGCGATTGATCGTCAACCGCCGTCTGTCCGTGGCGCTCGCCGCCGGCGCGGACGGCCTGCACGTCGGCGCGGACCAGATTCCCCTGCTCGGAGATTTGCGCGCCATCGCCCAGCGCCCGATCCTGATCGGCGTTTCCACGCATTCCGTGGCCGAGGCCGAAGCCGCCGAGCGCGCCGGTGCGGATTTCGTGACGCTCGGCCCCGTCTATGAAACGCCGTCGAAAGCGGGAATGGGGGAGCCCCTGGGACCGACCGAAGTCGGTCGGGGCGTGAAAGCCTGCCGAATCCCGGTCTTCGGCTTGGGCGGCGTTTCCGTAGACCGCCTCGACGAAATGAAACGGGCCGGGATCGGCCGCATTTCCGTCATTCGCGCCGTGCTCGCCGCCGCCGATCCCGCGCAGGCGGCGGCCGACCTTCTCGCCCGGTTGCGATCATGAGCGACGCCGACCGTTTGCTGGCCCGCATCGCCGAACGCCTCGCGGCCTACGAAGCCCGCGACATGGACGACCGTTTCGCCGATTTCGTTCCCGCCGCCGTAATGATGCCGCTGTTGGTGAAGGACGGGCGGCTTCACATCCTGTTCACGAAACGCACCCAGGATGTGAAGCATCACAAGGGCCAGATCAGTTTCCCCGGCGGGAGTCGCGATCCGGAAGACGCTTCGTTGCTTGACTGCGCCCTGCGCGAAACCGAGGAAGAGATCGGACTGTCGCGCGACGGCGTGCAAGTTTTTGGACGCCTCGACGCTACGCCGGTCATCACCCGCTACGTAATGACGCCGTTCGTCGGAAAAATCCCCTATCCCTACCATTTTACTCCCTCGGCTATCGAGATCGACTCGCTTCTGTTCCTGCCGCTCGACGCCTTTCTCGATCCTGCCGTCCATAGCCTGTCGGTGAACGAGTTCATGGGCCAGGATGTGCCGATACATTTCTATAAGATCGGCGACGAAACTGTCTGGGGGGCGACGGGCCGGGTGCTGACGCAGTTCTTCCAGGTGTGCCTGGATTATGTCCCGCCGGTTTACGGCGAGTTTCTGGCTTCGCATCCGGGCTACGACGTTCCCCAGCCGCCCGACGCGGACGATGTTTGACCAGGATAGACAGGCGTGATATAAAACGCGCCGAGTCGTGTTCGAGCGCCAGCTTTCTTACGGATACATCGATGACCGACAACGCCATCCGCGAGGCTGCCGAGCTTATCTTCCGCGCGCGTTCAACCGTGGCCCTCTCCGGGGCGGGCATTTCCGTGGATTCGGGCATTCCCGATTTCCGCAGCCCCGGCGGCCTGTGGGAGCGGTTCGACCCGATGGACTACGCGCACATCTCCTCCTTTATGGAGAATCCCGCCCGCGTCTGGCGGATGCTCGACGAAATCCACGACGTCGTCCTCAAGGCCAAGCCCAATCCGGGCCATCAGGCGCTGGCCGAACTGGAGGCCATGGGCCGGCTGGACGCCGTCATCACGCAGAACATCGACAATCTGCACCAGGAAGCGGGCAGCAAGCAGGTGATCGAGTTCCACGGCAACTCGAAGCGGCTCGTCTGCCTGAGTTGCCTGTTTTCCTATCCCAGCGAGAAAGTGACATTCAAGCCCGGCAAGCCGCCACGCTGCGTCTGCGGCGCGATCCTGAAGCCCGATATCGTTTTCTTCGGCGAAGCAATTCCGCCTTTCGCTTATCACCGCGCGCTGGAACTGGCCGGCCACGCGGAGGCGATGCTCGTCGTGGGCACCAGCGCGCAGGTGGCCCCCTCCAACATGCTGCCGGGGATCACCCGCGCCAACGGCGGGACGATCATCGAGGTGAACGTCGGGAGCACGTCTTTGACGGCCATGCCGAACGTGTTCCATCTGAATGGGTCGGCGTCCGAGATGCTGCCACGACTCGTGCGGGAAGTGAGGCGGATAGCGGCGGAGGGGGCGTAACGCCGGCCGCCGCTGGACGAATTTGATTGGAAAGGGGAAACGGCATCGATGCTTTATGACGTGACGATCATTGGCGGCGGCGTGGTGGGCTGCGCCGTCGCGCGCGAACTCATGCGCTACCGGCTGCGCGTCATCATGATCGAAAAGGAATGCGAAGTCGGTTTCGGCACGAGCAAGACCAACAGCGGCATCATCCACGCCGGGCATCACGCCTCGCCCAGGACGCTCAAAGGCAAGCTGGAATGGGCCGGCAACCAGATGTGGGACCGGCTCTGCGACGAACTCGGCTTCGGCTTCAAGCGCATCGGCGAACTCACCGTCGCCACGGCCGAGGATCAGCTTCCGGTCCTCGACAAGCTTGTGAAGCAAGGAAACGAAAAGGGCGTGCCCGGTCTGGAGATGTGGGACCGGGAGCGGCTGCTGAAAGAGGAACCGAATCTTTCGTCCGACGTCGTCGCCGGGCTGCATGCGCCGACTTCGGGCGTCATCAATCCTTATGAGGCGTGTTTCGCGCTGATCGAGTCGGCGCGCATCAACGGCCTGGAACTCTCGGTGGAAAATCCCGTGCTCGGCCTTCGTCCTTCGGGCGACGTCTGGGCCGTGCAGACCGCCAAAGAGTTGATCCATACGCGCTTCATCCTCAACGTCGCCGGCGTCTTCGCCGACGCCGTAGCCGACATGGCCGGCGTGCGCACCTTCTCCATTCGCGCCCGCAAAGGCGAGGAATACCTGCTGGACAAGCGGCTGAAAGGCATGGTGAAGCGAATCATTTTCCCCTGCCCGACGCCGACCTCCAAGGGCATTCTCGTCATCCCCACCTTCGACGGCACGATCATGGTCGGCCCGACGGCCGATTTCACCGACGACAAGGGCGACTTCTCGACGACGCTGCCCGGCTCCGATCAGGTGTTCGGCTCGGTCAAGCGCGTCGTGCCGGGCATTTCCGAGCGCGACTGCATCGCCGAGTTCGCCGGCCTGCGCGCCGTATCCGACACGGAGGATTTCATCATCGGCCCGACGGCGAAGAAAGGCTTCATCAACGTCGCCGGCATCCAGTCGCCGGGGCTCACGGCCGCTCCGGCCATCGCGACGCTCGTCGCCGACATTCTGCGCGACGAAGGACTGGCGCTGGAGCCGCGCGAGGAGTTCGTGCCGACGATCCCGCATCCCGTGCATTTCGCCAGCCTCTCGACGGAGGAGCAGGCCCGGCTCGTGGCCGAGGATCCGGCTTACGGCCGCATGGTGTGCCGCTGCGAGAGCATCACCGAGCGCGAGATCCTCGACGCGATCCACGCCGGCGCGCGCACGTTGGACGGCATCAAGTTCCGCACCCGCGCGGGAATGGGGCGTTGCCAGGGCGGCTTCTGTTCCTGGCGCTGCATGGAGTTGTTGTCCCGCGAACTGAGCATCCCCCTCGCGGCGATCACCAAGCGCGGCGGCGAATCCTGGCTTGTCTGCGAGCCGGAAGGTCGGGAGGTGCGGGCATGATCACCGGCAAGCTTTCGCACCTGGAGTCGCAATACGACGTGACGATCGTCGGCGGCGGACCGGCGGGCATGGCGGCGGCCCTGGGCGCGCGCGAGAACGGCGCGGAGCGCATCCTGATCGTCGATCGCGAGAAGGAGCCGGGCGGCATTCTGTTGCAGTGCATCCATCCCGGCTTCGGTCTGCACACGTTCAAGGAAGAACTCACCGGCCCGGAGTACGCGCAGCGCTATCTGGAAAAGGTGATCGAAGAACACGTTGACGTCATCAGCGACACCTACGTCCTCGACATCGACCGTGAACTCAACGTCAAGCTGATGTCGCCGACGATCGGCGTCAAGATTATCAAGACCGGCGCGGTCGTTCTGGCGATGGGGGCGCGGGAGCGGACGCGCGGCGCGATCCGCATCGCCGGCACGCGGCCGTCCGGCGTGCTCAACGCCGGGCTGGCGCAGAAGTTCGTCAACATGATGGGCTATCTGCCCGGCAAGCGCGTGGTGATCCTCGGCTCGGGCGACATCGGCCTGATCATGGCGCGGCGTTTGACCCTGGAGAGCGTCGAGGTCATGGGCGTCTTCGAGATCATGCCCTACTCGAACGGGCTCAACCGCAACATCGTCCAGTGTCTGCATGACTTCGACATCCCGCTGCACCTTTCCCACACCGTCGCCGAGATCCACGGCCGGGACCGCGTGAACAAGGTCACCGTCGCGCCGGTGGACGAGAAATTCCGGCCGCTCGCTTCGAAGGGCTGGGATATCCCCTGCGACACGGTGCTGCTCTCCATCGGCCTGATTCCCGAGAACGAGCTGTCGCGCCATCTGAACCTGCGCATGGACCCGACGACCGGCGGGCCGGTGGTGAACAGCCAGATGGAGACGTCGAAGGACGGCATTTTCGCCTGCGGCAACGTCGTCCACATCCACGACCTCGTCGATTTCGTCTCCACCGAGGCGCGGCTGGCCGGGCAGAGCGCCGGCGAATACGCCACGGGCCATCGCCGGCCGGCCGACAACATCCGGCTGGTGACGGGCGAGAACGTCGCCTACACCGTGCCGCACACGATCTCCACCGACCGCGAGCACACGGTTTACATGCGGACGCGGAAGCCGATGGAAAGCTGCCGCATCCGTCTGGGCAGCGTTTACGAAAAGAAGCTGCGCTACGTTTTCCCGGCGGAGATGGTCTCGCTCAAGGTCCAGCCGAAGTTCTTGCAGGACTTTCACGACGAGCAGTTGCGCATCGACATCCTTCCCGCCGAAGGAGAAGCCTGATGGAAATCACCCATTACCTCTGCATCGGCTGCCCCCTGGGCTGCCGTCTCGAAGTGGAACACGAGGAAAAATCGGTCGTCGAGGTGCGCGGCCATAGCTGCAAGAAGGGCAAGGAGTTCGCCAAGGACGAGCACACCGACCCGCGCCGGATGGTGACGACGACCGTGCGCGTCTCCGGCGGGCTGTGGCCGAAGCTGCCGGTGAAGACGCGTGCGCCCGTTCCCAAGCCGCTGGTCAAGGCGGTGTGCGAGGAGTTGCACAAGGTCGCCTTGCGCGCGCCGGTGAAGATGGGCGACGTGATCGTCTCCGACATCCTGCAGACGGGCGTCGATATCGTCGCCACGCGGGACATGCCGCGCGTTGAGGGATAGCCTGCTTATCGCCTTCAAACGACAGTTTTTAAGAAGTTCCGTTTGCCTTGATGGAGCACAGTTGTACTGTGCTCCACAAGTTTACGGGTGAGTAAGTGTGTGCCATGGCTTGCTTGCAAGCCATGTGTCTTAGTCTTTTCATGCTTTGCAACGCCATCGAAGATGGCGGGAAACTGTGCGGTGCAAGCACAGCCTCCCGACCTTCGGTCGTGAGACTATGCCACCCAACCATGGCCGCTGTGACCCTCAAACGTGTGGAGCACGGTGCAACCGTGCTCCATCTTAGATAGCCACCACCCCTACAGATTTATTCCGAAAGCTTCGAGACCGTGACTTTCGGCTCGCGCTTGCGGCGGGCGAAAACGTCGATGATTTTATCGGAAACGTCGGCGGCGATCTCGAAGCGCGTTTCGTGCTCGCCGATTTGAATCGCGCCGAGGGCGTATTTCTTCACGCCGCCGTTCTGGCAGACGAACGAAATGAACGCGCCCGGGTCGGCAAGCCCTTCCTCGCGTCCCATCGAAAGGACCAGCCATTCGCGGGCGGAGGATTTCTCCGGACGGGTCGTTTCGACGTTCGTCGTCGAGGCTGGCGCCGCATCAGTGTAAACGGGCGATTTCTCGGATCGTTCGGAACGTCCGCTCCTTTCGCGGCGTTCCGGACGTTCCCTTCGTTCTCCCCGTTCGCCTCGCTCGGAACGCTCCCGGCCGCGGCGCGGGCCGCGATCCGAATCGCCGCGCGTTTCTCGTTGTTTGCGCTGCTTCAGATCGGCGAGACCCAGAAGCATCGGCCGGACGAACATCCGTTCCTTGTGTTCCGGCTGATTCGGATCGTAGCCGATCTCGAGCTGCCAGCCATGCTGGCGCAGAAGCGTCAACAGGCCGGCGACGGCCGTATAGGGCTCCATCGCGTCGAGCAGATCGTCGGCGAAAAGCGCCAGGTCTTCCGGATAGCCTTCGCCTTCCAACGCCTGCAGGCGACGGATGACGTTATGGCGGACGTTCGCGGCCGCTTCCTCCTGAGTGGGCACGGACAGCTCGTCGAAGTTCACGCCCATCGTCCGCTGGATCTGGCCGATGCCCAAAAGGTCGGCCGGCGTCACCAGGGAGAGCGCCTCGCCGCGCCGTCCCGCGCGGCCGGTGCGGCCCGTGCGGTGGACGTAACGCTCCTTGTTTTCCGGCACGTCGTAATTGATGACGTGCGAGACGCCGAAGATGTCGATGCCGCGCGCCGCGACATCGGTGGCGACGAGGACGTCGATCACTTCGTCCTTGAACATTTGCAGCGTGCGGTCGCGCATCGACTGCGACAGGTCGCCGCTCAAGAAGCCGACGGCGAAGCCTTCCTCGTGCAGATGCTCGGCGACGCTCTCCGTGTCGGACTTCTGATTGCAGAAGATGAGCACCTTCGTGCGCGGGATGGAATGCAGGAGGTTCACCAGCGCCACGAATCTGTGGAGCTTGGGAACGCGGCAATAGCTGTGGTGGATGTCGTAGTTGATCGACATCCCCGTCTTGCCGATCGTGATCGATTCGGGATTGACGAGATAGCGCTCGGCGAGCGTGTGAATCTGCGCCGGGATCGTCGCCGAGAAAAGCATCGTCTGGCGCGTCTTCGGCGTCGCTTCGAGAATTCTCGTCACGTCGGGAAGAAAACCCCGGTCGAGCATTTCGTCGGCCTCGTCGAGAACCACCATCCACGCCCGGTCCAGGTTCAGCGTGCCGCGCCGCATGTGATCGAGGATGCGGCCCGGCGTGCCGACGACGACCTGCGCTCCCTCGCGCAGCCAGCGGATCTGGGCGTTCATCGACGCGCCGCCGTAAATCGGCGCCACGGTCCGGTTGCCGAGCGAGCCGGCGCGCGTGATTTCCTGGGACACCTGCAAGGCGAGTTCGCGCGTCGGCGACAAGACGAGCGCCTGAACGACCGGCGAGGCCGGGTCGAGCTTCTCCAGAATCGGCAGCCCGAAAGCCAGCGTCTTGCCGGAGCCGGTCATGGCCTGAACGACGAGGTCGCGCCCCGCATGAACCAGCGGGATAGTCTTCACCTGCACCGGGGTCGGGGCGGCGTAGCCCAGGCGGCGGATCGCCTCGCGGCTCGTCTCGCCGAGACCCAGTTCGTCCCACGTCGCCGAGACCGATTCGGAATCGTCCGGCGCGGAAGTCGCGGCGGCAGTTTGCGCTGTAAGGATATCGTCGGCTTCGGATTCGTCCGCCGGCGTCGAATCGACCGGCTTCTCTTCAGGCATGTCGAATTTTCCTTCCGAAAAATAAATGTCGTCGGCCCATCAGCGCCCCTCGGCGCGGGCGACGAGGTTTAAGAAGAAACGGTGAATGCGCGGATCGTCCGTCAGCTCCGGATGAAAGCTCGTAGCCATCAGATGCTTGTGGCGCACGAACACGGCATCCTCGCCGACGCGGGTCAGCACCTCCATCGGGGAATCGGCGAACGGCTCCAGGAACGGCGCGCGAATGAATACGGCGTGAAACGATCCTTCGATGCCGGCGATCGTCAGATCGGCTTCGAAGCTCTCGCGCTGGCGGCCGAAGGCGTTGCGCACCGCCGTCATCGGCAGCAGGTCGAGGCGCGGTTGATCCATCTCGCGGCCGCGCTCCGTGATCCGCTGGGCCATGAGGATTGCGCCGGCGCAGGTGCCCCAGAGCGGCATGCCTGCCAGGGCCCGACGGCGCAGCGGCTCCAGAAGCTTCCACTCGATCAACAGCTTGCCGATGGTCGTCGATTCGCCGCCCGGCATGATGAGTCCCGCGACCCGCTCCAGGTCTTCCGGCAGTCGCACCTCGATGGTCGGCGCGCCGAGCCGCTCCAAGGCGCGTCGATGTTCGCGAAAAGCGCCTTGCAGGGCCAGGACGCCGATCGGTTTTGCGGGGGTGGTCATGTTGCACATCCGGGTGCGGACGAACGGGCCGGCTTGCACGCCGGTCGCCGTCGCGCTACCAGCCGCGTTTGGCCAGTCGGTCGTTCTCGGCGAGCGTGTCGAGATTGATGCCGACCATCGCCTCGCCCAGGCCCTTCGAGACCTCGGCGATGATCTTGGGGTTGTTGTAATGCGTCACGGCCTGAACGATCGCCTTGGCGCGCTTCGCCGGATCGCCGGACTTGAAGATGCCGGAGCCTACGAAAACGCCGTCCACGCCGAGTTGCATCATCAGCGCCGCGTCGGCGGGCGTGGCCAGGCCGCCGGCGGCGAAGTTGACGACGGGCAGCTTGCCGTTTTCGTGAACGTAGCGCACCAGCTCGTATGGCGCGCCAATTTCCTTGGCGTAAGTCATCAGTTCTTCCTCGGGCGTCGCCTTGAGGCGGCGGATCGCGCCGATCACCGCCCGCGCGTGGCGCACGGCTTCGACGACGTTGCCCGTGCCGGCCTCGCCCTTCGTGCGGATCATCGCCGCGCCCTCGCCGATGCGTCGCAGCGCCTCGCCCAGTTCGCGCGCGCCGCAGACGAAGGGCACGGTGAACCGCCACTTGTCAACGTGATGCGCCTCGTCGGCCGGGGTGAGCACTTCCGATTCGTCGATGAAGTCCACGCCGAGCGCTTCCAGGACCTGCGCCTCGACGAAATGTCCGATGCGAACCTTGGCCATGACCGGAATGGAGACGGTCTTGATGATCGCTTCGATGACGAGCGGGTCGGACATGCGGGCCACGCCGCCCTGGACGCGGATGTCGGCGGGGACGCGCTCCAGCGCCATGACGGCCACCGCTCCCGCGTCCTCGGCGATGCGCGCCTGCTCGGCCGTCGTCACGTCCATGATGACGCCGCCCTTCAGCATTTCCGCATGGCCGGTTTTGACTCTCAGCGTTCCTTCGACTTTTTCCATTTCCGCACCGCCTTGAAAAGAATGAACGATCTGGCCTCCCAGACCGCGGGATTATAGGGAGCGCGCCGCTCTATGTCAATAACGGAATGCTATAAGTGAAATGTCATTTCGCGCTGAAAAAATGGCGTTGCCTGGAGAGGCGCTCATGGAGATGATGCCCGGAGAAGACGAAATGGGCGCGATGAGGATAGAGCGAAAGGAATTCCGATGACGTCCGCAGCGAAGACGAGCCGGCTTGTTCCCATTCCTCCGCACGCGTGGGACCTTCCGATCGCCGAGGCGCTGGCCTTGCAGCGAGAACTGGCGGGCCGCGTGGCGACGGAAGGCGAACCGAAGGACGTGAAACTCATCGCCGGCTGCGATTGTTCTTTCGATAAAGCCTCGGACACGGCTTTCGGGGTCGTCGTCGTGCTGCGCTGGCCGGAACTCGACGTCGTCGAAGAGGCGGCGCACGCCGGTCCGACGCCGTTTCCGTACGTCCCCGGCTTGCTGTCGTTTCGCGAGGGGCCGATCCTGATCGAAGCGTTTCGCAAGCTGCGGCGGCGGCCGGACCTGATCCTTTTCGACGGCCAGGGCCAGGCTCATCCGCGCGGTCTGGGCATCGCCTCCCACATGGGTCTGCTTCTGGGCATTCCGTCCATCGGCGCGGCCAAGTCGCGTCTCTACGGCGCGGAGCCGGAAGCGCCGGCGATGGAACAAGGCGGTGTCGCGAAGCTGCTCGCGCCGGACGGCCGCGTCATCGGCCTGGTCCTGCGCACGCGGGCGCGCGTGAAGCCTATCTACGTGTCGGTGGGGCACGGCCTGAGTCTCGACGCCGCGCGGCGCTGGACGCTTGCGGTGGCGGGCCGCTATCGCGCGCCGCTTCCCACGCGGCTCGCGGATAGCCTGGCGGCGAAAACAAAAAGCGCCTTCCTCGAAAGGAAGGCGCTTTTTGTACAGCGAGAAACCTAGACTAGTTTTTCGGTTCGTTCAGGCCGGTCACGTATTCGAGGACTTCCTCCGCGTGACCGTTGACATCGACTTTCGACCAGACGCGGGCGACGCGGCCATCCTTGCCGATGACGAAGGTGGTCCGTTGAACGCCCATGAACTTGCGGCCGTACATCGACTTCTCTTTCCACACGCCGTAGGCCATTGCCACTTTCGAGCCGGCATCGACAAGCAGCGGGAACGTCAGGCTGTACCTGTTGCAGAAGCTGTGGTGGCTCGCCATGTCGTCGGGGCTCACGCCTAGAATCACCGCACCCTGGCGAGCGAACAGATCCTTCAGTTCCTGGAAGTCCTTGGCCTCGAGCGTGCAACCGGGCGTGTCGTCCTTCGGATAGAAGTACAGGACGACGGCGTTCTCCCCGGCGAACTTGTTGAGGTTGACGTCCACCCCAGTGGTGGCCGGCAGCGTGAACTGGGGTGCTAGATTGCCTTCGGCTAAGCCTGATGAGGGAGCTGGCTCGGCCTTGGGCGCGGCCTTCTTCGCGGCGGGTTTCTTCGCCGGTTTCTTGACCGCTTTCTTCGCCGGCTTCTTCGCGACCTTCTTCGCCGGCTTCTTGACCGCCTTCTTCACGACCTTCTTCGCCGGTTTCTTGACCGCTTTCTTGACGGCCTTCTTCGCCGGTTTCTTGACCGCTTTCTTGACGGCCTTCTTCACCGGTTTCTTGACCGCCTTCTTCACGGCCTTCTTGGGAGCCTTCTTCACCGCTTTCTTCGCAATAGCCATATCCTTTTCCTCCTTCCCTCCATCGGCCCGCGACGCGCGGACCATCCTGTAATTGAAGTTACATTAAGAATACAGTTACCTTTGTTCGACGTCAACTTTTTCCTCGTCTATTAATGCAAAAAAAAGTTGTCGCGTCCTTGTCGATGCCGAGAACGCTTTCTATAATCTTGCGTGACGGACGATCGCATGGAGAACAACGATGGTGGTCGGAACGCTGAAGCTGACGGTGCATCTGCACATGGGCGCGAGCTTGAAAGACAAGCGGTCGGAAGTGAAGCGCATCCTCGCCCGCGTGAAACAGCGCGCGCCCGTGGCTTTCGCGGAGACGGGCCAGCTCGACAAGTGGCAACTGACGGAACTCGGCTTCGCCTGCGTCTCCAACGATTCCGCCGTCTGCGAGCGGATCCTCGACAGCGTTGAGGAGGAAATCGAAAGCAAGGCCGATGCGACGATCAGCGACAGGCAGCGCGAACTGCTGCATCTCTGATCGATCGGCGGCGGGTCTCCGTTACGGAACGATGCGCACGTAGAACTCGACCCACGCCTGGCCGAGTTGATTCTCCACGCCGTTGTCCCTCACGATCACCCAGATCGGATAAAGATTGCGGTCTTCGCGAATGCGGGCATGCTCCGCCGGTTCGTCCTCTTGAGCGGGCTCGTCCGCGGGAGCAAGGTAGATCGGCGGCGTCCATCGCTGGTTTTTCTGCCGCAGGTTGCCGAAGCCGCCGCCCGTGGAAACCCAGGCGTAGCGAAGGCTGTCCTCGGTATCGCCCTCATCTTCCACGTCGATCGTGAAGTACAGTTCCTTCGCCGTCGCGCCGCCGTACATGTCGAGAATGGACAGCACGTAAGCGGCGTCGGCGGTTTCCTGCCTCTTGATGACGGGGCTCGGATCGGCGCTCGTGAAAAAGGCGACGCTCTCCCGCTCGCCGTCTTCCCCGAAGCCGACGGAGACGTCGATGATGCGCGGGTTTCTGTTTTTCTCCTCGCGCGCCGAGACGACCAGCGTGCGCAACACGAATTCGATCTTGTTGTCGTCGAGCAGCTTTTGGAACTGCTCCATCTGTTCGTCGGGATCGTCGCTCAGCGGCGGCAGCTTGTCGTCGCGCGGCACGAAGAGCGTAATCAGCTGCGGCGCCAGACCGGCCGCGTCGAAGGTGTATTTTTCCTCGGCCGCAACCGTGAAATTGAAGGTTGGCATGAAGCCCATCGATTCCGGATCGATCGGCGGCGCACCTTCGCCGCCGCCGACGTCCGCGCCGAAATCCAGGCCCGCCGAGGCGAAGCCGCTTTCGTCGGGGGGAACCTTGAACCAGAGCTGGAGCGGCGGCAGGCGCGGACCCTTCTCGTCCGCCGCCAGAAACGAGGCGACGACCGTCTCGCCGGGCGCGGCTTCCGGCGGTTCAAGCACGATGGAAAGCACTCGCGGCGTGACGACGCGGCTGAAGGTGTCGTCCTCGAAACCTCCCGTGCAGGCGACGGCGAACGTCGCGGCGAGCGCGAGCGCGCAGCCGATGGCCGTCGCTTTTTTTGTCTGTGCGCGTGTCATGACTAAAACTCCGCCTTGATGCCGATGGACGGCAGGATCGGAATCATCTTCATTTCCGTGTTCTCGGTGTAGTTGTAGTTCCAGTTCACGGCGATCGGGTTGGCGTGGTAGTAGACGTTCTGCACATCCAGATACGTGTAAAGGATCCAGGTGTTGAACACCCACGCCTTGTCGATCCGGATATCGAGCTGGTGATACAACCCCATTCGTTCCGTGCCCTTGTTCTCCGCATCGTAGATGGGCAGATAGGTGCCGTTGTCGGCGTTGTAGATGCCGCCCTTGATGTTGGTGTAGGGCTCGCCGGTGGTGAGCTGGAAGCGTCCGCCGATCTGCCAGGTTTTGAGGAGCTTGTAGGAGGCGACGACGATCAGGTTATGCGTCTGGTCCATGTCGAACGGCCGGTACGACGTGCCGGGGCCGTCGTTGCGCATCGATCTGGAGATCGAGTAGCTGATCCAGCCGAAAAAGTTGTTGGCGAAGTTGTGGCGCAACAAAAACTCGCCGCCCACTACGTAGCCCTTGCCGCCGTTCTCGTAGATGTCGCCGGAGCCGTCGTCTTCCTGCTTCGCCGTGACGAGATTGTCGAGGTACTTGTAATAGCCCTGCACGTCGAGCGTCAGATAGTCGAGGATGTTCCACTCCACGCCGCCGACGATGTGCGCGGCGCGCTCGAAACCCAGATTGGGGTTGCCGTAGGGGCGGTACACTTCATCGGGGTCGGGCACGCGCTGAAACAGGCCGCCTGCCAGCTTCAGCGTCACCGGTTCGATGACCTGATAGCGAACGATGCCGCGCGGGCTGATCGCGTATTGCGCGATCGTCGTGTCGTAGTCGAAGCGCACGCCGGGGATGACGAGCCATTTGCCGTAACGGATTTCATCGTTGAGGTAGATGCCGAATTTGAGGTCGCCCGCGCCGACGTCGGAGGTGACTTTTTCCTCGTTGGCGAAAGAGAAGCCCACGGCGCCTTCCTTCGGCGGGCGGATGAGGTTCGATTCGACGGCGCCGTAGCTGGGTTCCAGCTGCAGGCCGAAGCCCAGCGTGTTGTGTTCGTTGATCGTCAGCGAAACGTCCTCGTAAATCTCGCCCGTATAGCCGCGCAGCGTGAAGAAATATTGTTTGCCGAAAAACGCCTTCAACTCGGTGAAGGCGAAAGCCGGGGAAAAGTTGGATTCCACCGCGCCCGATTTGTAGCGATGGCGCAACGCCAGGTTGTGGAACATCGTCCGAAAGCCGATCTCGCCGGTGAAGTCGGGTTCGGTGTCGGAGACGAGATTGGACAAAAGCTCCAGCTTATCCATCGCGCCGTACCAGTCAATGGCGATGTAGTTTTCCTTGTTGATCTGGTAGTCCCACTTCATCTGGTAGTCGTAGTAGACTGGCAGGGTGGTGAAGCTCAATTCATCGGGATCGACAAGCTGCTCGATGAACAAAGGCAGAATGAGGTCGGCGATCGAACGGCGGAAGGCGAAAGCGAAGCCCATGTCGTCCGTGATCGGACCTTCGACCAGGGCCGTGGCGTCGATCAGCGAGGTATCGACGTAGCCGCCCCAGCGGTCGAGGCGCGGGCGACGGGTTTTCAATTCCACGACGCCGCCGGTGGCGTCGCCCCATTCCGTGCCGAAGCCGCCGGTGTAAAGGTTGATCTCGCTGAGGAGGTCGGCGTTGTACACCGATTTGTAGCCGCCGAAGTGGAAGAGGATCGGGATTCTATGGCCATCCAGCACGGTGCGGCTGTCCTCGGCGTTGGAGCCGCGGATGACGATGCCCGCCGAACTCGTGCCGCCGCGCGCCACGCCGGGGAGGTTCTGCACCACTTTCACCGCGTCGCCCTGCGAGCCGGGGATGACTTTCGCCTCCTCGATGGGCAGGACTTTGCGCGAAACTTCCTTCTGCTCCTTCTTGCCGCGCACGACGACTTCCAGCGTGCCGTAGACGCGCGGCTCCATGTAGTAGGTGACCTCCAGCAGTTCGCCCTCGGTCAGCGTTTCCGACGTCTCGAACTTGTCGTAGTTCACGATGGCGATGACAATTTCGTAAGCGCCGGGGGGGAGATCGGTGAAGGAGAACCGGCCGCGGCGGTCGGTGGCGGCCTGCTCCTCGGTATTCTTGAGATAGAGCGTGGCGTCGGCGATCGGCTTGCGCGTGCCGCGCTCCAGCACACGGCCCTTGAAGTTGACGCGCCCCTGGCGTTCGACCACCGATTCGTCCTTGCCGCCGCCTTCCACTTCTTCATCGGCCTGGACCGTTTCGTCCACAAAGCCCGCCTCGGCGGGCGCCGCTTTTTCGGGCGCGGGTTCGGCCGGCGCCGCGTCGGCCGGCGGAGGCTCTGCGGCGGCGGGAGCAGCAGGGGTCGCTTGCGTTTCCGCCGGAGGCGGTTCCGATTGGGCCTGAAGCGCCGTTGTCAACATCAGCGGCAGGAATCCGACGAGCAACACCAGGGCGGTGCGAAAATCCCTCATCACGGCAATGCTCCTCGCTTTGGGATCACTCTTCCAGAACGAAACGATAGGGGATGCGCAGCTTCACCGGCACGGCTTCCTTGCCTTTGAGGCCCGGCAAAAACTCGGACTTCTTCACGGCGGCGACCGCCGCTTCGTCCAGGCCGTAGCCGAGCGATTTGAGCACGCGCACTTTCAACACCTTGCCGGTTTCGCTGATCAGAACTTCCAGTTCGACGACGCCTTCTATTTCGTTGCGGCGCGCCTCGGCGGGGTAGTCGGGCTTGATCTGCACCTTGAACGCCGGCACGCGCGTGAGTTCGTAAACGGGCACGGGTTTCTTCGCCGGCGGTTCCGACGGGGGGAGCGCCTTCACCGCATCGGGATTCGTGTATTCCTTCTCCATTTCCTTCTGCAGGGTGTTGCCGACGCGTACGGCCACGTTGGTCTCGCCGTTGGCCACGGAATCGCCGGTCACGCCGAAAATTTCCTTGGGCGGCTCTTTCGGCGGTTCGGGAGGCGGTTGCGGCTGCTCCACGTTAGGCTTCGGAGGCGGAATTTCCTTTGGCTCCGGTTTCGGTTTGGGCTCGGGCTTCGGTTCGGGCTTCGGTTGTGGCTTGGGCGGCTCGGGCGGCTTGGGTTTCTCGACGGTTCGCAGGACGACGTGAATTGGTGTGTACTCGCGCGTCTTCCCCGCCGCGTATGTAGAGGACGTGACGTAAAGTCCGGAATGGATGGTCAGCGACAGCACCAGCGGAATCCACAGGTAGCTTTTCGTCTTCCTGATCTGAGTTACCTGCAGAGCCATTGGTATCCTTATAATATAATGGCATCCCGTGGTGTGCGTCGCGATGCAGCAACAGGGGCGAGTGCGCACCTTGCGCGGCATCTCAGTCGAGTCGCCAGCGCAGACATTATATGCGCCGTTGACTGAAATTCAAGCCGGAACGACGAGGAATGTTCGAGGAGCGCGCACGACCGTCCCCCGAATTTCCCTCACGGTTTTCCATGAGGCATTACCCCCCAGCCTATACATAGGAAGTCTCCCGGGGCGGGATTATTCCCCTTGAGGGGTTCCGATAAGCAAGCAACATCTTGTCCTGCTTGACAAATATGCCTCAAATCCCGAGAATGAGCCGCAACGCGAAGCCATTTTCGAGTTCAACGCAGACGGCGGCGCGCACCGGACGCCGCGGTGGAATATTCCTTCATTTCCCGCTCTCTTTGGCAGTGATGCGTTTTGAGGAGAATTATGGTCGGCCAATCGACAATTCCCGACATCGTCCTTTTCGATGAGATCGGTTCGACCAACGACTGGCTCAAGCAGGCCATTTTGTCGGGCGACGAATCCCGCGCCACCGTGCGCGCTATACGCCAGACGACGGGGCGCGGGCGCATGGACAGAAGCTGGCTTTCGCCGGTGGGCGGCTTGTACCTGTCGGCGAGCACGCCGGTCGCCGCCGCGGCGACGCCGATCTTTTATTCCGTGGCCTTTGGGGTCGCTGCGGCGCGGACCTTGAATTCGCTGGCAAGCGTCGCTGTCCGGCTGAAGTGGCCGAACGATCTGGTGGCGCAGGGAGTCAAGGTTGCCGGGCTGCTGGCCGAACTGGTGACGCCTCCCGATGCGCAGCGGCACGTCGTGGCCGGCATCGGCGTAAACGTCAACACGCCGATTCCGCCCGATGGCATGCGCTACCCGGCGTCGAGCCTGGTTCAGATTGCCGGCCGCGAATGGGATTTGGAGGAGTTGGCGGCGAAGCTTGTGCAGGCCGTCTTCACGATGTGGGACAATCTGGAAGCGTCGAGCCCCGCGCGTCTGTTGAGCGATTGGCTGGGCCTTTCCGAGTTCAAGGTGGGCGAGATGCTCGCCGTCGAGACGCTTTCTGGCCGGCAGACCGGCGCGTTTCTGGGCGTCTCGGAGCAATTCGAACTGCGGTTGGCCACGGCCGATGGCGAGCGATGTTTCGCCGAGGGCGACTGCCGGCGGGTTCGCAGCGGCTGAGAACAGCGAAGGACAGAGAGCGGCGGCGATGAGCGCGAAGCAGGACGATTCGGGCAGCGGCAAAAACATCGAGATAGAAGGCGGCGAAGACCTGCCTCCCGATCTGGTGCTGGCCATTCTGGCCGCCGTGGATGCTTACGAACGGGAGAACGGTTCCGCCGAAGCGCAAGGCCAAGGCTGAGCGAGGAGTTATGGCGAAAATCACCGAGACTATTCTACGCGACGCGCATCAATCATTAATAGCGACACGCATGCGCACCGAGGACATGCTGCCGATCGTCGAGAAACTCGACGCCGTCGGTTACGCCTCGCTCGAATGCTGGGGCGGCGCGACCTTCGACGTGTGCATCCGTTTTCTGAACGAGGATCCGTGGGAACGGCTGCGCGAAATCAAGAAACGGCTGACGCGGACGCCCACCCAGATGCTGCTTCGCGGGCAGAATCTCGTCGGCTACACGCATTACGCCGACGACGTCGTTGACGCCTTCGTGGCCGCCGCGGCCAAGAACGGCATGGACATCTTCCGCGTCTTCGACGCCCTGAACGACACGCGCAACATGGAGCGTTCCATCGACGCCGTGCGGCGCGCCGGCAAACACGCCCAGGGCGGCATCTGCTTCACCAAAAGCCCCGTGCACACGCTCGACACCTTTGTCCAGATGGGACGCGATCTCAAAAAGCTGGGCTGCCAGTCGATCTGCGTGAAAGACATGGCGGGGCTCATCCTTCCCCGCGAGGCGAGCGAGCTGGTTCGCGCATTTAAAAAGGAATTGAAGCTGCCCGTCTGGGTGCATTCGCACAACACCGGCGGCTACGCCCAGGCCACCTATTTCGCCGCCATCGAGGCCGGCGCGGACGTCGTCGATTGCGCGCTGTCGCCTTTGGCCAACGGCACGGCCCAGCCGCCGACGGAGTCGCTGGTCGCCGCCCTGGCCGGCACGCCCTACGACACGGGTTACTCTCTGGAGCGCTTCGAACCGATCACCGAGTATTTCAAGAAGGTCCGCGAGAAGTACGAGCCGATTCTCAGCCCGATCTCCGAGCGCGTCGATGTGCGCGTCATCAAATATCAGGTGCCCGGCGGCATGATTTCCAACCTTGTCAGCCAATTGGAGCAGCAGGGCAAACTCGATCTCTTCGAAGCGGTGATCGCCGAGGCGCCCAAGGTGCGGGAAGACATGGGCTGGATTCCGCTGGTCACGCCGACCAGCCAGATCGTCGGCTCCCAGGCGGTGCTCAACGTCCTTACCGGCGAGCGTTACAAGATGGTTTCCAAGGAGGCGCGCGACCTGGCGCTCGGCTATTACGGCCGCACGCCCGCGCCGGTCAATCCGGATCTCGTCGCCAGACTCTCCGGTGAGAAACCGCCGATCACGGTTCGTCCGGCCGATCTGCTGCCGCCGGCCTTGGAGGGCGTGCGGGACAAATACAAAGACCTGGTCAAAAAGCCCGAGGACGTGCTGACGCTGGCGATTTACGGCGAGGTGGCGGCGCGCTTCCTGCGCGGCGAGGCGAAGGCCGAAGAGTTGCCGGCGCGCCGGAAAGAGAAGGAGCCGGAAGCCGCCGCTCCCGCGCCAAGTCCGATCCGCGCCTACGAAGTGGTTGTTGACGGCAAGGGTTACAAGGTCGAAGTGCATCCCGCCGCGCCCGATTCACGAAAACCGCTTCGATGCGTTGAACCTGTTCGGCGACCTGAGGATCGTCGAGGGAGACCGAGGGCGCCTTTGGCTCCGCGGCGGCCGGCAGGATTGTAGAGGCCATCGAGCAGGAATTTTACACGGTGATTTGTTATCTCTATTCCGAAATGCTCCTGGGCGACATTCTCTATATTGTGCGCCTCATCGATTATGACGAACTTGTATTCCGGCAGCAGGGGGACATCCTGGTCTTTGAGGACGAGGTCGCTGAACAAAAGTGCGTGGTTTGCCACGATTATGTGGGCGTTGTCGAGTCGGCGTCTTGCCCGCCAGTAGAAGCAGTCCTTGAAGCCGGAGCAGCGCCTGCCGCGGCAGTTGCCGTGCTCGCTTTTGACCGCCTCCCAGACGCGGGC
>QZKR01000146.1 GCA_003598065.1 Myxococcales bacterium | reverse complement strand
ACAACTGAACGGTCAGCAAGCCGACCAGACCCAGGCCGACGACGACGACCGTTTCGCCGAGCCCCACTTCCGCCCGGCGCACCCCTTGCAGCGCGATCGCGCCGACCGTGGCGAAGCACGCCTGGCGCGGGTCGAGGCCGGCAGGGACCCGGACGCAGAGGTTTTTGGGAACGGCCGCGATCTCGGCGTGGGCGGCGAAGCCCGAGCCGCCGCAGGCTACCAGATCGCCGACGTTGAAATCGTCCACCCCGCGTCCAACGGCGAGCACGCGTCCGGCAAGCGAATAGCCCGGCGCATCGGCCGGAGCGGAAAGGCTTTCCATCGCCCGCCAGGTGCGCCGCACGCCGATCTGCGCGAGCCGGCGCAGGCCTTTAACCGCCAGCGAGCCGGCGCGGACCAACGATTCCAGCCCGTCCGTTTCGCGCGCTTCCTTCAGCGCGGCGACCTCCGTCCCCGTGGAAACAAGGCTGGCGAGCGTCTCCACAAGCACGCCGCCATCGGGGCAGACGGGAGCGGGGACGTCGAGCACGACGACGCGATCATCGGCGGTGAGGAAAACCTGCTTCATAGCGAGTCCGTTCTCCGTGCGGCGGGTCCGGCCGCCAGAGCCGGACGCGACGACGCCCGCGACGGCGGCAAAGCGGCTTCCGTCCGTTCGCGTCGGATCGTCTCGTAGCGGCCCACCGCGATTCCGATAACAAGGAAAAAGAGCGTCGATACAACCTCCGCGTAGGCGATGGCGTTCGACTGGTCGATGAAGAAATAAGCCACGAAAATCGACATCGCCGTGACCATCATCAGGTGGTCGGGGTGGCCGCGCGTGCGGCCTACGGCGCGGAAAATGAAAATCATCATCCCCAATCGCGAGAGGATGTAGGGCAGCGCCCCGAAAAGGCCGCTGGTGGCGAGCGTGTACAGCGCCGAGTTGTGGATGAAATGGCCGCGCGAGGAAGCCCCTTTGAAATAGGCGAGATATTTGTCCACTCGGCGCGGGTTGTTGAAGTAGTGGTACCCCACGCCGAAAAAGGGGTAATCGACGAAGATGTTCAGCGCCTGGATGTTCTGAGCCACGCGCACTTTGGCCGAATGGTCGGTGACGGTGAGTTTTTGCTGAATGACCGTCGTATCGAGCAGATGCGTATAGTTATAAAAGAAGAGGAAGAGGACGAAGATGATGAACGTCGCCGACCAGACCCGGTGACGCAGATAATAGATCTGCACGGCGAGACTCGCCACAAAGGCGATCACCACGCTGCGCTGGGAAGAAAGAATCGTGGAGTAGCCGATCCACACCAGAAGCGGCACGCCGATCAAAAATTTCAGGACGGAGCTCATCTCGCGCCTCTGCAAGGTGCGGATAAGGTAGAGGCCGAGGAAGAAGTGCATCACCTGCATGAACCCGTAACGCATCTCGCTCTGGTACGGCCCGATCGCCTTGGAAATCTGCGACGCCGCATCGATGGGCGCCCAGAAATGCCGATCGGTGGTGTATTCGTAATAGCCGACCGACGCCACCCATACGCCGGTCAACAGGGCCAGGATGGCGACGATCCGCAGCTTGCGCCCATCGGCCATGAACTCGCGGGCGAAGAGGTAGACGGAGAACGGCAGCACCAGATCGCGGAAAAGACCAACTGGCGTGACCGCATAAGCGGCGCCGCGCAGCGACGACAACATGCAGGCCAGTCCGAAGATGGGGAAAAGCAACTCCCACCAATAAAGCTTCGGCCAGCGGCCGGTGGTGAGCCAGCGAGCCATCAAAACAGTCAGAAGAAACACGGCGAAGGCGGCATGTACGGTAAGGCGCGAGGAGATGTGCTCCATCCAGAAGGGATAGGCGAGGGCGCTTCCCGCCAGCCAGGCGTAGACCACGGCGCGGGGACGGAAGAAAGCCGCAACCACGGAAAGACCGGCGAAGACCAGGACGAGAATCTTCATGTTGTCGGCATGGGCGGAGACGTAGCCCGCCACCAGGCATGCCGCCCCCGCGCCGATGAGGATGAGGGTTTTCCTGGAATCCACGTCCGTTCGCCTTCGCCGCCGTTACGAAACGCTTGAATCACAAGTGTCAGGAGTTTAACAGATTGCTCGCCGTCCTCGCAAGGCGGCGAAGCGGGCCGGCGGCGCGCCTCCGCCCCGAGGATTCAGCGTCTGGATCGGATGTAGCCGAGATCTTTGAACCAGGCGACGGCGTCGGCGACGGTCTCTTCGAGGGGGCGCGAGGCGTGGCCCAGTTCGCGACGGGCTTTGGCGTCGTTCATGTGCTGGCTGTATTTGACCAGTTCGATCGCCACGCGCGGAATCCCCGGCCGCGCCCGATTGAGCACCGAACCGTTGACCGCCTCGGAGAGTTCGGCGGCGAATTCGGCCAGCCAAAGCGGCGCCTTCCATGCGGGAGGCTTCACATGGGCGGCCTTGGCGATCAACGACACCAGCTGGGCCGCCGTCGTGTTTGCGCCGCCGAGGATGTAGCGCTCGCCGCGCCGCCCTTTTTGCAGCAGCGCCACATGGCTCTCCGCGACGTCGCGCACATCGACGACGTTGATCGGCGCGTCCAGGAGCGCCGGCAGTTTGCGATTGGCCACATCGACGACGATCTGGCCGGTGGTGGGCTTGACGTCGCCGGGGCCGAAGCAGGCTGTCGGGTTGGCCACCACGACGTCCAATCCTCGCGGGCTCATCGCCAGCACCTCCTGCTCCATCAGCAGCTTCACGCGGTAATAGGAGGACGGGATGCCGTCGAGATGATAAGGGGCTTTCTCGTCGGCGAGCGGACCATCCGTTCCGTAACTGCCGATGGTGGACAGGGAACTGGTGTAAACGAATCTCTTGACGCCTTTCGCCTTGGCGGCGGAGAGCAGGTTGCGCGTCTCGCGCATCGCCCGTTCTTCGTCCTCGCGCGGCCTGGAATAGATCGGGTAGAACCCGGCGGCGTGGAAAACGTAGTCGCAGCCCTCCAGAGCGTTCAACAACGAGGGATGGTCGGTGAGGTCGCCTTCGGCGCGCTCCACCTCCAAGCCATCGATATTGTACGTGTTCGACGTCGGCCGCAGCAGGACGCGAACGTCAACGCCCCGCGCCAGCAGGCTGTGGACGATATTGGCTCCGATGAATCCCGTCGCGCCGACGACCAGAATCTTGTCGGACATGCCGTTCTCCTTTCCGGAATCCCCGGCGGCATGATAGACGTTCGGCGGAGACTTGGCAAGACAGGCCCAAATCTCTGATAGATCCGAATCTCGGCCGGCATTTTGGCCGCGCCGAAAGGCTTGTGATAGAATGGCTTCGCCAAGTGGAATTTGCAAACGGGCGCATCGCCAAGGCGGAGCGGGCGAGAATGGATAAGCTCGGGCAGGGACAAGCCAGCGAGAATCAAGCCAAGCTGCTGTTGGGCCTGATTCTTTTTCGCATCGTCACCATCACCGTCCTCCTGGGCTCGACGACGATTCTCAATCTCAGCACCGACAATCCCTGGTCGCCGGTGCAGCACATTATTTTCTACTCCATCGGCGTCACCTACCTGCTTTCGATTTTTTACCTGCTCGCCGTCAAGTACAACTCCAACTTCCACTTCCAGGCGGTCACGCAGCTCATCGGCGATCTGCTTTTCTGGTCGTGCCTCATCTACGTCACGGGCGGTCTGCACAGCCCCTTCACTTTTCTTTACGCGCTGTCGATCATCCACGGCTCGCTCTTGCTGGGCCGCCGCGGCGCGTATCTGGCTTTCGGCTTCTCCGCCTTTCTTTTCACGGTGACGGTCCTTTTCGAGTCTTCCGGCATTTTCCACGAAATGCTCCGACTCAAGGTTTCCTTCAATGAACTCTGGTCCCTTGAGGTGGTCTACCAGTTCTTTCTCAATTCCTGCATGCTTCTCCTGATCGCCATTCTCGCCAGCTCCCTGGCGACGCAGATCCAGTCGCGCGAAGAGGCGCTGACCCTCCAGCGGCTCGGCCTGGAGATGCAGCGCATGCTCAACCGCTCGATCGTCGCCGGCATCAGCTCGGGTTTCGTGACGATCGACCTCGCCGGCCGCGTGACCTTCATGAACGTGGCCGCCGAACGGATCGCCGGCATCTCCCACGACGCCGCCCGCGATCACCTGCTCTGGGAGCTCTTTCCCGAGCTGAAACCGGCGTTGCTGCGCGACTTGCGCGGCGAACAGTGGGCGCGCCATGCAGAGATCGAACGGAAAGCCGACGGCGCAGCGTCCCGCTGGTTCACGGTCACTTTCGCCGACCTTCTGGGCGCATCCAATCGGCGCGTCGGGTCGATCATCATCATCGAAGACATAACCGCCCGCCGCAAGCTGGAAGAGCGGGTTCATTTGAGCGAAAAGCTGGCCGCCATCGGCAAGCTGGCGGCCGGCATCGCCCACGAAATCCGCAACCCCCTGGCTTCGATTTCGGGTTCCATCCAGGTGCTGCAACGCGAACTGCCGCGCGGGGAGGACAACGAGAAGCTGGCCGAAATCGTCCTGCGGGAAACGGAGCGGCTCAACCGGCTTATCGACGATTTCCTCTCCTACGCTCGTCCGCGCCCGCTGGCGCTCGGGCCGGTGAATATCCGCGAGATCATCGAGGACATCACGCAGCTATTGACCAAAGTCACCGCCGGCGACCAGACCCGCATTCGCGTGGAATACGCGCCCAACGTGCCGGAACTCATCGCCGACGCCTCGCAGGTGCGTCAGATTCTCTGGAACATCATCAAGAATTCCCTGGAAGCCTCGCCCTCGGAGAAACGGAGCGTCGTCTGGATATCGGTGAAGGCGGCGCATGCCGACGGCGCGCCGAAGCCCTCTTCCATTCTCTTCGAGATCCGCGACAACGGCGAGGGAATGGACAAACTTACCCTTGAGCAGATCTACGACCCGTTCTTCACCACCAAGCCGACGGGGACAGGCCTGGGCATGGCCATCGTCTACCAGTCGGTGATGGTGCACCAGGGGACGATCGAGGTCGATTCGGAGATCGGCCGAGGCACGGTGTTTCGCATCGCCCTGCCCTGCCGATCTCCGGACGACGCGCGCGTCGCAACGAATTGAGGCTCGGATGGAGCAGCGCATTCTAGTCGTCGATGACGAGCAGAGCATGCGAGACTTCCTTGCGATCTTCCTGCGCAAGGAAGGGTACCAGGTGCATACGGCCAAAGACGGTCTGGAGGCCTTGGCCGTTCTGGACCGCGCCGACACCGACGTCGTCATCTCCGACGTGCGCATGTCGAACCTGGACGGCATGAAGCTGCTGCGCGAGACGAAGCGCCGCCAGCCGGACGTGGAGGTCATCGTCATGACGGCCTATTCCTCCACCCAGGACGCCATCCTGGCGATGAAGGACGGCGCATACGACTACGTCACCAAGCCCTTCAAGCTCGACGAAATCAAGCTGACGATCGACAAGGCGCTCGAACGGCGGCGGATGGCCAAGGAGAACGTCGCGCTCAAACAGCAGCTGAAAAAGCACACGCGCATCAAGAACATCATCGGCAACGCCCCGCCGATGCGCGAGATTTTCGAGATGATCTCCAAAGTCGCCGACACGAAAACCACCATCCTCGTCACCGGCGAAAGCGGCACGGGCAAGGAGCTGGTCGCCTCGGCGATCCACTACAACTCTTCCCGCGCCGAGTTTCCCTTCGTCACGATCAACTGCGGCGCCATTCCCTCCGAGCTGATGGAAAGCGAGTTGTTCGGGCACATAAGGGGCGCGTTCACCGGCGCGGTGCGCGACAAGGACGGCCTGATGAGCGTCGCCTCCCACGGCACGCTCATGCTGGACGAGGTGTCGGAAATGCCGCCTTCCCTGCAGGTGAAGCTGCTGCGCGCGCTTCAGGAGCGGCGCATCCTGCCCGTCGGCGGCACGCAGGAAATCAGCGTGGATACGCGGGTGATCGCCGCCACCAATCGCGACCTGGCCGAGGAGGTGCGCATCGGCCGCTTCCGCCAGGATCTTTATTACCGCCTCAACGTCATTCACCTTCGCGTCCCGGCGCTGCGCGAACGGCGCGAGGACATCCCCCTGCTCGTGCAGCATTTCGTCAAGCGCGCCGCGCAGGACATCGGCCGGCCGCCGATGCAGGTGAGCGAGGCGGCGCTGATGATCCTTCAACAGTACGATTACCCCGGCAACGTTCGCGAACTGTCCAACATCGTCGAGCGCGCCGTGACCCTGGAAATCACCGACCAGATCCGGCCGTCCTCGCTGCCGCCCTCGCTGTTGGAGAAAGTGGCCGGCGGCGGGACGAGCCCGACCGGCCCGGACGGCTGGGTCGATTTTTCGCGCGGCATTCAACTCGACGCGCTTCTGGAGGCGCGCGAACGCGAACTGCTCGAAAAAGCGCTGGGACACGCCGGCGGCGTCAAAAAGCAAGCGGCGCGGCTCTTGGGGATTTCCTTCCGTTCGCTGCGTTACCGCCTCGCCAAGCTCGGCATCGAGGCGGGCGGAGAAGAGGAGGAGGACGACGAGGCATGAGCGCCGCCACCGTGGAAATCATCGTCCTCGTCTTCGTTTTTCTCTTCGGGGCGTCGATCGGCAGTTTCCTGAACGTCGTCATCTTCCGGCTGCCCGAAGGAAAATCGCTCGTGAGACCGCCGTCGCATTGCCCGGCCTGCGGCCATGGCATCCGCTGGTACGACAACATCCCGATTCTGAGTTACGTTCTGCTCGGCGGCAAATGCCGCTCTTGCCGCGCCTCGATCTCGCTCCAGTACCCGATGATCGAATTGTTGACGGCGGCCCTCGCCATCGCCTGTTACCAGCGCTTCGGCCTTGACGCCTCGTTGCCGTTGTACTTCGCCTTCTGCGCGGCGCTGGTGGCCATCACCTTCATCGACATTCCGCGGCAGATCATCCCCGACGAGATTTCCCTGCCCGGCGTCGCCGTGGGCGTCGCCGCCAGCTTTGTCGCCGGAGAGGTGCGCTGGACCGACTCCGTCATCGGGGCGGCGGTCGGTTTCGCGCTGATCGCGCTGATCGCCTACGGCTATTACTTCCTGACGCATCGCGAAGGCATGGGCATGGGAGACGCCAAGCTCCTGGCGATGATCGCCGCTTTCCTGGGCTGGCAGTCCATCCCCTTCGTGCTTTTCGCCGCCTCCGTGCAGGGTCTGGCGCTGGCGCTGTTCGCCATCGGCATGGGCTGGATGAAGAAGGCCCCGCCCCTGCCCGATCCGCGCGAGGCCGCCGCGCCGCCGGGAGAAGCGGGCGACGTGCCGTTGCGGCAGGCGGCGGTGCCGTTCGGGCCCTTTTTGTCGCTGGCCGCGCTGGAATGGCTGTTCTTCGGTCCGTGGCTGATGAGTCATCTGTTTCTGGGGGGCTACGCGGCCCTCTAACGACGGGATCGCCCATGCGGAAAAGCCGCCTCTTCGGCTCGTTGCGCTTCCAGGTGACACTGGCGATCTCCATTCTCGTCATCACCGCCGTCACGCTGCTCGGTCTTCTGGCGACGTATCTCTCCCAGAGCGTCATGGCGGAGGAAAAACACCGACTCGGCGTGGCGACGGCGGCGATCCTGCAGCGCATCCTCGCCCAGCCCACGCCGGCCGAGGCGGCGGCGGGACCGGACGGGCTGGCGCAGATGGCGCGGCGCGTCGGTTCGCAGTTCTACGACGGCCGCTTCGACCATTCGCTCACGTTTTTCGACCTGAGCTATAAAATCGTCTGGTCCAGCCTGCCCAGGGAACGCTGGCCTTACGCCGTCGTTTTCTCGCCGCCGATCGGCATAGCTCGGGAAACGGCGGATGTGAACGAGGTCGAAGACCCGGCGACAGGCTCGCTGGTGCTCGTGGTGAATTTTCCCTGGAAGATCGGCGGCGCGCCCGTCGGTTCGGTGCAGCTGGTCGAGCCGGTCATCCCGCCGGGTTCGCGTTTTCTGTTCTCGGGAAGGCTGATCGTCGGCTTCGCCGCCGTCTATGCGGCGATCGTCATCCTCTTCGGCGTTCTGCTGCTGAACCAGACGGTCATCCGCCCCGTTCGCGAGCTGGACCGCGCCGTCTCCCGGCTGATCGCCGGCGAACGGGCGCTGTCTTTGCCGCCGATGGACTCGGACGAATTGCGGCAGCTTGCGGCCAATTTCGACCGGCTTACCCGCCAGCTCGCCGAAAACGAGCAGAGCCAGAGCGAACAGATCGAGGAGCTGCTCGTCGTCAACGAGGAATTGGCGCAGACGCGCAACGGACTGATCCGTTCGGAAAAGCTGGCCTCCGTCGGCCGGCTCGCGGCGGGGGTGGCTCACGAGGTGGGCAATCCGCTCGCGGCGATTCTGGGCTACGTGGATCTGCTGAAGAAGGGCGGCCTCGACCGCGAGACGGAAAAGGACTTTCTGGCTCGCATCGAAAAGGACATCACGCGCATCCACACCATCATTTCCGGGCTTCTGGACTACTCCCGCGCGAAAAAGGAGCGCATCGAAATCCTCGACGTCAATCAGCTCATCGCCGAAACGATCGACCTCTTCCAGCCGCAGAAGCAGTTCAAAAAAATCGTCTTCGAAACGGCGTCGCATCTGAAGCCCGCGCCGATCCTCGCCGACGCGCACCAGATCCAGCAGGTGCTCGCCAATTTCTTTCTGAACGCCAGCCACGCGATGAACGAGGAGGGAGCGATCACGGTCTTCGTGGAGCGCGTGCTCTACGATCCGTCGGCGACCTATCGCCAGAGCGGCGGCAAATTCAAGCCGAACCAATCGCTGGTGGCCGTCTCCGTCATCGATCAGGGCCAGGGCATGGACGAGGCGACGCAGGCGCGGATCTTCGACCCGTTCTTCACGACCAAGGAACCGGGAAAAGGCACGGGCCTGGGCCTGTCCGTGGCCGACAAGATCGTCGATTCCTTCGGCGGGACGATCGACGTGTCCAGCCAGCCCGGCGAGGGCGCGACGTTCACGATGCTTCTGCCGGAGGCGACGGAAAACGCAGCCGGCTGAGCGGAGACCTTACAACCGCTCGGCGACCCGCCGGATGCGCGCGTCGATCTCCTCCCCCAGGGGAGCCAGCGAGGGGTTGGCGACCACCTTGAACATTTCCAGCGGTTTGGCGAGCGAGACGACCACCTGGCCGTCGTCGGCCTCGAAGACGACGACGTTGCAGGGCAGCATCAGCCCCACGCCCAGATCGGCGGAAAGCGCCTTGTAGGCGACCGGCGGGTTGCAGGCGCCGAGGATCTTGTAATTGCGGAAATCGATGTCGAGCTTCTTCTTCATCGTTTCACGCACATCGATCTCGGTGATGACGCCGAAGCCTTCCGTTTTCAACGCCTCCGTCACCTTCGCCAACGCCTGGGAAAAATCGAGCCCGGACAACGTTTTCGTGTAGCCATAGGGGGGATTGAACATGCTCATATCCTTTCGGTAGGGGAAAATCCATCTGTCTTCAAAATAAGGTCGAACCGGCGGCTGTCAATGACAACAAGAGGACAAGACAGGTTTGTACAGTGTCAGGCGCTCCGACATTCCCCGCCGTCCTGTCAGGAAAAATTGTCAGGCAAAGCGACCGGCCTATCGATCCATGTTGCTTATTTCCAGAAAACGCCGTATATTTCAATGGCTTAGGGATTAGTTGAACTTGGCACAAGTTGTGCTTTATCCCATGGACTGCAACTTTATCAGGGGTGTTTGATAATATCGGGAGACCGTTCGCGCTTGAGGCGCTTGAGGAAGGAAGGAACGACCATGAAACGCTATTGGATCTTCGCCCTCTCGATCGCGGTCGCACTCGTTTTCGCGGCCTGCTCCGACTCCAAAGACAGTCCCTCCGGAAACGACCCCACCGACGGCGATGCGCCCGATGGCGACAATTCCGACGGCGACGCGCCCGAGGACGGCGAGTTTGTCTCCGCCGGTTCCGGCGCCGGCGATCGCAATTACGACGGCGGCGACGAACTCGGCGACGGCGACGCGCCTTCCGAGGACGACGGCGATGACGGCGAACGAGAAATCGTCGAGGCCGATCTGTTCCGCGTCGCGGGAACCTACATCTACGTGCTCAACCAGTATCGCGGCCTGGCGATCGTCGATTTTTCCGACCCGGCCAAGATGCGCGTCGTCGGCCGGCTGGCCTTGGAAGGCTACCCCAAGGAAATGTTCGTCGAGAACGGCGTGGCCGTCATTCTCCTGACCAATCTGATCGAGGAGGAAGGCGACACGCTGCGCTCCGCCAGCCGGGTGGTGTCCGTCGATGTCAGCGACGCCGCCGAGCCCGCGATCGTCGAGCAGTTCCCGATCGCCGGCACGCTCAACGACTCGCGGCTGGTGGGCGACGTGGTCTACGTCGTCGCCTCGGTGCAGCCGTGGTGGGACTGGTGCCATCAGCCGGAAGACAGCGACTACACCATCGAGATCGCCTCGATCAACATCGCCGATCCGAAGAACGTCTACCTCGCCGACAGCCTTTCCTTCCAGGGCAGCGGCTGGAGCGTCTACGTCAACCAGAACGCGATGTTCGTGGCCACGCCCGGCTGGGACTGGTACGGCTGGGAAGAAGGCGGCCACAGCGAAATCACCTACATCGACATCTCCGATCCCGCCGGCCTGATGGCCCAGCGCGACACCTTCGACGCGGCGGCCACCATCCCCGACCGCTTCAAGATGCACCAGCAGGGCGACGTCTTCGCCGTCACCTCGGTGACCTCAAGCTGGAACGGCGACACCTATTTCGAGACCTTCGACGTCTCCAATCCCGACGACGTGGTTCTGTCGGCGCGCCTGAAGATCATGGAGGAGGAGAACCTCTACGCTTCGCAGTACTCGGGCACGCGCGCCTACATCGTCACCTTCCGCAACACCGACCCCCTGTTCGTGGTCGATTTCGCCGACGCCAAGAACCCGGCCGTGCTCGGCACGCTGGAGATCCCCGGCTGGTCCACGCACCTGGAGATTCGCGGCACGCGGCTCTACGGCGTGGGCGTGGACAACAGCGACAACTGGAAGACGAAGGTGGCGCTCTTCGACGTCGCCGACCCGACCGCCCCGACGCAGCTTTCGATGGTGACGCTCGGCGAGGGTTATAGCTGGAGCGAAGCGCTCTACGACTGGAAAGCGTTCAAGGTTTACGACGAACTGGGCCTGATCCTCGTGCCCACCTCCGGCTGGGACGGGAACTGGTACGCCTACGTCAACCAGCTCAACCTGATCGGCATCGAGGGCGACGCGCTGGTCAAGCACGGCGCGGTGGTTTCCGACACGGCGGTGCGGCGCGGCTTCGTCGCCGGCGATTACCTGGCCTCGCTTTCCGAAACCAAGCTGCAACTGATCGACCACTCCGATCTCGATAAGCCGAAAGTCGTGGCCGAGGCGCGGCTGGCCTCTTATGTCAACTCGCTGTCGAAATGCGGCGCGGCGATCTGCGACACCAGCGACGGCTGGGGCGGCAACCTGCGGCTGCGGCAGTTCGACGCGGAGAACCCGTCCGACACGCCCATCTGGGAGAGCGACATCCTCGACCAGGCGAATTCCTGGGGCGCGGGCGCGATCCACAACGAAAGCGGCCGCGTTTACGTATTTGCCGAGAACTACGGCTGGTGGTACGGCGAGGACATGGCCGGCGACCGGGCCTTCAGCGGCTACGGCGAAGAAGAAGGCGGCCGCAAGATCCACGCCTTCGATTTCTCCAATCCCGCCGCTCCGGTTTTCCTCGGCACGGCCACTCTGCCCGCGAACCAGAACGGTTACTATTACTACTACGGCGACACCCAGGGCTTCCTCGCCGGCGACGTGTTCTACTCGCTGGCCGAGACGGAATGGCAGGAGGACGGCTCGGTCCTCTACGGCCTGGACTTCTTCGACCTCTCCGACCTGGAGAACGCCAGGAAAACCGACCATGTGGGCGATCTTTCGCCGCTGTTCGGCTACTCCTATTACGCCCAGACCCAGGCCGTCGAGGACGGCGCGGCCGTCTGGGCGCCCGATTGCGACCTCTTCGGCGACGACGGGGACGGACGCCGGCTCTTGAAGTGCTACGCCGTCAAGCTCGACGCCTCCGACCCGGCCGCCGTGCGGGAAACGGCGCGGATCAACATCCCCGGCCAGCTGATCGGCCTCTCGGCGGACAAGCGGCGCATCGCCTCCATCGACCGGCAGTACATCCCCTCCACCGAACCCGACTACACCGGCTGCTCTTTGAGCCTGGAGATCCTGAGCCACGACGGCGAGCGCGCCACGCGGCTGGCTTCGATTCCGCTGACCGAGGACATGTACTGCTGGTGGAACGGCAGCTATAGCGACGGCGACACGGTGGAGCCGGACGAACCGCCGAGGACCGACGGCGACGAGACGGAACCGGTAGACGGCGACGTGGCCGTGGACGGCGATTCCTCCGGCGGCGGCGATACTCCTCCGGAGCCCGAACTCGCCGCGAAACTCGCGGCGACGGACGCCGAGGGCGCGCCGGAAGAGCAGCCCTTCTACTTCGCCGGCGCGCAGATCGACGGCGACCGGATCTACGTCGTCCGTCAGCAGAGCTATTGGGGCTACTACGAGGACGGCGGCGTGGTCTCGGACGACGAGTGCGGCTATTACGGCTACGATTACGAAGCGACGATGAAAGTGGAGATCTACAGCCTGACGACGGGCGACCTGGAACGGACGGTCGCGCTCGACGGCGCGGACTCCTGGTCCAAGGTGGACGGCGGCGGCCTCTTGTTGCGCGGCTACACCTATGGCGAGCGCGGCAACTCGTTCAGCGCGGTCTACATGGACGCGAACGGCGACACGACGGTCGTCGATTCGGGCGAGGTGGCGAACTACGGCTACTCCTGGTACTACTACGCCTCCGGCCAGGCGGTGCGCTTGGGCGATGCGCTCTACATCCCCTACGGCTGGGCCGGCATCAAGAAAGTGGAGCTTTAAGCGAGTTTCCCCCCGGGGGCCCGCACGCGACGGGCCCCCGCCTTTCCGCGCATACGCACCCTACCCCCAACCGCACCCCCCGTCCGCAAGGGCGGGGGGTTACTTTTTCGGTCCATTCCAGATTTTTTTGCTTGACACTTCCGGTAGATTAAAATACAGCTGTATTATTTGAAGCATAAAAGCAAATGGAGAATAAAATATAATGGAATGGAAACATCGATAGACTTTCCCATTTTCAATTGTAAATTTGGGCGGTTTTCATCCTGCTTCCAGTTGTTTATATCTCAAGCTCCGGGGAGATTGTCATGAAGTATTTGGAAATATTTTTGTTTTCCCTCGTCCTGATCCTCGCCGGCTGCGGTGGGAACGACGATTTGCCGGCTGAGATCACCCAATGCATCGAAACCTACGCGCCGGAGAATGGCTACGGTTTCGAGCCCATTTCCTTCCAAGGAACCACGGATATCGGCTACCCAGTCCCGACGCCGGAAGAGGCCCGGGCGCGTTGTGAAGCGGACGGCGGCGAGGACTGCGACGCCTCGGAGTTCATCACCTCGGCCGCCGCCAAATGCATCGGCCAGTCGGAAGGGCTGGACGCCAACGGCGAGCCTTTACAGGTCGAACTCCGTTACGACGAAAGCCTCAAAACGGTGGTCTGGATTGTATCCAATTTCCCCATCCTGGACGAAAATCAGCAAGGCACCGCCTTAACGTTGTATATCGAGGCTGCGAGCGGCCGCATCCTGGATAAAAAGGAAAGTCCAGTTATCGCCTAGCAAAAGCGTAGCAAAGCAATTGCTTCGGTTGGAGCAGGTCTCCAGACCTGCTCCTAAACGTTTTGGACCAGGCGTGGACGCCTGCTCCAACACGGCAAAAGCGTAGCAAAGCAATTGCCCATCCGGAGAAGACAAAAAGAATCGGAGCAGGCCGCAGGGCCCGCTCCGACGCCGTCAAACCGTCCGCGAACGGCGGGCTACCGCATCGTGCGGTTCATGTGCTCGACGATCTGACCCACCTCGCGCTTGAACTGCTCGTAATCGACCCGCATCCCGTTGATGTAGGTGCTCCAGCCGGAGGTCTCCTTGGCGTAAGACACCGCCTCTTCGACCTCCGCCGCCGTGGCGCCCTGGAGCTTGGCTTTCTCGGTGTGGAAGAGCGTGCAGTAATGGCACTTGGTCGCGGCGGCGATGCCGAGCCCGATCAACTCCTTGTACTTGCCCGGAATCACCCCTTCTTCGAGCTGGACGTGTTTGAACAACTCCCACTCCTGCGCCAGGCGGGTGTCGGACACCGACTTGAGGAAAGTCGGCACGATTCCCAGGGTCTCCTTGATTTCATTGTAGATTTTGTCGCGGTTCATGTCGGTTCCTCCGTTTTGCATACGTGTACCCAAAACTAAAATACCCCGTAAGGCTTTCCGCACCACTCCCCGCCTTGTCTAAGGCTATGCTAAAAAGAGGCTTCCGGACGGAACGCTATTCCGGCAATCGGCGCACAGGCGAAAGGTCAAGTTTGCGAGTTTGCAAAGCCTTAGTTTTTTCTTGACAATACGCGGTTGTATCATCTACCATCACCCCTCGAACCTGAAGGGTGCGGGTTCCCGTCCCGATAAAATCAAGAGGGCCACCACTCTGGAAGAAGATGCAAAGGTGGAATTGTCTGCGTTAGAACGGTTACCAACACGAGAGAAGGAGCAAGCGATGGATAAGAAGATTCTGGTGTTCCTGTTGGCTCTGACCATGGCCCTGAGCCTGGCGTTCAGCGGTTGCCTGGGCGGCGGCAGCGACGAAGAAGAAGACGGCGATGTCGATGGCGATACGTCCGCCGACGGCGATTCGCTGCCCGATGGCGATTTCCAGGACGGCGACATTCCGGACGGCGACGGCGGCGGTTGCAGCGGCGAGTGCGACGCGGCCAGCGAGACGTCGTTCTGCGTCACCGACGACGTGTGCGTCTGCGAAGGCGGCCAGTGGAACTTCTACGGCTGCGACGACATCTGCTCCTCGCAGGGCAAAGTGGCTAACGGCTGCGGCGCGAGCGATGCATACAACTTCGATTACTGCCTCTGCACCGACGCCGTGGACGGCGACGACACGCCTGACGGCGACGACACGCCCGACGGCGACGACACGCCCGATGGCGACGACACGCCCGATGGCGACGACACGCCCGATGGCGACGACGCGCCCGACGGCGACGTGCCGACCGACTGCACAGGCGCCTGCGCCCCCGACACCGACATCCCCTTCTGCTCCACCGAGGCGGATCTCTTCCTCTGCTGGTGCAATGAGGACGCCAGCGAGTGGGAAGCCATTGACTGCAACGCGGTGTGCGAAGACGCTGGCTACCCGGATGGCGCGGATTCCTGCGCCTTCGACGAAGAGCAGCAGTATGACGTGTGCTTCTGCAAATCCGGCGACTGCGAATCCGACGAGGACTGCGACGAGGGCTTCATCTGCGTCGCGGTGCGGGATGCGCAAGGCGACGTTCGCACGCAGTGCCTCGCCACTTGCGACATCAACACTTGCGACCCGGGCACCGACGTGATCCCCTGCATCGACTTCGGACCCGCTGGCCAGCCCGTGGGCCTCTGCTACGACGAGGCTGCCCCCTCCTGCGAGACGCCGAACGAGGAGTGCATCGACACCGATCATTACTGTTTCCCGTTGGATCAGCAGGGAAATAATGTATGCTGGTCGTACTGCGATCCGGTCCCGAATAGCTGCGAGGGTGAGGACGAAATGTGCATACCGTTGACCCAGGGCGAGGACCCGGCGGTCGTCGGCGGCGCCTGCCTGTAATTCTGGCAAACGCACGGACACGCGACGGGGAGGCTTCGGCCTCCCCGTTTCGTTTTCCTTTCGCCGAAAATTTGCGGAACCGGGCTTGCATTCGGCTGAAAGTTGATTATTTTAGGTTCGCCTGGGCCACGGCAGCGTGAGGGAGGTCACTCATGCCCATTTACGAATATCAGTGCGACGCCTGCGGGAAAACGATCGAGGCGATGCAGAAAATCAACGAAGCCCCGCTCACCGATTGCGATTGCGGCGCGCACGGCTCTTTGCATCGCCTGATCTCGCGAACCTCTTTTCAACTCAAAGGCACCGGCTGGTATGTCACCGATTTCAGGGGAAACGGCGGCAAGAGCAGCGCCAGTAACGCCGGCAAAACGAACGGCGAAGGAAAAAGCAGCGTTGACGCCGCCCCCTCCGCCGACACCAGCAGCGAGGCCAAGCCCGCCGCCGAACCGGCGAAAGACTCCGCACCCAAAAAAGAGCCGGCGGCGGCCTGATCGCTTTCTTTTAAAGTTCCCAACAAAACGATACCATATCCAGAAGGGGTCATTCCCGCGCAAGCGGGAACCCATGCTTTTTCCGGCCTGGACCCCCGCTTTCGCGGGGGTGACATAATGACTTGGTCCCCCGCTGAGCCTGCCCCCGCGCAGGCGGGGCGGGGATGACAAGGGAGCGGGTTTTATTCTGTTAGGTGCTTTTATTTTCTAACGAGCGCTACCCGCCGAAGAACTGCTTGACCTTCTCGAAGAAGCTGGCCTGCTCCGGGAGAGTGTCCTTTTGCTGGCGGCAGAGCGCGTCGAACTTCTCGATCAGTTCCTTCTGCTCGCCCGTGAGGTTGGTGGGCACCTCGATATGGATGCGGACGTGCTGGTCTCCCTTGGAAAGCGTTCCAAGCCGCTGTATGCCTTTGCCTCGCAGCCGAAACACCGCGCCCGACTGCGTGCCGGGGGGGATCTTCAGTTTTTCCTTGCCGTAGAGCGTGGGGGCCTCGACCGTCGCTCCCAGCGCCGCCTGGCCGAAGCTGATCGGCATGTCGAGAACGATGTCCTCGCCCTGGCGGGCGAAAATCGGATGCGGGGCGATATCGACCACGATGTACAGATCGCCCGGCCGGCCGCCGCCGGCGCCCGTTTCCCCCTGCCCCTGGAGTTTGAGCCGCTGGCCGGTATCGATGCCGGCCGGCAGAGTCACTTTCAACTTGCGGCGTTTCACTTCCACTCCGGAACCCTTGCACGACGGGCAGGGGTTGGGAATGGTTCTTCCCCGGCCGCCGCAGGCGGCGCAGGCGCGGGCGATGGTGAAGAAGCCCTGCTGCATGCGAAGCTGACCCGTGCCGCCGCAATGGCCGCAGACAGCGGGTGAAGTGCCCGGCTTGGCGCCCGAACCGCGGCAGGTTTCGCAGGTTTCGTGGCGGGGAACTTCTATCTCCCGCTCCATGCCGGCGGCCGCTTCCTCCAGAGTGATCTCCATGTCGTAGCGGAGGTCCGACCCGCGCTGACCGCGTCCCGAGCGGCCGCGGAAAGGCGAACCGCCGAAGAGGTCGCCGAACAGATCGCCGAAGATGTCGGCGAAGGCGTTGCTCGACGTGAAGGAGCCGAAATCGAACTCGAAACCGCCGGGACCCGGGCCTTTGCCCAGTCCGTGGCCGAAACGGTCGTAGGCGGCGCGCTTTTCCGCGTCCGAGAGCACGTCGTAAGCCTCGGCCAGCTCTTTGAATTTTTCCTCGGCTTCCGGGTCGGTCTTGTTGCGGTCGGGGTGGTACTGGACCGCCAGCTTGCGGAAAGCCTTCTTGATCTCGTCCGGCGCGGCGGAGCGGGCCACGCCCAGCACTTCGTAGTAGTCTCGTTTTGTCTGAGTCGCCAAAATCGGATCTCACCGCTGGCCGGCGCATCCGGCGTCCGTCGCGCCGCCAGCGTTTGTGGGTTTGATGGCCGCCGCCGGGCTTATGTTTCCTCGCCCTCGACGTCGGATGAACGGGGGATGCTCTCCGCCGCGCGCGACGCCTCGGCGTACATAATCTCGGCGATCTTGTGCGACGCCGCCGAGAGCGTCGAAAAGGTTTTGCGGATCATGGCTTCGTCGGAACTCTTGAGGGCTTGCTTCAAATCCCGGAGTCCGATTTCGATATCCATCTTGTCCTGCTCGCCGACCTGGTCGGCGTAGTCCCGGATGGCGCGTTCCGTGGTGTAGATCAGGGTTTCCGCTTCGTTGCGCAACTCGGCGATGGCGCGTTTCTGCTTGTCGCTTTCGCGGAAGGCCTCGGACTCGGAAACCATGCGTTGAATCTCGTTTTCGTTCAACCCGGACGAGGCGGAAACGCGGATCGCCTGTTCGCGTCCCGTGCCGAGATCCTTGGCGCTCACGTTGAGAATGCCGTTGGCGTCGATGGCGAAAGTGACCTCGATCTGCGGCACGCCGCGCGGAGCCGGCGGAATGCCGACCAGCTCGAAGCGGGCAAGTGTTTTGTTGTCGCCGGCCATTTCGCGCTCGCCCTGGAGGACATGGACGGACACCGCCGGCTGATCGTCGGCGGCGGTGGAGAAAACCTGACTCTTGGTCGTGGGGATCGTGGTGTTGCGTTCGATCAGCTTGGTGAACACGCCGCCCACCGTCTCGATGCCGAGCGACAGGGACGTGACGTCGAGCAAAAGCACGTCCCGCACGTCGCCTCTGAGCACGCCGCCCTGGATCGACGCGCCGATGGCCACCACCTCGTCGGGGTTGACGCCCTTGTAAGGCGTCTTGCCGAAAAACGCCTCGACCCGCTGCTGCACTTTCGGCATGCGCGTCATGCCGCCGACGAGAATCACCTGCGCGATGTCTTCCGGCTTCACGCCGGCGTCCTTCATGGCCAGCCGGCACGGTTCGATCGTCTTTTCGATCAGGTCATCGACCAGCGATTCCAGTTTGGCCCGCGAAAGTTTGAGCTTCATGTGCTTCGGGCCGGTGTTGTCGGCGGTGATGAACGGCAGGTTGATCTCCGTCTCGATGGACGAGGAGAGATCGTGCTTCGCCGATTCCGCCGCTTCCTTCAACCGCTGCAGCGCCATGCGGTCGCTCTTCAGGTCGATGCCGTGCAGCCGCTTGAACTCGTCGGCCATCCAGTCGATGATGCGGGCGTCGAAATCCTCGCCGCCCAGGAAGGTGTCGCCGTTGGTGGCTTTGACCTCGAAGACGCCCTCGTTGAGTTCGAGAATCGAAATATCGAAGGTGCCGCCGCCAAGATCGTAAACGGCCAGCCGCTCCGATTTCTGTTTGTCCAGGCCGTAGGCCAGCGCCGCCGCCGTGGGTTCGTTGATGATGCGCAGCACGTTGAGTCCGGCGATGCGGCCGGCGTCCTTGGTGGCCTGACGCTGGCTGTCGTTGAAGTAAGCGGGGGTGGTGACGACGGCGTCGCGCACCTCCTCGCCCAGGTATTCCTCCGCCGTCTGCTTCATTTTCTGCAGGATCATGGCGGAGATTTCCGGCGGGCTGTAGTCCTTGTCGTTGACCCGCACCCAGGCGTCGTTGTTGGAGGCGCGCGTAATTTTGTAGGGGACCATCCCCTGGGCCTTCTTCACCTCGGGAGAATCGTACACGCGGCCGACCAGCCGTTTGATGGCGTAGATCGTGTTCTCGGGGTTGGTGATCGCCTGCCGCTTGGCGATCTGGCCGACGAGCCGTTCGCCCTGCTCGGTGAACGCCACCATCGAGGGCGTCGTGCGCGAGCCTTCCGAGTTGGCGATAACCACGGGTTCGCCCTGCTCCATCACGGACACGCACGAGTTGGTGGTCCCCAGATCGATGCCGATGACCTTACCCATTTACGTTCTCCTCGCTCGCCCTCGGTGGATCCCCATCCACGACATTTCTCGATTAAAGCCCTGAGGCCGTTAGTTGCGGTCCAACGGCTCGGATTTTTCCTGGGTTTCCCCGCCGGCGTCGGATGCGCCGTCGTCCAGAGTCGGCAGATCCGCTTCATCGTCAGCCGCCTCGCCCGAGGCGACGACGACCATCGCCGGCCGCACCAGACGATCGTGCAGGAAATAACCTTTCTGATATTCCTGGATGACGGTATTGGCCTTGTATTCTTTGGAGGCCATCATCTGCACCGCCTGGTGCTTCGTCGGATCGAAGGATTTGCCGACGCTCTCGATGACGCGCACGCCGAATTTCTTCAGAACGTCGCGAATCTGGCGGTGGATCATGCCCACGCCGTCGGCGAGGGCGTTGATGTCCTTCGATTCCTCGCAATGAGCCAGCGCGCGCTCCAGATTGTCGATCACCGGCAGAAGCGAGGCCACCAGGTCTTCATAGGCGAATTTGGCGAAATCCTGCTTTTCGCGGGCGACGCGCTTCTTGTAGTTTTCGAAATCGGCGGTCATGCGCAGCAGGCGTTCGTAGAGTTCTTCTTCCCGTTTGGTGGGCCCGGACTCGGTGATTGTTTTTTCGCCGGGGATCTCGGCCAGACCTTGAGGCGCAGGGGCGGCAGGCGTCTCGGCCGTCTTCGGCGTCTCTTCCACTTCCTCCACATCGATCACGACGTCGTCGGCCGCTTGCGGCTGCCGTCGGGAAATGGCCGCTTCCGCGTCCTGCAAGGCGCTGTTGATGGCGTTGGCCAAGGCGTCGCCGCTCAGACCGTTGTCCAGATCCTCCAGATCGATTTCGCCTGTTTGCCTTTTTTTCTCCGCCATTACAACAACACCCCGGAGTTTTAAGACGCTTCCACTTTCGTCCGCCGGAAAAAGAAACGTCTCCTGCCGCCAACCGCCGCTTCCAGGCGGACACGTTACAGAAGAGTAATCATCCGGCCCCCCCCTGTCAAGCAAGCCTTCAAAAGAATTCGAGAAACGCGTCATTAGAAAACAGCAGGCCGTCCTCCGTCAAGCGGACGCTTCGGTCGCCGTTTTCGCCGCGCCATTCGAGCCAGCCCCGGTCGGCGAGGCGCTTCAAGGCGGTGGAAAAGGTTTCCTGAAGACCAAGACCGCAACGCATGGCAAATT
>QZKR01000129.1 GCA_003598065.1 Myxococcales bacterium | reverse complement strand
CTTTCGACGACTTCAAGCTGATCTGCTAATGTAGGCTCATGCCGTCTATCCGCATCAAGCAAGCCCTCGCCGATGGAGTGTATTTCATCACCCCTACCGTCCGCCGCTGGTATTACCTCTTCGACCGATTCCAACGATGGGAGATCCTGGCTCAATCGTTGCGCTTCTGCCGTGAAAACAAAAAAGTACGGTTGTATGGATACGTCTTCATGCTCAATCACCTGCACCTGATCGTCCACGCGCCGGATGTGGCCGGTTTCGTGCACGCTTTCAAGCGCTTTACATCAAGGGCTCTGCTGGACAATGTGAGAACGCATGAGCCGAAAGCGCTGGAGCTTTTTGAGACCGAACAGGGAAGCCACGAGATTTGGCGGCGCACGAATATGCCTGAGCTGATCGAGGAGGAAAAATTCTTCCGGCAAAAGCTGGAGTACATACACAACAATCCCGTGCGCAAGCAGTATGTCTATCAGCCGGAAGATTGGTACTGGTCGTCAGCGAGATATTACCTAAGGAACGAACCTGGACCGATACCTTTGGATCCGTTGGAATTGTGATCGGAAAATGTTTGGAGCAGGTTGGAAAACCTGCTCCAACGCAAACCCACATCTTTCAATTCGTTGGAACTGCGATCGGAAAACGCTTGGAGAAACCTGCTCCAACATCGCACTAGCGTAGCCGCTTTTCCGCTGCCCGGGCGTGGCCTTCCAGGCCCTCCAGCCGCGCCAGGGCCGCCGCGTCGCGCAGCAGCGTCTGAGCCTCGGGGCCGTCGTCGAGCCTGAGCCAGGTCCGCACGCGCAGGAAATTGAACACGGACAGCCCGCCGGCGAAGCGCGCCGTGCCGCCGGTCGGCAACACATGGTTCGGCCCCGCGCCGTAGTCGCCGGCTGCCTCGGCGCTCTGCGCGCCGATAAACAGCGCGCCGTAATGCCGGCAGCGCGCGGCGACGGTGTCCGCGTCGGCGGTCATCACCTGTAGATGCTCGGGGGCGAGCTTGTCGCAGACGCGCGCTCCCTCGTCGAGATCTCGCACCCGCACGCAGAATCCCCCCCGCAGCGCCGGCTCGGCCGTGGGCCGCGTCGGCAGGGTCGCCAGTTGCCGCGCCAGCGCCGCATCGACGGCGTCGGCCAGCGTCGCGTCGGGCGTGACGAGAATCGGCCGCGCCTCGGGATCGTGCTCGGCCTGGGCCAGGAGATCGGCGGCGATCGTTTCCGCATCGGCCGTGTGGTCGGCCAGCACGACGAGTTCGGAGGGTCCGGCGAGCATGTCGATGGCGCAGTCGCCGGCGACAAGTTTTTTCGCCGCCGTCACGAAACGATTGCCCGGCCCGCAGACGACGTCCGAGGGCGGGACCGGCTCCGCGCCGTAGGCCAGCGCGGCGATAGCCTGCGCGCCGCCGACGGCCAGGAGTCCGTCGGCCCCGGCGGCGGCGGCCGCCGCCAGCGTGTGCGCCGTCGGGCGCGGCGAGGCGACCCAGACGCTGCTTACGCCCGCCGCGCGGGCGACGACGGCGGTCATCAACACGGACGACGGCAGCGGGAAGCGCCCGCCGGGGGCGTAGCAGCCGGCGGCGGCGACGGGCGCGAGCATATGCCCGGCGCGACCGCCGGAAACGGGAATATCCAGCGCGCTCAGCGTCGCCTTCTGCGCCTCGGCGAAGGATCGGATGCGCGCCGCCGTGCGCAAGAGCAGGCCGCGCTCGTCTTCGCCAAGCGAATCCAGGGCGCGCGCCAACTCGTCCGTTGTCCTATACGGCGATTCGTCGGGCGCGAGATCGCCGAAGCGCCGCGCCTGCTCGACGAGCGCCGCTTCGCCGCGCCGCCGCACGTCCTCGATGATCGGCCGGACGGCGGTTTCCGTCTCGGCATCGACGGCGGGACGAGCCAGCGACGGCAACTGCTCGGGCGTAACGCGGCGCAGGCGGATGGCGGTCATGCGCCGCCTCCCTTGTCAGGCTTCGCGTCGCCGGGCCGGCGCGTGAGCTTGCGCTCGCGCCGATCCAGCGCGCGCTCGACGTCGGCGAGCGAGCCGCCCCGCCGCGCCAGGGCGACCAGCGCGAAGTAGAAGAGGTCGGCCGTTTCCCAGACGGCGGCCTCGCGCGTCGTCGCCTCGGCGAGTTCGCCGGCTTCCTCGATGAGCTTTGCGCGCAAAAGCTCCGGGTCGTCGAGCAGCCGGCGCGTGTAGCTGCCGGCGGGCGCGTTTTGCAGCCGCTCGGCGAGCCGGCGCGCCAGGCGGCCCAAACCGCCGTCCTCGCCGAAGCAGCTGCGCGTCCCCGTGTGGCAGAAGCCCGCGCCCGACTGGCGGACGGTGAAGCGCAACGCGTCGCGGTCGCAGTCGAGATCGACGCGCAAAAGCTCCTGCAGGTCGCCCGAGGTTTCGCCTTTCACCCACAGGCCGCGCCGCCGCGAATGGTAGACGCCCCGGCGCTTTTCGATGGCGGCGGCGAGGCTGGCGAAGCTCGAATAGACGAGGCCCAAAGTCACGCCGCGCTCGTCGGCGACGACGGTGGGAAACAACCCGTCCGGCCGGTCGGAGACGAGCGGCGCGGCGACGGCGTTGCCGAGCGACAGCCGGCCGGAGTAAAGCGCCATGCCCACCTGCGCGTCCGCGCCGATCCGGTCCAGGGCGGCGACGTCCTCCGCCGTCGTCACGCCGCCGGCGTAGGTCAGCCGCGCCGGCGCGGCGGCCTCGACGAGGGCCTTCACGCGGTCGAGGTCGAATCCGCCCATGCGCCCTTCGCGCTCGACGAAGGTGACGAGAAAGCCGCCGACGTACTCCTTCAGTTCGGCCATGCGATCGACGATGCGCTGGCCGGTTTTCGTGCGCCAGCCCTCGACGACGACGACGTCGTGTTCGGCGTCGAGCGCGGCGATAAGGCGTTCCTTCGGCAGCTGGCGCAGGATCTCCGGTCGCGCGGCCGTGCCGAGGATCACCTTCGCCGCGCCGGCGTCGAGCCAGGCGCGCGCCGCCTCGACGGAGCGGACGCCGCCGCCGACGCGGCAGTCGGCGAGGGCGAGCAGGTCGCGGACGACGACGGCGTTGTCGCCCGCGCCCAAAGCGGCGTCCAGATCGATGACGGCGATTTCGCCGGCGAGCCGGAAGCGTTCGGCGACGGGGCGCGGGTCGCCGGCGTCGATGGCCATTTCCTTGCCGCCGACCAGCTGCACGGCGTGGCCGTTTCTCAGGTCGATCGAGGGGACGATCATAAGCGCACCTCCACCCCCATCGCGGCGAGCCTGACTTTCAGGGCCGCGACGGTCCAATCGCCGTCATGGAAAATCGAGGCCGCCAGCACGGCGTCGGCCCCGGCGCGCACGCCGTCGGCCAACTGCTCGGGCGTGTTCGCGCCGCCCGAGGCGATGACGGGCGCCCGCACGGCGCGGCTGACGGCGGAGACAAGCTCCAGATCGTAACCCGAGCGCGTGCCGTCGCGGTCCCAACTCGTCAAAAGGATCTCGCCCGCGCCGCGCGCCACCGCCTCGCGCACCCATTCGACGACGTCCTTGCCCGTATCGACGCGGCCGGATTGGACGACCACCTGCCAGCGGCCCGGCGCGGCCGCCTTGGCGTCAACGGCGAGCACGGCGCACTGCGCGCCGAAACGCGTCGCCACCAGATCGATCAGCGACGGATCGGCGACGGCGGCGGTGTTCATGCTCACCTTGTCCGCGCCGGCGTCCAAGAGCGCTCCGGCGTCGGCCGGACCGCGCACGCCGCCGCCGACGGTGAGCGGAATGGCGAGCACCTCGCGCACGCGCCGCACCGTCTCCACCGCCGTCTTGCGCCCTTCCGGCGTGGCCGAGACGTCCAGGAAGACAAGTTCGTCCGCGCCCTGCCGTTCGTATTCGGCGGCGAGCGCACGCGGGTCGCCGGCGTCGCGCAAGCCCTGGAAACGCACGCCCTTGACGACACGGCCGTCCTTCACGTCCAGGCAAGGGATGATCCGCCGTGTCAGCATGCCGCGCCTCCTTCCACGGCGGCGCGGGCCAGCCAGCGTTTCAGAAGCGCGAGGCCGCAGTCGCCGGAAAGTTCCGGGTGGAACTGGCAGGCCAGGAGCGCGCCCTTCTCCATCGCCGCGACGAAGGGTCCGCCGTGATCGGCCAGCGCCGCCGACCAGCCGGCGGGGACATCGACGAGCCGATAGGAGTTGGCGAAGTAGACGTAGCCTTCTTCAAGCAGCGCGCAGCCGGGCTGCGGGACGACGCGGTTCCAGCCGAGTTGCGGCGCGCGCACCGTGTCGGGGAAGCGGCGCACGGCGCCCGCGACGACGCCCAGACCGCGCACGCCGGGGCTCTCCTCGCTCCGTTCGGCCAGCACTTGCAGGCCGAGGCAGACGCCGAGCGTCGGCCGGCCGGCGGTGAAACGCTCGCGCAGCATGTCGATAAGATCGAGTTCGCCGAGCCGCGCCATCACCGCGCCGAATGCGCCGACGCCCGGCAGAACGACGATCGCCGCCGCCTCCAAGGCGCGGCGGTCCTCGACGACGACGGCTTGAGCGCCGGCGCGGCGCAGGCCGGCCAGCACCGAGGCCAGATTCGCCGTGCCGGTGCGGACGACGTGGACGAGCGGCGCGTCCATCAAAGCGTTCCTTTCGTGCTCGGCGCCGACGTCTCGCCCGTCTCGGCCACGGCCTGCCGCAGCGCCAGGGCGAGCGCCTTGAAGGCCGCCTCGGCGCGGTGGTGATCGTTGAAGCCGCGCAGCACATCGACGTGCAGCGTCAGGCGGCCGGCGGCGGCCAGCGATTGCAGGACGTGGGGAATCATTTCCGCCGACAGTTCGCCGAGCCGCTCGCGCTTCAGGCCGAGATCGACCACGGCCACGGGACGCGCGGCGAGATCGACCACGGCGCGGGCCAGGGCTTCGTCCAGGGGCGCGTAGGCGTAGCCGAACCGCGCCAGGCCGCGCCGCTCGCCCAAGCCACGATCGAGCGCCTGGCCGAGCGCCAGCGCGCAATCCTCGGCCGTGTGGTGGTCGTCGATTTCCAGATCGCCCTTCGCCGTCAGCTCCAGATCGAAACGGGCGTGACAGGCCAGGGCGGTCAGCAGATGGTCGAGAAAACCGATGCCGGTCTTCACCGTCGCCTCGCCTTGGCCGTCGAGGACGAGGCGGACGGCGATGTCCGTCTCCTTCGTCGTGCGGCGGATTGTCGCTTCGCGCGTCATGGCAGAAGATCCTCCACTTGCGAAAGGTCGTCGAGAATGCGGCTGGCCCCGGCGGCATGGAGCGCCGCGGCGAGCGCGTCTTTCCGGTCTTCGGGAGCGACGACGCCGAGCGGCGCGACACCGGCGGCGCGCGCCGATTTCATGTCGTCGGGCGCGTCGCCGATCAGCCAGGCGGCGGTTGCGCCGAGCCGTTCCAGCGCCAGCTTCACCGGCGCGGGGTCGGGTTTCTTCGGTCCATCCTCCAGGCAAACCACGGCTTTGAAAAGGCCGTTGAGTTTGAACTTGTCGAGAAAGCGTTCGGCGTCGCCGCGCGGCCGGCCGGTGACGACGCCGAGCGGGCAGCGTGCGGCGAGGCGCTCCAGCAAGGCCAAGGGGGGGATGAGCGTTTCCCGCTCGCGCAGGCCGGGCTTGCCGGGCGCGCCTTGATACAACCGCTCGAAGCATTCCGTGACGGCGTCGAGCGGCGCTTTTTTTCCGTGCCGCGCTAAAAGCCGCTGTGTGACGATCCAATCGTTGTTGGAATCGGGCTCGGCCTTGGCGTGCGCCACATCTTCCGCCGTCACGTTCGCACCGAAGGCGCGCACCGTCTCGATGATCGCCGCGCGGTAGGACCGCGACACGTCGGCGAGCACGCCGTCCATGTCGAAAAGCAGCGCCTGCGGCGCGAAAGCGGCTTGCACGGCGCGCGTCAGGCGCGCGAAATCCGCCGCGTCGCCGGGCAGCGTGACGCGCAGGCCGCCGGGAAAATCATCCTCCGCCGCGATGGCGCGGACGGCGACGCCCAGACCGGCCAGCGCATCGCGAATCCAGACGGGATCTTTCACGTAGGCGAAAACGAAATTGGCCTGCGAGGGCAAAGGCCGCGCGCCCAGGCGCGTCAAGAGCCGCTCCAGTTCGCGCCGCTCCTCGCGCAGCTTGGCGATATAACCGGCGACGAGACTTTCGCCTTCCTGCAACCAGCGTTCGGCCAGGGCAAGCGTGATCGAACTCACCGGGTACGGACCGCCGACGGCGCGCAGCACGCGGATGATTGCTTCCGGGCCGGCGACGTAGCCGACGCGCAGGCCGGCCATGCTGTAAGCCTTCGAAAAGGTATGCACGGCGACGGCGTTGGGCAGGGCCAGCGCAGCCTGGGTCAGCGGCCTGTCGGCGAAGGGACCGTAGGCCTCGTCCACCATGACCACGGCGTGCGGCGCGGCGGCGGACAGGCGGCGCAGATCGTCGTCGGAGGCGACGAGCCCCGTCGGATTGTTGGGGCTGACGACGGCGACGACGCCCGTCCGCTCGCCGATCGCCGCGAGCAGCGCCTCGACGGGATACGGCCCCTCCAGCCACGGCGCGGTCCTGACGCGCCCGCCCGACATGCGGGCGAAGGCGGGGATCATCTCGAAGGTCGGCCGGGCGACCAGCAGTTCGCGTTCGACCGGGAGATAGGCGCGGCAGACGCGGTCGATGGCGTCGTCCGCGCCGCAGGTGACGAGCAGTTGCGCCGGCGAAACGCTTAAGCGCGCGGCGAGCGCCGCCTCCAGCGCCGTCGGCTTGACGTAGCGGTGCGGCAGCTCGGCGAAGGCCTCGCCCGCCATAAGGCGCGCCAGCTCCGGCCGGCGCGGACCCTCGTTGGCGTCGAGCTTGAGGTCGGTCGGGGCCTTGGCCTTCTCGACGGCGTAGGCGGCCAGCTTCTTCAGATACGGCGAGGCGACGGGCGAACGATCGGGCATGGCGCGGCCTCGCTTATGGAACCAGGTGGTCGGGGGCGGTGACGACGATGTCCGTCCCGCCGTGGGCCTTGATCTGCGGGATCAAGGCCGGCAGCTGCTCGCGCGGCACGGCGGCCTTCACCGCGAAGCCGTCCTCGCCGAACAAGGGCGCGATCGTCGGGTGCCGCATGCAGGGCAGCAGCTTGACCAGCGCTTCGAGATTGTCCTTGGAGACGTTGACCTCCAGCATCACGCGCCGCCGCGCCTCCAGGACGGACCTGAGCAGCAGCACCAGCCGCTCGATCGCCCCGCGCGCCGCCGCGTCCTTGAGCGCGCGCGGGCTGGCGTAGAGCCGCGTGCTGCTGGTCATCACCGTATCGACGACGTCCAGCCGGTTGGCGCGCAGGGTGGAGCCGGTGGCGCTGTTGTCTACGATGCAGTCGGCGTCCTCGGGCGGGAAGACCTCCGTCGCGCCGAAGGACTTGACGAAGGTCGCGTCCAGCCCCGTCCGCGCGATCCAGTCCTTCGTCAGCCGCTCGTACTCCGAGGCGACGACGAGCGGGCGCTTGGGGAGCCGGCCGCCGACAAGGATGTGCGTCGGCGCGGCGGCGACGAGCTTCACGGGGTCCAGGCCCGTGTCCAGAAGCTCCACCACGTCGGCCTTGAGTTCGGCGGCCCAGTCCGCCCCGGCGAAGCCGGCGTCGCGCGAGCCCATGTGCAGCATTTCGATGATGTTCTGCGGCTTGAGGATCTTCGCCTCGAAATCGGCGAGCGAGAGGCGCGGCCGGTAGCTGCGCCCGTCGGCCTCGACGGCGATGCCGGCGTCGGCCAGCAGCCGAAAGACGCCCTCCTGCATCCGGCCCTTGGGCAGGGCCAGCCGCAAATGATCTTGCGCCCGTGCGTTCGACATGCGCCGCTCCTTTCCGCTTCACGAAAAACAAAAACGCCGACCTGCTAGGCCGGCGTCAACGATCTCGCGATGGAGACAGACCCTTATCCGGCCTTCCGGTTCTTCCCCCGATGGTGATGGTGAATCCGTCTCGTCATCATGTTCGTACCTTAGCGGCCCGGCTTGCCGATGTCAAGTCAAGCGACGGGTCGGACGGATAATTTTTAGTCCATACGTCGGCGCCACGGAAGCGGCGGAACGTTCGCCGCCGTTCGCTTCCTTGACAAATATCAGCCGTGCGCCGATGATCGACCCGGTGTCGTGAAAAAAGCCCACTTCTTCGGGCGTTTCCATTCGCTTAAATTGACAACGCGCCGTCTGAGAGCGGCGTTTGCGCCTTTTCCACGCACAACAAGGGAGTCATCATGCGCACGCAACGTCTCTGGCGTTTTCCGGTCCTCATCGGTCTCGCGGGAATGATTTTCCTCGGCCTGCAATGCAACGAAACCGGCGAAGAATCGGGCGACGAACCGGATGGCGACGCCCCGGCGGACGGCGACGTTCCCGCGGACGGCGACCAGTCCGCAGACGAGTGCGCGGGCGCCTGTACGGCGGGGGCGTTTTCCTACTGCATCGGCGCAAGCCTCTGCGAATGCGCATTGGGCCAGTGGACGGCGATCCATTGCGGCCTGGCCTGCACCCGGCAGGGTCTCGCTTCGGAAGGCTGCGGCCGCGCCTTAAACGGCGTCGCGGAATGTTCGTGCCAGACGTCAACTCCCTCCGACGGAGACGAACCCGGCGACGGCGACGTCCCAACGGACGGCGACGCACCGACGGATGGCGACGCGCCGACCGACGGAGACACGCCCAGCGACGGCGACGCGCCCACGGACGGCGATCTGCCGACCGATGGCGACACGCCCGCCTGCGACGAAAACGATTTTCTCGCCGCCGCTTCCACCGCCGAAAAGAGCGAGAGTTCCAGCGGCGACGATTACTGGGTCTACAACGCCCGCAGCGGCGACGCGACGCCGCTCGACGTCCTCGCCGTGGAAATCTACACCGGCGACTACGGCGGCCCGACCGCCCCCGGCGTCTATCCGCTCGGCGCGAAGGAAACGGACTACGCCGACTGCGGCCTGTGTCTGCTGATCCGCCAGGGTTGCGAGGCGGGCGAGTGCGAGCACGCCTACATGCCGAAGGCGGGCGGTTCGATCGCCATCAGCGCCATCAGCGACGCCGAGGGACAGGCGTTCGCCGGCGCGATCGAAAACGTCGTTTTGCGCGAAGTGACGATCAACTCCGAGACCTTCGCCACGCGCACCGTTCCCGGCGGCAAGACCTGGTGCCTGCCCCGCTTCGAATTCTCCGCCACGGCCTGGGGGCCGGGCTATGTGGAATTGGAGCCGCCGGAAGGTTTGAGTTGCGAGTATCCCGACGCCCCTTATTACTTCATCGGCCCCGAGCCGGGCGAGGAGTCCCCCAAGCCGGGCGTCGTGCCGCCGATGGGCTGGCCGGGGGCCTACGTGGGCGCGGAGCAGACGGGCTTCAACCTCGCCGAGTACCGCTGCGCCCATCCGGAAGTCAAAACGCTGTTTATCATCGCCACGGCCGGCTGGTGTTCCGCCTGCGCCGATTTCATGCGCACCCGCTTCTGCAATGAGGACGGCCTCTTGAACCAGCTGCACGCCCTGAACGCCGAAGCGGTGTTCGTGGTGGGCGACGGCACGATCCAGGGCCGGGCGGCCACCAACGAGTACGCCAACCAGTACGCGGAGCAATACAAATGCCCCGGCGGCGTGCGGCTCGCCGACGTGGACAACACCGCCGGGCGGCGCGTCATCTGGGAGAGCCGGATGTTCAATTCGATCCCCTGGGCGGCGGCGCTGCGCCTCTCGGACATGAAACTCGTCGCCGAGCAGTCGGAGGATTATTACCTCGATTTCCTCGGCATCGCCCGCGACAACAACGAATAGATGGGCGCGATCGTGTCCCGCTTATTGACGGCGCTGATTCTTCTGCTGCTCCTGCTCGTCGCCTCGGCCTGCGACAAGGCGGCGACGAATGACAACACATTGCCAGATGGCGATACAGATGCTGCCTCAAGCGACGGCGACAGCGATCACGAGTCGGCGGCGACGGACGAAGATGACGCCTCGTCGGACGGCGACGATGCGCCGGAGGACGGCGACGAAGAAATCGAGGCGGATGCCGCCGAAGAAGATGATGCGGTCGAAAGCACGCCGCCGACCTGCGAGGCCGGCGCGGCGGTGCAATCCGTCTCCGGTCTCGTGAGCGACGAAAATGGCGCGCCCTTGAAGGGCGTCAGCGCCCTGCTTTGCGTTTACAACATCGACGGCTCCTCGGCCTGCCTCTCGCCCGTGCGCAGCAATACGGCGGGCCAATACATAGCTTACGTCCCGGAAGCGCGCCGCTGCGTCGATCACCTTGCCCTCCGCTTCCTCAAGTCCGACGACCTCGATCTCGCCCCGCTCGCCTGCCCGGTCGCACTCGGCCTCGGCGGCGAAATCGTCATTGAGGAGCCGGCGCGGCTGGCGAAGGCCGGCCCGACGGCGCGCGATCCGCTCGGCGATCCGACGGCGGCGCATCGGCTGACGGCGAACGGCGTCGAGCTTTCTCTTGTTCCGGAAAAAATGGCGCTCTACGACATCGCCTACGAGGATATCGATCTGCTCGTCTGGGATGCGGCGCGCTACGGCTGGCCCTGCTTCGTGGATTCCGCCGACCCGCCGGACGGGCTCGTCGCCTTCGCGCCGGAAGTCGCGGCCGACGATCCCGACGCCGCGCATCTGGCGTTTCCGAACACGGCCGGACTCGACGCGGGAACGCTGGCGGATCTTTACCTGCTCGGCGGCGTGTCCACTTATACGTGGGATGAGACGCACATCGAGGAAGGCCAGTGGGCGCGGATCGGCGAGGCGCGCGTCTCCGACGACGGCCTGCGGATCGAAACGCTCGTAGGCCAGGGGCTTCCCGCCCTCACCTGGGCCGGGTGGAAGAGGCGTTAAAGCAAGTTTTATCCATTTCGCGTTGTCTTCCCGTGTCCCTGAGGAGGCGGGCCGATCCTTCGAGACGCCCATTTCATGGGCTCCTCAGGATAAACGGCCCGCCGTCTCGAAGGGCCGGGAAGACGGCTTATTTCATAATGATACTGGTTTTAGCCGCCGTTACCGCTTCACCGTCACCCGTTCGTCCTTGGGCGCGGCGTCCTTCATCCGGCCGAGATAATCCGGCAGTTCCACCCCCGCCATGCCGGCGATTTCCTGCAAGGGCGGCAGGCTCTTGATCATGCCGGCCAGAAAGTTCGCCGTGGAGGAGCCTTTGCCGTCGGCCGCGCCCGAATCCCAGACGGTGATCTTGTCGATCTTCAGGTTGCGGATCGCCTCCACCTGCAGGCCGACGATCTGCTCCAGCTTTTCGATCATCAAGAGCGTCGAGGCCGCCTTGGCGTCGCCGTTGCAGCTCTTCACCAGCGATTCGTAGCCGGCCGCCTTGGCGTCGAGCACCTGCCGGACGCCCTTCGCCTCGGCCTGATACTTGAGCAGCACGGCGTCGGCCTGACCGGCGGCGACGCGGCGCTGCCGTTCCCCCTCGGCGGCGGCGGCGATTTCGATCTGCTGCTTCTCGATTTCCTGCTTGACGACCAGATCGGCGCGCAGCCGCTCCTGCTCCATCCGGTATTGCGCCTTCTGGACCTCCTCCTCGGCCTGCCGTTTCGCCACCTCGCCCTGCTGCATGGCCTGCGCCTGCTTGACGGCGAGCGTCGCCTCGTAATCGGCGATCTGGGCCCGGGAGGTGTTCTCGCCCTGCACGGCCTCGGCTTCCTGCTGCTGCACGTAGATGCGCTTGTCGGCCTCCGCCTTCTTCTGGCCCTTCTCGCTCTGCGCCATGTTTTCGGCGATCCGGATCTGCTTCTCGCGAAACGCCTCGGCCTCGCCGACCGCCGCCTGCGTCTCCTGCTGCTGCACGTAAATGCGCTTGTCGGCCTCGGCCCGCTTCTTGCCCTTCTCGCTCTCGGCGGAGTTCTCGGCGACCTTGATTTCCTTGACGCGGTTGGCTTCCGCCTCGCCGATCGCGCCCAGCTTCTCCTGCTGGGCCACGTCGATCTTGGCCTGGTTGATCGCCTCGGAGGCCGCCTTCTTGCCGATCGACTCGATGTAGGTGGACTCGTCGGTGATGTCGGTGATGTTGACGTTGATCAGATAGAGGCCGACCTTGTTGAGTTCCGGCTCGACGTTCTTGCGGATCGCCTCCAGAAAGCTCTCGCGGTCCTGGTTGATCTGCTCGATCGTCAGCGAGGCGACGGTGAGGCGCAATTGACCGAAGATGATTTCCTTGGCCATCTCCTCGACGTCGTTGCGGGTGATGCCCAAAAGCCGCTCGGCCGCCGCCTGCATCACCGTGGGATTGGTGCTGACGCCGATCGTGAAGGTCGAGGGGACGTTGATGCGGATGTTCTGCAGCGACAAGGCGCCCTGCAGCGGAATGCTGATCGTCATCGGCGTCAGGCTCAAGAAAGCGCTGTCCTGGATCAGGGGCCAGACGAGCGTGCCGCCGCCGTGGATGCAGCGCGAGGTCTGCCCTTCGCCCACTTTGCCGAAGACCACGAGGATCTTGTCGGAAGGGCAGCGCTTGTAACGCGAGGCCAGGAAAATGATGGTCGAGAGCACCACCGTGACGAAGGCCACGATGGCAAGGGCGGTCAGCTGCGCGGTGGACATGGGGCCTCCTTATCAAAATATCGTTCGGAATAGTTCGAGCGCCTCACAACGGCGGCGCGGCGGCGCTCAGCCGCTCGACGGAGAGGGTGGAATCGTTGATCAGCCGGACCACGCGCACCTGCTCGCCCGTGCGCAGTTCCTCGCCGCTCTCCGAGACGGCCGCGAACTCCATCAGCCGCGACTGCACGGTCACCTGCACTTTGCCCGTGCCTTTCGGAGAGATCGTCAGGTAGACCGAGCCCGTCTGGCCGACGGCGCGGCGCATGTCGATCGTGCCGCTGGATTGCAGCGATTTGAAGAGCGAAAAAATGCGGGCGATCAGCCAAAGCGCGAAGCCGCCGGCGACAAGAGCGCCGATGGTGGCGACGACCTCGCCCTGATCGGTTTGCAGGAGAATCAGGCCCACCAGGCCGAACATCATCAGAAAGGCGCTGACGCCCTGGAACGAAAGGAGCTTGAAGCTCGTATCGGAGCCGGCGTGACTGGCGTCCACGTCGGCGGGGACGTCGGCGTGCGGCCCGATATCGTGCGCGACGCCGATGAGTTGCAGAATCAGCCAGATCAGAAAAGCGAGGCCGCCCGTTCCGGCGCAGACGGCAAACAGGATTTGCAAGGCCGACATGCTTCGCCCTCCCCAGCGCGGTCGCCGGTTTGTCTCGTGGAATGCTACGAAAGCGGTTCCAATTTACTTGCTGTCATGAGGCGTTGTCAATCCACGTCAAAACGCGAACCGGATTTTACGATTTCAACCGGCTTTGAGGATGGTCAAAGCCGCCGCTTTGGGCTATACCATCCTTGGAAAGCGGAAGGGGTTTATTTCCTACATTCTGGCAAGGGGAAGCCATGCGGAAGGCCTTGGGCGTCCGGATGATGTGGGTCGTGTTCGGCCTGTCGCCGTTTCTCTTCGCCGCCCTCGCGGGTTGCGGCGGCGGGGCGGGACAGCCCGGCGCAGGCGAGATAAAAGTCGTCAACTTCCAGGCCGGCGCCAAGGGGCGGGGCCAGGGCAACATCACGATCGAGTTTTCCGGCATGGCTGTGGACCGCACGCAGGTCGGCCAGGCCCCGCCGGCGCCGCCCGTGGAGTTCGCGCCGCCGATCGAGGGCCGTTTTCAATGGGTCGCTCCCGACACGTTGCGCTTCTACCCCAAGGAAACCCTGCCGGGCGGGCTGCGCTACGAGGCCCGCGTCAAAGACGCCGCCGTGGCCATTCCGGGTTTGAAACTCGTCGGCGAGAAGACCTTCGTCTTCGAAACGGAACATTTCGCGATCAAGGACGCATTGGTCAACATCAGCTACACCGATTTCAAACGCAAGCTGGCGAAGGTCATCGTCGATCTGACCTTCAATTACCCCGTCGCCCCCAAGACGCTCTCCGAAAGCCTCGAACTTGACTTGCAGGACGAGGGCCGCCTCGCCTATGCGGTCACGCAGACCGAACCCGCCGCCGCGATGCAGTTGACGACCGATCCCCTGCCGATGGTCGATCGCTCGCGCAACCTGACGCTCGCCTTCCCCAAGGGCCTGCCGGCCGTCGCCGGCAACACCGGCCTCGCCGCCGGCGCGACGCTGACGCTCAAGGTGGAGGGCCGCAAGACGCTCAAGGTCGAGGAGGTGATGCCCGAGCAGCAGGGCGATCTCTTCGCCATCGTCGTGCGCTTCTCCTCCTACATTCAGCTTGAGGCGGCCAAGCCCTACCTCTCGGTCTCGCCGGCCATCGACTACCGCCTGGGCGACGCCTGGCGCGGCGCGGCGATCGTCGCCGAGTTCAAGCCGGGCCAGTCCTACTCGGTGACGGTGAAGAAGGGCTTCATCGCCGACGACGGGGCCGTCCTGGAGGAAGACCTGACGCGCGAGGTGCTGATCCCCGACTACGAGCCGACCGTCAAATTCGCCTCCCCCGGCTACTATCTGCCGCGCGAGGGGGCGGGCGCGGTGGGCGTGGAGACGATCAACGTCTCCTCGCTGCGCGTCTCGGTGGCCAAGATCTTCCCCAACAACCTCGTGTTCTTCCTCAACAGCTCGCTGGCGCGCGGCAGCTACTACGATTCTTATTACGGCGATGATTACTACTACGGCGGTTATGCCGATCTCGACGCGCTGGGCCAGACGATCGGGAAGGAAGAAGAGCTGTCGGTAACGTCGCGGCAAAACGAGAAAGCCGCGACGCCGATCGACCTGAAGCGTTATTTCGCGGGCGGCGGGCGCCACAAGGGCGTCTTTCTCGTCACCGCCGTCGATCCGCAGAGCGAGCGGCGCGACCAGAAGTGGGTCCTGGCCACCGACATCGGCCTGGTCGTCAAGGCCGCGCCCGACGCGCTGTGGGTGTTCGCCAATTCGTTGAAGACGCTCGATCCCGTCGCCGGCGCGACGGTGAGCCTCATGAGCCTCAACAACCAGGAACTGGCCGTCGTCCGCAGCGACGAGAAAGGCCAGGCGCGCCTCCCCAATCTCGCCGCGCTTAAAAAGAACTTCGAGCCCTACGCCATCGTTGTTCAGAAGGGCGAGGACATGACGTTCCTGCGGCTGTCCGACAGCGTCGTCCCCAGCGGCGATTTCGACGTCGGCGGCCTCGCCGCGCCCGAGGCGTTCCAGTACCGCACCTGGATTTACGCCGACCGCGGCGTCTACCGCCCCGACGACACGGCCCATCTCGTCGCCGTCGTGCGCACGGCCGAGCTGGGCCTGCCGCCGTCGATGCCGGTCAAGCTCGTCGTGCGCGGCCCCGATCAGCGCATCTTCAAGACTTTCCAGGCCGCGTTGCCGGCGCACGGCGCGCTGGAGTTCGCGCTGGAGGTCCCCGCCTGGGCGATGACCGGCCGCTGGCGCGCCGAGCTGCTGATGGCCACCGAGGCGGCGCTCGGCGAAACGACCTTTCTCGTCGAGGACTTCGTTCCCGACCGGATCAACGTCAAGCTGACGGCCGACAAGCCCGCCTACCGCGCCGGCGAAACGGCGGCGCTGACGGTCAAGGGCACGCTGCTCTTCGGTCCGCCCGCCGCCGGCCGCCGCGTCGAGGCGACGGCGCGCCTCGCCGCGAGCCGCTTCGAGCCGGCGAGTTACGGAACCTATTCTTTCTACGACGACGCGGCGACTTTCGAGACGACGACCATCGAGCTTGGCGAGGCGGCGCTCGGCGAGGACGGTCAGGCCGGCTTTTCGCTCGCTCTGCCGGCCGAGGTCCGCCCGCCCTCCTCGCTGGCGGCGATCGTCTCCGCCACCGTCCACGACGAGGGCGGCCGCGCCGTCTCCAGCCAGCTTAGCCTGCCAGTCCACCCTTACCCCTTCTATGTCGGCGTCAAGAAAGAAGCCGAAGGCTACGCCGAGCCGGGCAAGCCGGCGGCGTTTTCGCTGGTCGCGCTCGATGCCGACGGTCGCGTCTTGTCCGGCAAGGCCGTGACGGTGGAGCTTTACCGCGTCATCTGGCACACCGCATTGCAGCGCGACAACAGGGGTTTCTATCGCTACGTCTCCGAGCGCAAAGAGGAGCGGGTCGAGACGACGGAGGCGACGACGGGCGACAAGCCCGTCTCCGTCTCGCTGACGCCCAAGGAGTTCGGCGCCTGGCGCGTCGTGGCGACGGCCAAGGACGGCGGGCACAAAGCCGCCGTCTCCTTCTACGCCTCGGGCTGGGGCTACGCGCCGTGGGCGATGTCCATGCCGGACCGGCTGCAGATCGATCTCGACAAAAAAGCCTACGCGCCGGGCGAGACGGCGCAGGCGATCGTCCGCGCGCCCTTCGCCGGCAAATTGATCCTCACCGTCGAGCGCGCCGGCGTCATGGCGACGAAGATCGTCTCCATGGACGGCAACACGGCCACCGTGCCGCTCGCCGTCGAGGCCGACTGGGCCCCGAACGTCTACGTCTCGGCGACCTTGATCCGCTCCGTGGAGAGCCTCGAACCCTACGCCCCGGCGCGCGCCTTCGGCGTCTATCCCCTGTTCGTCGATCACTCGCGGCACAAGCTCGCCGTGACGCTCGACGCGCCCGCCGAGATGCGGCCCAACCGCCCGCTCACCGTGCGCCTGAGCGTGGGCGGCGGCTCGGGAAGCGCCTGGGCGACGATCGCCGCCGTGGACGAGGGCATTCTGCAGCTGACCGGCTTCGCCTCGCCCGACCCGTTGAAATTCTTTTTCGCCCGCCAGCGGCTCGCCGTGGCGACGCACGACCTTTACAGCTTCCTGCTGCCCGAGCTGAAAGGCGCGAAGCGCAAGAAGGGCGAGGGCGGCGACGCGATGGAGGAGGCGCGGCAGAAAAACCTCAATCCCGTGGCGATCAAGCGCGTCAAGCCGGTCTCGCTCTGGTCGGGGCTCGTGCAACTGGACGCGCAGGGGCGGGGCGAGGCGACCTTCAGCGTGCCGGAGTTCAACGGCTCGCTGCGGATCATGGCCGTGGCCTTCGACCGCGACCGCTTCGCCGGCGCACAGACCGCGACGACGGTCGCCGACGCCATCGTCCTCTCGCCCACCGCGCCGCGCGCCCTCGCGCCGGGCGATGCGTTCGCGCTGCCGGTGTCGGTCTACAACAAAACCGGCCGCGAGGGGAGCTTCGAGATCAAGGCGACGACCACGGGCCCCGTCGCGGTGCGAAACGGCGCGCAGCGCGTGTCGCTCAAGGACGGCGCGGAGGCCGTCGTCGTTTTCGAAGCCGAGGTCAAGCCGGAGGCCGGCGCGGCGACGGTGACGGTCGAGGCGTCGGGCAACGGCGCGACGACGAAAAGCACGGCCGACGTCGTCGTGCGCCCGCCGAACCCGCTGGTCATCGACGCCGGCAGCGGCCGCGTCCCGGCCGGCGAGAAAGCGACGCTGAAACTCCCCGGCGGTCATCTTGCCGGCACGGCGCGGCTGCGGCTGGCCGTCTCCGCCCTGCCGGCGGCGCAGTTCGGCGCGAGCCTGCAATATCTGCTCACCTACCCTTACGGCTGCGTGGAACAGACGACCTCCGCCGCCTTCCCGCTGCTCTATTTCAAGGATCTGGCGCGCCAGGCGGAGCCGCGTCTCTTCGCCGACAAAAGCGCCGACTACTACGTGAACCGCGCCATCGAGAAGCTGGAGGCGATGCAGCTGACCAACGGCGGCTTCGCCTACTGGCCGGGCGGCGGCGAGGACTACCCCTGGGCGACGCTCTGGGCCGGGCACTTCCTCATCGAAGCCGAGAAGGCCGGCTTCGTCGTTTCCCAGCGGACGAGCGCCGGGCTGCGGGCGCGGCTCAAGTCGCTGGTCGCCGAGGGCGTCGCCGACGCGGCGAGCCCCGAGGGCCGCCGGAATCTGGAGCGGCGCGCCTACGCCCTTTACCTGCTCGCCCTCGCCGGCGCGCCGGACGTCGGCGCGATGACCTACCTCAAGGACAATCTCCTCGACCGGCTCGGCGACTACCCGCGCCTGCTCTTGGCCGCCGCCTTCCACCACGCCGGCAACGCCCGCGCCGCCAAGGCGCTGTTGCCGGCGGCGATCGCGCCGTCGTCGGCCAAGCGCGAGTCGGGCGGCAACTTCAACTCCCCCGAACGGGGCACGGCGCTGATTCTCGCCACGCTCGCCGAGGTCGAGCCGCAGAATCCCGCCGTGGCCGTTTTGACGCAGAAGCTGCTCGACACGGTGAAAATCGACCGCCACGGCACGACGCAGGATCACGCCGTGGCGCTGTTGGCCCTGGGCAAGATCTACCGCCGCGAACCCGAGGCGCGCTTCACCGGCAAGCTTTCCAAGGGGCTCATGTCCACGGTCGCCGAGTTCGACGAGAAAGGGACTACGCTGGACGACGCCTCGCTCGCCGGCGAGAATCTGACGATCGCCATCGAGGGGACCGGCGCGGCCTACTACTTCTGGCAGGTGGAGGGCGTGCCGACGAAAGGCGGCGTCAAGGAGCACGACATCGACCTCGCCGTCCGCCGCCGCTACCTCGACAAGAACGGCCAGGAACTCGGCGCGGAAGCTTTCAAGCAGGGCGAACTCGTCGTCGCCGAGATTACGCTGACGGCGAGCGAGGCGCTGGAGAACGTCGTCGTCACCGACCTTCTGCCCGGCGGCCTGGAGATCGAGAATCCGCGCCTGGCCTCGCGCGAAGCTTTCGAGTGGGAGTCGGAAGACGAATCCTCGACCCGCCTTTACCCAAGCTATATGGACTTGCGTGACGACCGGCTCGTGCTTTTCGCCTCGCTGGCGGAAAATCAAAAGGCGGTTTTCCGCTACGCGCTGCGCGCCGTGACGGCGGGCCGCTTCGCCCTGCCGCCGATCAAGGCCGAGGCGATGTACGATCCGGTGAAAAACAGCCTCGCCTCCTCGGGCGCGATCGTCGTGCGGCCGCTCGCGCCGTAGGGAGAACGCGGTGCGCTGGCGCTGGCCGAAACGGATTGCCGCGGCGCTGCTCTTCGCCGCGGCGCTGGCGCTCGCCACGGACGCGCTTTTTCCGCTGCCCGTGGAGAAGCTGCGCCCGCCCTTCTCGCCGGTCGTCCTCGACCGCGACGGCAAGCTGTTGCGCGCCTACCTCGCCGACGACGGCGCGTGGCGCATCAATAAGCGGCTCGACGAGCTGTCGCCCGACCTCGTGCGCCTCGTCGTCGCCTACGAGGACCGCTGGTTTTTCCGGCATCCCGGCGTCAACCCGGCTTCCCTATTGCGCGCCCTGGTCCAGAATCTGCGCGCCGGGCGCACCGTTTCCGGCGGCTCGACCCTGACCATGCAGGTGGCGCGACTTATCGAGCCGAAGCCGCGCACACTCGCCGCCAAGCTTGTTGAAGCGTTCCGCGCCTTGCAGATCGAGGCGCGTTTCGATAAGCGCGAGATCCTGGAGCTGTATTTCAACCTTGCGCCTTACGGCGGCAACCTCGCCGGCGTGGGCGCGGGCGCTTTCGCCTATTTCGGCAAGGACGCCCGCGAACTCGGCCTGGCCGACGCGGCGCTTCTGGCCGCCCTGCCCAACTCGCCCTCGCGCACGCGCCCCGACCGCCACCCCAAGGCGGCGGGAAAGGCGCGCGACAAGCTGCTGACGATCCTGCAGCGGCGCGGCGTCGTTTCCGCCCCGGAGGCGGCCGACGCCGCCTCGGCCGCCGTCCCCGCGCGGCGCGTCTCCATGCCCGCTTCCGCCGCGCACGCCGCCGATTGGCTGCGGACTCGATACCCCGAGCGCGGCGTGCTGCCGACCACGCTCGACGCTGATATTCAGCGGCAGGCGGAAGCGCTCCTGCGCGTCCACGTCGCCGACCTGCGGCGGCGCGGCATCGACCAGGCGGCGGCCGTCGTCATCGACAGCGAAACGGGCGAATTGCAGGCCCTCGCCGGCAGCGGCGATTTCTTCGACGAATCCCATCACGGCCAGGTGAACGGCGCGCTCGCCCCGCGCTCGCCCGGCTCGGCCTTGAAGCCGTTCGTCTACGCGCTGGCGATGGATCGCGGCCTGGCGACGCCGGACACGGCGCTAGTGGACACGCCGACCGCTTACGGGGCTTACTCCCCCGAAAACTTCGACGGCCAGTATCGCGGCCTCGTCCCCTTGCGGGAGGCGCTCGTCTGGTCGCTCAACGTCCCGGCGGTCGGCCTCGTGAGCCGTCTGGGCCGCGACGGCCTGTATCCGTTTCTGCTCCGCGCCGGCGTCACCACCCTGACGCGTCCGGAAAGCGATTACGGTCTGTCGATGGTTTTGGGCGGCTGCGAAGTCAACCTGCTGGAGCTGAGCAACCTCTACGCCATGCTGGCGCGCGGCGGCGAATGGCGGCCGGTGCGCGTGCTGGCCGACGATCCCAAGCGCTCCGGGCCGCATCTTATCTCGCCGGGCGCGGCCTACCTGCTCGCCGACATTCTCGTCGATTTGCGCCGGCCGGATCTGCCGCGCGCCTGGCGCTTCGCCGTCAACCAGCCGACCGTCGCCTGGAAGACGGGCACGTCCTACGGCCATCGCGACGCCTGGAGCATCGGCTACAACCGCCGCTGGACGGTCGGCGTCTGGGCCGGCAACTTCTCGGGCGCGGGCGCGCCGGAGCTGGTGGGCTCGGAAGCCGCCGCGCCGCTTCTGTTCGCCATCTTCAATACGCTGCCCGGCGCTTCCGACGCGGCCTGGTACGCGCCGCCGGCGACGGCGGCCGAGCGCGAGATCTGCCCCCTAAGCGGCCAGCCGGCCGGCCCGGC
>QZKR01000083.1 GCA_003598065.1 Myxococcales bacterium | reverse complement strand
CTGTTTGTTCTGCCGGTCTGGCTCCTGGTCCGCGCGCCGCAAAACGCCGCCGCCCTGCTTCTGGCCGGATGCGCCGCCGGCCTGGCGGCGCTGGTGCGGCCGACCGATCTTGTTCCGCTCGGACTGGCGATCGCCTGGTGGCTGCCGGCGATCGGACGCCGCGTCTGGCTCTTCGCCCTGCCCCTGGCCGCGTTGGGCGCCGTGCAACTCGCCTACAACGCCGTGCAGTTCGGTTCGTGGTCCGCCTTCGGACAGACCATCATGAGCGAGGCCTCCGTCGCCGCGCGGGGCGTTCCCTCCCAGTGGGTCTGGAATCCCCTGCCCGGCATTTTCGGTTTGCTGTTCAGCCCTTCAAGAGGGTTGTTCGTCTATTCGCCGGTCCTGCTGTTTCTGGCCGGCTGGCTGACCGTAAAGGGCCGGCGCGCCCGGCCGGACGGCGCGACGACGCCGGAACGTCGCCGACTGTTTTGCGCTTGGGGCTCCGGCGCGGTCGGGGTGCTGTTCGTTTCGGCCTTCCGGTGGGAATGGTGGGGCGGTTTCTGCTGGGGACCGCGCTTCATGACGGACGCCGCGCCTTATCTGGCCTTGCTTCTGCCGCCGGTTCTGGAATCTCTGCGGCGCGTTTCCGCCAAAACCGCTTTCGCCTTGCTTCTTTTTCTCTCGATATTCATCCAGTGGCTGGGATCCGTTTCCGACATCTACGGCCCCCATAGCTGGAACGGCCAGCGCCAAACCTACAGTCAGGCCGATCGGGAAATCATGTGGGATCTCGATCCGCCGCCGCAGATCGTCCATCACCTTCTCGACTTCCGCCGGGAAGAGGATCTCGTCTTTCGCGCCGGACCTTAAGAACCGCCGGGAGAAAACCGGCGACCTTGAAACCCGGTCCTTGGACCTTGCACGGCCGGTCTCGCACCCCCCGCAAAACGCGCCTCCGCGCCGATGTGGCGAAAAAACTTGACAGATTTCGCGGGGTGCGCTAAGGGGATGGGTGCTCTGCGAAGGGCAAATGAGCGGGAATGACTCAGTGGTAGAGTGCGACCTTGCCAAGGTCGAAGTCGCGGGTTCGAATCCCGTTTCCCGCTCCATTTTCAGCACCTGGGAAGGCTAGCCGGAGCGGTTAGCCTTCCTTCTTGTTAAGGCGCCGTGGCCAAGTGGTAAGGCAAAGGTCTGCAAAATCTTGATCACCGGTTCGACTCCGGTCGGCGCCTCCAAAAAATCAACGGCCCTCCCCATCGGGAGGGCCGTTTTTTTTCAGTTCGGACCGGTTGTCACCGTCCCGCCGCCTGCGCCCGCAGCCGCTCGATGCGGTCCTCCACCGGCGGGTGGGTGGACAGAAGCGACAGCAGTCCGCCGCCGGAGAGCGGCGAGGCGATGAACAGGTGCGCCGTCGCCGGCCCGGCCTGGGCCATGGGAATCTCCGCCGCGAAACGATGAATCTTGTGCAGGGCCGAGGCGAGAGCCGTGGGATCGCCGGTCAATTCGCCGGCCCGCTGGTCGGCGTGATACTCGCGGCTGCGGGAGATGGCGAGCTGCACCAAGAGCGCCAGGATCGGCGTGACGATCGCCAGGACCAGCGCCCCGATAATCCCCCCGTCGTTGTCGTCGCGGCTGGACGCGCCGCCGAAGATCGCGCCCCATTTCGCCATCCAGGCGAGCGAGGAAACCGCGCCGGCCATCGTGCCGACGATCGCGCCGATCAGAATGTCGCGGTGCTGGACGTGGGCCAATTCGTGGGCGATCACGCCTTCCAGCTCGCGGCGGTCGAGGGCGCGCAGGAGGCCTTCCGTCGCCGCCACCGCCGCGTGCGCCGGGTTGCGGCCGGTGGCGAAGGCGTTGGGCTGCATCGAGGGAATGACGTAAACGCGCGGGATGGGAAGGCCGGCCCGCTTCGCCAGCCGTTCGACGCTTTCCACGAACTGCGGCGCGTCCTTGTAAGACACCTCGCGCGCGCCGTACAGCTTCAGCACCAGCTTGTCGGAGAACCAGTAAGTCAGGAAATTCGCGATTACGGCGAACGCCAGGGCAAAAATGAGCCCCTGCTGGCCGCCCAGGGCCGCGCCCGCGAAAAGGAAGATGGCGGTCATGATCGCCATCAGGATGCCGGTCTTCAAGACGTTCATCGATCAACCTCCGTAATCGTTCATCGCCGCCCTCTTTCCGGGGGGGACGGCGTCACCAATCGCCCCACATCACTACTAGACAACAAAGTAAACACGAGAAATTCCCCGTCAAGAGCGATGCGGCCGATTTCGGCCGATGCTTATGGAAATCGGGCGCTTACGCCTGTCTTCCAAGCGCCTTGACGTGAAAGCGATTAAGGCCAGTATTCCTTGGCAGAGGCCTAACGAAGAATTCTCAGCTTATACGGGAGGTTCTGAAACAGACCAGGATAATCATCCCCAGCAGCATAAGCGCCGGCCAGGACAAATTCCCCGTCCCCTGGCATCCGCCGCCGTCTTCGGTTGGCGGGGCGGTGTCGCGATCGGCGTCGCCGTCGGGCGTCGGGGCGACCTCAGCCTCTTTATCGGCGTCGGCGTCGCCGTCCTCGTCGGGCTCGTCCTGGTCGCCATCGGGGGTCTCGGCTTCCGGATCGGGATACAGGGTCGAGTGCAGAAGGTGCTGCACTTTCCGTCCCAGGTTTTTACGCACGTCCAGAAGCAGATTCTCGTCCAGGGTCCAGGGCTGGTCGTCCGGACAGTAGGTGCCGGGACCGGGGCATTTTTCGAACGTGAAATCCCCGAAGCGCGTGTAGGCGCGCGCCACCTGCGCCCGGGCGTAAGCTTCGCCGCCCATCTTTTCGGACATGCGGAACAGCTCCCAGTCCTCCAGGCCGTCGCGGACCTGCTTGAGGCGGTAGGAGACGATCGGGCCGTCGAGGGTGAGCCATTCGGGAGAGCCCTTGCCGCCGGCCGTGCCGTTGTGGTCGCCGGGATAGAGGAGGAAACCGTCGCCGTTGCGTGCGAACAATTCGCCGAACTCCTCCAGGTTCATGTAGACGTTCCAGGGGTCGTCCTGCACCCAGTAGCTCACGCGCCAGTACAAAAAGCCCGTCGCGTGCTCGAACCACGCGCCCCACTTGACGATGCGCGGCTCGTAGCCGATCGCCGTGTCGATGTCGTAGCCGGCATAGGGCGGAAGATTGGCGTTGCAGGCGTAAAACCACAGGCTTTCGCCCTTGGCGAAGCGCTCGGCGTACTCCTCGCGTCCGGCCATGCTGCCGCCGGTGTAGAACCAGTCCTCGTACATCGGCGTCACCGGACACCAGATGCCGACGCGGTCGCCGACGAGATCGACGTAGGAGCCGGTGATGAGCGTCTTGTAGCGCCAGTCGGGCGTGGCCTGCAAGAGCAGGTCGATGTCGTGGACGATCTCGTCCCAGGTTTCCGTTCCGCCGTTGAGCCAGGGCTCGTCGGTGGCGTACACGTAGGCCCGGTCCCACCAGCCTTTCTCCTGCAGGTGTTCGGCGTAGGCGCGGGCGGCCTTGACGTACTGCGTCTCCGTCATCGAGCCCGTCCCCGAGCCGGGGCGGAAGCGGCCGATGTTGAAGCGCGCCACGCCCTCGCCGCCCAGATAGGAGCCGGTCATCCAGGGTTCCAGCGCCTCGTCGTAGGCCGACCAATCGACGGGCAGCAGGTCGTCCTCCGCGTCGAAAACGAACGCGATGTCGGGCGTGGGCGGCGTGGTGGGGTCGATATGATGTTCCCGCAGCGCCTGGTAATAGCGCTTCACGATTTCGCCGTAATTGGCGGTCGGATCGCCCTCGGGGCCGCCGTGATAATTGCGCGCCCGATCGTGGCCGAAGCCGAACGCCGTGGCCACGGTTCGCGGCAGATCGACGTCCCAGGCTTCGATCCGCACGGCGATTTCGGTTGTTTGCATATGACCCTCGCCTTCGGTCGTCTCGACGACGACGGCGCCCTCGTGGAGGCCCGGCGTAACCGCCGGACTTGCGTAGAATTCCACCCAGAGGACCGCCGTTTCGCCCGGCGCCAGGTCATAAGGCAGGCCGACCGGCCGCGCGTGCTCCGGATCGTAGGGATCGACGGCGGGAATCAGCGGGTCGGGGTAAAACCCCGGCAGGCGCTCGTGATCGGTCAGCGAGCCGGAGGATTCGTTGGCCACGTTCAGATAATGCTCGCGATAAACGGTGACTTCGAAAACGTCAAGCGGCGACGCCTCCGGAACGCTCACGGCCAAGACGGTCGCGCCCCGGGGGGCGCGCACGGCGATCTGGAACGCCTCGTACTCGTTGCGGCAGAGGCCGATTTCGATCTTCCGCGCCTCCGGCATGGGCGACTCGGGCAGAATCTTGCGCGTCGCCGGGGCCGCGCCGATCTGGACGTCCGCCCAGGCGACGGAGAGGTCGAGAAGGGCGAGGCACAGCAGCGCCGTCCAGGCAAGCGATTTGAAACGAGGCATGTCGATCTCCATCTCGCAAAGGAGCCGCCCGTCCGGCAAAGCACGGCGGCGCGGATGCCGTCGCCTGCTCCCGATCGAACGGCGACGTCGGTTGTCTTTCGGGGCCCCAAGATGGTCCAGCAGCCGGGCGGGCCTAACGGATAATCTTTAGCACGCTCTCTTCACCGAAGGCAAATGAGACGCGATCTCGGCTGAGATTCAAAGGTCGGAATTCGCTTTCGAAAATAGCTTCGCGATTCGTCGGCGATGAATTAAAATGAATCCTGTAGTGCTTGCTGCGACGCGCGCGGCCGTTGCCGCACGGGCGCCTGTCCCGGCGAGGGCGGCGACGTGGAATGCCTGACCTGCGAGGACTGCCGCGAGGCGTTCGGTCCTGAATGGTATTGCAATGTCGATGATCTCATTTGCATGCCGGGCAAATGCTGCTTCGACTGGGAATGCGAAGCAGAGGCGAACGGCCTCTGCGACCTGCACGTCGGCGAGTGTCTGTATCTGCCGATCAGCCTGACGCCGGGGCGACAGACTCCGGAGGATTGACAGCGCCAATACCGTCGGCTTTTCGCCGATTAATTCTCTCGCCATTCGTTGCCACCGGCTATCCATCGTGATAACCTGCATAAATGGGCCACGGCACGCCGGACGGAGGGAAGGGCGTCTGTCCGCACCCCGCGTCCGAAAAAGGAGGCGCGCAATGGCGAAAGTGCTGATTGTGGACGACGAGCGCGGCATGCGCGTGACGCTCGCCGAGTTTCTTACCGACGAAGGCCACGATGTCGCCGCCGTGGACGACGCGCTCAAGGCCATTCAACTGGTCGCCGAACAACCCTTCGACGTCGTCGTAACCGACATCATCATGCCCTATTTCGACGGCGTCGATCTGCTCCAGGCCGTCCGCGCCGCCCACCCGCGCATCCAGGTGATCCTCATCACCGGCGAGCCGTTTCTGGACGCCGGCACGCCGCCGCGTCCGGCCGGGGCCTTCGCCTACCTCGCCAAGCCGGTGACGCGCGAACGGATCTGCCGGGTCGTCGCCGCCGCCGCCGCCGAAAAAGCCCGGCTGGACGAAGCCCTCATTTAAGGGGCAGGCGCATTTGACGCGCCCGCGCTCCCTTCTCTATAATCGATATCTCGCCGCCACGGCGTTTTTTGCGATCGGGAGGAAACGATGCCCGCCAGTCGCTTCGTCCGGCTTGCCGCCGGCTTGGCCTGCTGCCTTCTCGCCCTCGCGCTTGGGGCCTGCTCCGATGACGACTCGGCCGGCCCGGGCGACGGCGACCTGGAGAGCGCCGACGGGGCGTCGGACGGCGACGGTCCCTGGGCCGACGGCGACCAGCCGGGGGACGGCGACGCCTTAGCCGACGGCGACGGACCGCTCACCGAACCCGCCTGGCTTAACGAACCGTCCGGACGGTGGACCGATGCGCCGTTCTGCGCCGGGACGACGCTGCTGTTGGAGGAACGCTTCGAGGACGGCGAGATCGCCGCCGATCCCGCCTGGACGGTGGATCCCAGGGTAGAGGGCAATCCCTCCGGCGCGCAGGACGGCGTGGCCCCCGTGGCGGTCGTGGAGGAGGACGGACAGCAAGGCCGCTGCCTCTCCGGCGATCCCGGCGACACCGGTTCGACGAAGCCCGCGCCGCGCCTTTACCTGCCGCTGCCCGTGGACTCGGACTCCCGCGCGTTTCACCTGCTCACCCGCCTGCCCGACGGCCAGGGCCAGAATCTCCTCTGGCTCAACGACGACGACGACCCGACGGGGGCGTGGATCCCCGAGATCCGCATCTTCCACGACGGCGCGGCCGAGGGCGTGGAGGGCCAGCGCATCCGCATCGTCGATCAGGCCGGTCAGATCTACGGCGAACGGGCGGGCCTGGACGCCGGCTGGCATCGCATCGAGCTGTATCGCTTCGGGAGCGACCTGGACGGCTGGCGGCTCGACGTCGATCGGGCGACGATCGCCGCTTTCGACCACGCGATCGACTCGCGCCGGCCGCTCAACTATCTCTTCGTCGGCGCGGCCGGCCGGCTGGACGACGTGCTGATCGGCGGCTGCCAGCCGCCCGACGAGGGCCGCGCCTGTTCGGGTTCGTCCGACTGCCGCCACGACGAGATCTGCGGGCGCGACGGTCTTTGCAACGCGCCGCGCGCCATCGCCTGCCTTTCCCAGCTTCAGTGCACGGACGGCTCGGAGTGCATCGCCGAGAAGGACGGCGACCAGCTTTTGGGCGAGGGCGTCTGCTCGTCGCGCTGCGACTCCCACGGCGACTGCCGGCCCACCGAACTCTGCTTCCCGCTCGCGATGACCGAAGGCGTCTGCTATCGGATCTGCGAGCCGGACGGCGGATGCCCCGAGGGGCAGACCTGCCGCGACGCCTTCGGCATCGAGGCCTGCCTGCCCGACGACTGCAAACAAGGCGCGTCCTGGACGCCGCACGACAGCGGACTGTTCGTCTGCGAATGCGGCGGAACGAACGTCCTCAACCCTTACAACGGCCGTTGCGAGGACCTGGGAAGCTGCGAGGCCTCGGCCGATTGCGCCGACGGGAACGTCTGCGGCGGCGGCCTCTGCCACAGGGATCGCGACGTCGCCTGCGAGTACGACGGCGAATGCGCCTCCGGCATGGGCTGTTCGGGCTTCGAACTCGACGGCGCGCTGGCCGCGCAGGGATTCTGCGCCGCGCCGTGCCTGAACGACGACGACTGCCTGGCCTACGAACGCTGCGGGGACGTTGCGCGTCTCGGGAAACTTTGTCTCTCCGCCTGCGCCGCGCCGGCGGATTGCGAGGTCGGCTTCGGCTGCGTCGGCGCGGAGGCCGGCGTCTGTCTGCCGTCCAAGTGCCAGGACAACGGCGAATGGTCCCGGAACGACGAAACGGGCGCGATCGGCTGCCGCTGCACGGGCGGGACGACGCCCGATCCGTTCTCCGGCCGCTGCCTGTGACTATGGGAAGGCCGGCGCGGCGAATCGCGAGGCGATGATCTGGATGTGCGGGAACGAGGGATAGCGAGTCGAGCATGGGACGCCGGTTGATCCGCGCGCTGGTCGCGCTTGTTGTGGCCGCGCTTTTGGGCGCGGCGACGGCGCACGCCTTCCCCTCGGAATACGAGTGGCGGACGATCGAGACCGGGCATTTCCGCGTCACCTACCATCAGGGCCTGCAGACGCTGGCGCTCGAACTCGCCAAGGTGGCCGAGCACATCTACGCCGAGACGACGGCGCTTTACGAATACGAGCCGCGCGCCAAGACGGAGATCGTCCTCGTCGATCACGTCGATTCGCCCAACGGCTTCGTCAACGTCTATCCGTACAACCGCATGATCCTCTACGCCGTGCCGCCGGACAGGCGCTCGACGCTCAACGACTACGATGACTGGCTGCGCGTCCTCTTCGCGCACGAATTCACGCACATCGTCCAGCTCGACGTGAAGAGCGGCCTGCCTCTGGCCGTCAACATGATCTTCGGCGGCCTCGTCCATCCGAACCAGTACATGCCGCGCTGGTACACCGAAGGCGCCGCCGTTTTCGACGAGTCGCGCTACACCTCGGCGGGCCGCGAGCGTTCCTCGTTGTTCGAGATGTTCATCCGCGCCGACGCCCTGGAGGGCGAGTTTCTGGAGATCGACCAGATCAACGATTCCCCGCGCCGCTGGCCGCACGGCCACATCCCCTATCTCTACGGCGCGAAGTTCGTGCAGTACGTCGCCGACAAGTACGGCGACAAGACGCTCGCCGCGTTCGCCTACCTCTACGGCCAGCGGCTGATCCCTTACTCGCTGAACACGGTGATGAGGAAGGTCACGGGCGACACCTACCTGCGCCTCTACGACGAGTGGAAAACCCAGACGATCGCCCGCTACAAGGCGGACGCCGAGCGCCTTACGGCCCTGGGCGTGACGCCGCTGACCTACCTCACCCAGGGCGGCGAGCAGCACGATTCGGCGCAGCTTTTCCCCACCGGCGACCGCGTGCTTTACTACCACGACGATGCGCAGCCCAACCGCTCCGGCTGGTCGATCCTCGACCTGAAGACGAAACAATGGCGGCTCGCGGTCGAGGCCGACGAGGACGGCGGGGCGACGCTTTCGCCCGACGGGCGGCGGATCGTTTTCGGGCAGATGACGCCGTCGAACACCGATTTCAACTATTTCGAGCTTTACGTCCACGACCTCGACCGTAACGCGACGGCGCGGATGACGACGGGAATGCGGCTGCGCGAGCCGTCTTTCGCGCCGGACGGCGAACGTCTGGCCTGCGTCCAGTACGCGCCCGGCCGCGCCCGCCTGATGATCCTCGACGCCGATTCCGGCAAGGCTTATGCGCCGCTGCCCGTGGCGGCCTTCGATCAGATTTTCTCGCCCACCTGGTCGCCGGACGGCCGTTGGATCGCCTTCACCGGCTGGCGACGCGAAGGCTTCAAAGACCTTTACCTATACGATCTGGAGACCAACCGGCTGCGTCGGCTCACGAACGACCGGGCGATCGATTACAACTCCACCTGGTCGCCGGACGGCCGGACGATCTACTGGACCAGCGACCGCACCGGCGTTTACAACGCCTACGCCTACGACGTGGAAACGGGCGCGGTCCGCCAGCTCACCAACGTTTTGGGCGGCGTTTTCGGCCCGATGGCCACGCCGGACGGCAAGGCGCTGATCGTCGCCTCCTATCGCGCCCACGGCTTCGACCTTGCCGAGGTGGATCTTCTCGCCGCGCCGCCGCGGCCCGCGCCGGCCGCGCCGGAACTCAGGCCTTTCCGGCTGCACGCTCCGCAGCCGGTCGCCTACGAGGACCGCGAGTACTCGCCCTTCCCCTCGCTGTATCCGAAGCTGTGGAAGCCGACGATGGGCGAGGATTACGCCGGCGCGACGCTGGGCGTCTCCACCTGGGGCGACGACATCTCGGGCGAGCATTCCTGGACGGCGGAAGTGGACATGGGCGTGGAAAGCGGCGACCCGACCGTGGCCCTGGCCTACGCCAACCGTTCCTTCCTTCCCAACCTCTCGTTGAGCGCCACGCACGTCTCCTACACGCTTCAGGACTCCGCCGTGCGCGACGGCGAACTGATCGATCAGGACGAGTCGCGCAGCTCCGGAGCGATGACGATCTCCTTTCCCTTCCGCGGCCGCGAAACGAACGGTTTTCAGAGCCTGGCCTACAGCCACCGTTTCTCGCTCGGCGCGTATTTCCGCTACACCCGCAACCTGACGCGCGTCGATTACGAGCCGACGCAGAAGCCGCCGGTCTTCGCCGAAACGGGCCTCGGATCGGGGCTGTCCCTGACCTGGAACTACCAGAACCGCGAGTTCGGGCAGGGCTTCGTGGGCTCGGCCGACGGCCGCTCGCTGTACGTCACGATGCGCGCCGACACGGAGCTTTTCGGATCGGACGTCAACAGCATCTCCGCCGTCGCCGGCTGGAGCGAATTCGTTCCGATGCCGTTTATCGACGGCCACAGCCTGGCCTTCAAGTTTATCGGCGGCGTGGGCGCGACGCAGTACGCCAACCGCCAGATCTTCTACATCGGCGGCCCGCCGGAGCGCGACCTCGTGGAGGACATCGTGCGCGACAACCGCGTCTTCGGCGACTTCATCCGCGGCTACGAACCGCTGTCGATCGCCGGCGACAAATTCGTCCTCTCCAATATCGAGTACCGCTTCGTGATCTGGGACATCGAGCGCGGCATGTACACGCTGCCGCTCTATTTCCAGCGGCTCCATCTCGCGCCGTTCGTCGATACGGGCTGGGCCTGGACGGGCGGTCTGTCGCCTTCCGACGTCAAGGTCGGCGTCGGCGGCGAAATCCGCCTCGATTTCGTCATGGGCTACCAGCGGCTGACGACGATCCGCCTGGGCTATCAGAACGGCCTGATGGAAGGCGGCGTCAGTTCGTTGTTTCTGGCCCTGGACAATCTTTTCTGATGGCGCGGTTGGCCCGCCGGCGATCCGCTTTCCCATGGGCGCTTCTTGTCGCTCCGCTCTTGCTCGCCTGCATGCAAAACGCCGAAACGGACCTGCCCTGCACGCGCGACGCGGATTGCGCCGAAACCGAAATCTGCCTCGGCGGCGGGTGCCGCGCGCCGGAGGACGCCTGCCGCGACGATGCCGACTGCGGCGTGGAGTCGCTCTGCTCCGCCCGCGCCTGCGTGCCTCGTTACTGCGTGACGGACTGCGAGTGCATGGTGGACAGCGTCTGCATCGACGGCCGCTGTCTGACGGCCGGCCGCCAGTGCTACCAGGACGCGGATTGCGGCGAGAACGAGGTTTGCGAAGCCGCCGCGCCCGACGTCTGCATCGCCAGACGCTGTGTTTCGGGCGAATGCGCCGCGGACGCCGATTGCCCGTCGGATCTTTTCTGCCTGCACGGCCGCTGCGGCGCGGCGGAATGTTTCTACGACCTGGACTGCGCCGAACAGACGTGGTGCCGGGATTTCGAATGCCGCGAGCCGCAATGTCTGGCGAGCGGCGATTGCGAGCCGGCCTTTCTCTGCGACCACGCCGCCTGCGCGGCTTATCCCTGCGCGGCGAGCGCCGATTGTCCGCCGAGAACGGCCTGCATCGAAAGCTTCTGCCGCGAGTGGCCCTGCGCCGCAAGCGCCGAGTGCCCGGCCGACGCGCGCTGCAAGGACGGCCGTTGCCGCGCCGTCGAATGCGCGTCGGACGCCGACTGCCTGCCGGTCGAGCGTTGCGCGGGCGGGTTGTGCCGGTCGATCCTTACGGCGCAGTAGCACCAAGCTGTATTCGGACGGATTAAGAACCTATCCCAGTAGACCGAAAAGTTGTCACCCCCGCGAAAGCGGGGGTCCAGAACTCATTGATATCAGACTAGATTCCCGCCTTCGCGGGAATGACGAACATCGGCTCTTTCATCTATTGGGATAGGCTCTAAGAATAGCCGCTTGGGGGTGGAGCAGGTTGGAAAACCTGCTCCAACGCCAGGGCTCCTCAGGGAAGCGGCCCGCCGTCTCGAAGGGCGCGGATTTTGGTTTTTTCAAGAGAGAGGTCGGCTACCGCGTCTCGCCCTGCTCTGTCCGGAAGACAAGCGCCTGCTCCAAAATCCGAAAGCGCCGGAAGTAGCCGATCAGGGCGTTGGCGGCGGCCTGATGCCCCGCCGGGGCGAGTGTCCAGCCGCCTTTGCGGTACAGCGGAAAACGGTCGGCGTCGGCGGCCAGGTCGGAGTAAAGATCGGCGCAGGCGAGACGGCGCTCGCGGCAGAAATCGGACAGGCGATGGTTGACCGCATCGGCGGCGACGTCCGACGGCAGGCCGGCGTCGCGGCGGCGTTCGGCGAGCAGCGAGGCGTCAAGCTGGACCGGCGCGGGCAGGACGACCAGCAGCCACGGCAGGCGGGCGGCGCGGCAGAATTCGTCGAGGCGCGCCAGCCACGGTTCCGCCTCCGTCAGCGGCGCGGCGACGCCCGATCTCAGCCAGGCGTCGTCGAGACCGCCTTCGGGCAGGGCCGGCGGCGGAACGACGCGCCGCCAGAGCGCCGAGACGCGGGCCAGTGCGGCGTCGAATCCCCGCCGTGGCCCGACGCCGACGCGGCCGGGATCGGACGGCGGTTCCAAATCCGTACCTGTCGCGAGAACGATCATCAGAAAATCGGGCGCGAGTTCTCGGGCCGGCCCTGCGAGATAGGCCGCGTAATGGCGCGGGCCCCAGCCGGGCGCGGCGGCGACGGCCAGTTCGACGCGCGCCGGCTTGACATCCTCCGTCAGGCCGCCAGCCAAGAGCTGCCCGAACGTGTCGGCGAGCGGCGTGTCGCCGGCCAGCAGCGCCTCGTCGCCGATGGCCAGAATGCGGAACGCGTCATCGGGTTTAGGCAGGGTGATTTCCGGGCCGCGCAGGCCGCGCGAGTCGATTTTCACCGCCACGGGTCCATTCTCGCCCGTCGTCGTGTAGCGCGCGTTCGGGGCGAGGCCGTAGCCCGTGGCCGATTGGGGCGCGCAGCCTTCCGGCAGCCAGGGGTCGGCAAGCCGCGCCATGCCTTCGGCGGCGAGAATCGTCCCAAGCGCGGCGGCAAGGATGACGAGCGTTCGGCGACGGGCGGTCACGCCTCGTTCTCCGTGCTGCGCTTTTCGGAATTTTTGCGCGTCAGGATGGCCATGCGGGCGAGCTGGTCGGCGCGTTCGTTTTCCGAGACGCCGGCGTGGCCTTCCACTTTCACGAATTCCACGCGGGCGAAGGTTTCCAGCTCGGCGCGGATCGCCTCGACGAGTTCCGGGTTTTTCTTCGCCTTCCAGCCGCGCGTCAGCACGCCGAGCGCGTAGGCGGAATCGGTGAAGACGCGCACCGGGGCGCGCTTGTTTTTGATCAGGCCGAGCGCCGCCTGGATCGCGGTCAGCTCCGCGATGTTGTTGGTCGCGCGGCCGAGATAGCGGCTCACTTCCAGCCGCCGCCCGCCCGCCTTGAGAATGACCCCCAGGCCGGCTTCGCCGGGATTTCCGGAACACGCGCCGTCCGTCCAGGCCTCGACGACCGGCCCGCGCGCCGCCGGTTTTTTCTTCGGCGTCTTCGGCGGAGCGCCTTCGGAAGCGGCGGGCGGCGGCGCGGCGGCGGACGCCGTCGCCGGCGGCGGGTCGTCCAGTTCGCGCAGGTTGGCCGGCGAGGCGCGATAGCTGCGCTCGTCGTCCGGGCGGTAGCGGATTTCGACGCGGCCGTCCTCGACGATCGGCCGGCCCGCCTCGTCCACCTTGACGTAAGCCTTGCTCTCTTTGAACCGCATGCGCCGCCACTCGCTCATGGCCGACTCCGATCGCGTTGTTCCAGTTCGCGGAGGCGCGCGTCGGCCCCGCCCTGCGGCCCGGAGAGAACGCCCTGCTCCTGGAGGACGCCGCGGATGAAACGCTCGTCGAACAAGAGCAGCCGTTCGCTCGCCGCTTCCACGGTTCCGGCCAGGCCGCCGTGTCCGTCCCGGAGCGCTTTGGCGGCGGCGGCCAGCCGTTTCAGTTTTTCTTCCATGGGCGGCCGTCGTTCGCCGGAAAATGCGCCCAGGGCATGGGAGACGACGGCGGCGCGTTCTTTTATGGCGTCCCAGCGGGCGAGGAGGCTCGCGGCGCGATTCCACGGAACGTCGTCAAGCCGGTCGAGCGCCGCGAGGGCGCGCCGGCGCAGCAAGGCGAGACGTTCGAGACGGCGGTAGAGGTCGCCGGCCTTGCGGCCGAGTTCGGGCAGGCGGGCGGCGAGCGGATGCAGGGCGTCGAGCGTATCCGCCGCCCGCGACCCTTCGCGCCAGAGCGGCGGCAGGCGGCCGGCGAGCGGCGCGAAAAAGAGCGCCGCGTCGTCCAGCCCTTCGCCCGCCGGCGCGGCGAGAATTTCCGCGTTGTCCGCGAGCGGGGCGGCGTCGGGCGAACCGGGATCGATCTCCAGGAAACGTCCGCCGAGCAGCGAGACGGGTCGGGGCCGGGCGGTCGCGCCGGCGAACAGCGGCGCCGTCCGATCGACGGCCAAGGTCGTTCTGGCGCGGGAGTTTTCCACGGCGAGAGCGGCGATGTAGCCGGCGCGCGCGCCGTTGACGCGGATCGGGCTGCCGGAGGCGAGGCCGGCGGCGTCGGGGAGATAGACGACGAACGGACGCGTGTCGCGCGCCGCGCCGCCGTGAATCAAGAGCGTGGCGGCAAGCAGAAGGCTTAGAAAAACCAGCATCGCGGCGCCGACGGCGAGAGCGCGGGAATTCGTCGGACTGGCGGGCATCGCGTCCCCTTGTCCGCCGCCAAGAACGAGCGGATCAGCGGGCTTTGAGCTTCTTCGGCAGCCCGGCGGGCCGCGCGCCGCCCTGGCCTGGCGACTTCGCCGACGGCCGGCGGAAATAAACCGGCAATTTCAACTCGGGCTGGTCTTTGCTGTCGGTGACGATGGTGACGGTGGTGTTGACCGTCGGTTCGTGCTTTTTGCCTTCGTCGGTCAGCGTCACCTCCAGCGTATAACGCTGGCCCGCCGCGTCGGTTTTGATCTTGGCGGTCACGAATCCTTGCGGGTCCTTGGCCTCCTTGATTTTGAACCGTTCGCGGTCGGAGCGAACCTGCACCACGCCCACCGCGCCGGTTTCATCGCCTTTTACGACGGTGAGCCGGGTCGGCTCCAGCCGGATGTCGCCCTCCACCTTGGCGCGGACGTTGAGCGTCAGCGTCTTCGGCGTCGGGGCCGTGGTTTCGACGCTCACCGTGCCGGAAAAGTCGCCGATCTTCGTGGGTTTGTAGTTCACGTCCAGAGTCCAGCCCGGCTTGCCGTCGGGACCCGGTTCGGAGACGAGCTTGGTCGTCAGCCCTTCCACGTCGGTTTTGACCGGACCGAATTTCAGTTTTTCCGGCTCCTTGGCCAGGACCCGCACCTTTTCGGTTTTCGCTTCGCCGCGTCGGACGCCGGACAAAGCGAGGAAATCGCGCTCGAAACCCAGATCGACCACGACGTTCGCCGAGAGCGTCAGGGTCGCGCGCGGAAGATTCGAATCGTCCGTCTCCACGGTGACGCTCTTGGACATCCGGCCCGTCCGGCCGCTCGTATTCACCGTCACCTCTATTTTTCCTTCCCCGCCCGGGGGAACCGCCGCGTTGGAGACGATCGCGGCCGTGCAGCCTCAGGAGCCCTGCGCTTTTTTGATGTGCAGCACCCCCGCGCCGACGTTTTTGAGCAGGAAGGTGTGCGTCGCCTTTTCGCCGCGCGGCACGTCGCCGACGTCGAACTCCTTCTGGGCGATTTCCAGCTTGCCGTTCCCGCCCGGTTCTTCCGCCGTGGCGGGTTCGCCGGCGGCGACGGCGGACGGCGCGGCTTCGGCCGGGGTCGGCCCCGAGGACGGCTCGGCCGGCCCCGAACAGGCGGCGAGCGCCCCGAGGCAAGCCGCGCCGATGACGGCCGTCAGCAGTGTTTTGTGGCTCATGATGATTCCTTGTCGTTTACTGCGCCTGCGGCATGTCGCCGGCGTCGAAGAGGTAATACTCGAATTTCCCCGACCAGGAATCGGGGATTTCCGAAGAAATCGACTGGATGAACGGCGTCTTCGATTTCGGGCCCAACGCCGTCTTCTTCTCCCAGGCCGAGATGTACACCGGCACGACGACGACGTTGTAGATCTTCTGGTTGTTGGCGTCGAAGAAATCGACCATCGCCATCACCATCTCCACCGGCTTGTCGGAGGTGTTTTCCACTTCGCCGTTGAAGACGAGCATCGGACCCTCGTCGGTGATTTTGTTTTCGACCTTGAAATCGTGGAAAAGCAGGTTGGGCTTCCACTCGGCGACGCGCGCCAGGCGGACTTTCTCCTTCTCCTCGTCCTCTGCGCCCTGAGTGACGATGTCGGGATAGTGGACCAGCCACTTGCCGTCCTTGTAGAGGTAGTTCAGCTTGACCTTCGCCTCTTCCATCGTGTTGTAGGTGGCCCATTCCGTCTTCGGTTTGAACTCGGTGAAGACGAGGGCGTCCAATTTATGCTTCTCGATCTTGGTGACGTAGAGGGCGTCCACCTTGGGAAGGATGAAGCCCGTCGCGTCCTCGACGAACTTCTCCTTGGGGTAGTACTTCTGCGTCTCCGCCGAGAGCATCGCATAGGCGGCGTCCCAGCTTTTCGCCTTGATCAGCGTGAGATACTCGTAGGTCCGCGCTTCGAGGGGGTCCAGCGTCTTCGGCTTGGACACCTTCTCTTCGCAACCGACGAACAGGAGACTCCACATCGCCAGCATACCAACGACGACGGCGTATCGCATGATCTCGTTCTCCTTGCGCCAAACCCCTCTCAAGCCAGCACCTTCTCCAGACCCCGCTTGAGCGATTCCTCCACTTTGCCTTTGATCGGCGTGAGCATCAACGACAGATCCAGGGCCACCGCGACTTCGCCGTCGCCGACTTTCACGTCGCCGGAAAAACCTTTCCCGGTGATCGCGGCGGCGGTCTGGGCGTCGTTCCATTTGTACTCGAAATCGGCCGCCTTGAGTTTTTCATCGCGCAGCCGGTCGAGAAAGGAGCCGACGCGCTTCACCAGTTCCTCGCGCGCCAGGGCGTGCGTCTGGGCCACACGAATTTTCGGCATGGGAAACTCCTCGGAAAAAAGACCTCGCAAGGGTTTTCAAACTATCGGAATCGCCAAGCGTTGTCAAGCATTTCCGCCGGTTTTTCGCCGAGTTGGAAGCGCCGCCGCGCGGCCCGCCGCCGGCCGGCGACCCCGTTTTTCCTTGACCGTTATGAATTCTGTGCGCTATTGTGAATCCTTGAGTCGGGCTCGCCATTTTGTTGCGTAATCTCAAGAGGTTGTGGTAACCAGACCCCGCCTTCGCACGGTTTCCACCGGCGGGCCGGGGTCCCAAAGCGAGGATCTTGCCCATGCGTGGTTTCGCCGCCTTGGCCGCCGTTGCGGCCGCGATGTTTCTAGCCGGCTGCGATGCGCCCTCCGGCGCCGACGCCGATCGCTCGGCTTTCGCCGGCAGTCTTCTGTCCGAGCCGCCGGAGCGCTACGATCTGCCGGTCGGCATCGTGCTGGACGACAAGGTCGAGGTGCTGGGCATCGACTACTCCCCCCGCCCGCTCGCGCACGGCAAACCCTACACGATGACCTTCTATTTCAAGGTGCTCGACCGGATGCCGGCCGACCACCAGTTCTTCGTTCACGTCGAGCCGGCCTCGGGGCCGCGCGCCCGCCACGTCATCGACCGGCCGGTGCTCGACGGCAAATACCCCACGGCGGCGTGGCGGAAGGGCGAGATCATCAAGGACGAGCACCGCGGCGTCTTTCCGGCGGCCTTCCCCGCCGCCAAGGCCGTGCTCTGGGGCGGCTTCTTCAAAGGCGACACGCGATTGCCCGTCGCCGCCAAAGACCGCTCGAAGGCCGACGCCGACGGCCGGGCCAGACTGGGCGTCGCGCCCTTGGACGAGCCCTCCGACGCCAGGCGCGAGATCGTCGTCCCGAAAGCCCAAGGCAAAATCGCCGTCGATGGCGAATTTGACGAAGCCGACTGGGAGCGGGCGGGAAAGACGGGGCCGTTCGTCGCCGTTTCCGGCGAAAAAGCCGAGGGCGCAGCGACGGCGGCGCGGCTGTTGTGGGACGAACAGTTTCTCTACATCGCCTTCGAATGCGAGGATGAGGACGTCTGGACCTCGTTTTCCAAGCGCGACGATCCGCTGTATCGCGAGGAAACCACCGAGGTGATGATCGACGCCGACGGCTCGGCTTCCACCTACTACGAAATTCAGGTCAACGCCGCCGGGGCGGTTTACGACGCCTATTTCCCCGAACGCCGCAAGAACATGGACCTCGCCTTCGACGCCAAGCTCGTTTCGGCGGCGGCGGTCGAGGGCACGCTGAACCAGCGCGAGGATCAGGACAAGCGCTGGGCCGTGGAGATGGCCGTGCCCTTCGCCTCGATCGCCGACGCGCCGCACCGCCCGCCGCTGCCGGGCGACAGATGGCGGCTCAACCTGTACCGGCTCGACCGGCCGGCCAAGCGCGGCGCGCAGGCGTCGATGTGGTCGCCGACCCTGGTGGGCGATTTCCACATGCTCGACCGCTTCGGGACGATCGTCTTCGGCGAGACGTCGGCCGCGGCGACGAAGGCGGACGCGCCGCCGGCCGAGACGGCGCCGGCGGACCCGGACGGAAAGAAACCGCAGCTCATCAAGATGAGGATCCCGGAAGCGAAGAAAAAGTGATCGGCGCATTTGAAAACGCCGCAAAAAACGCGGCGAAGCGAGGGAGGATTCCATGCAGAGGAAGTGGTTGGCGGTAATTTTGGCCTTTTCTGCAGCGCTCGTCGCGCTCGCCTGCGAAAGCAAGGACTCGACGACCGAAGCCGACGGCGACGGCTTCGTCCCGACGGACGGCGACCTGCCCGACGGCGATCTGACCGGCGGCGACGGCCTGCCCGACACGGACGGCGACGGCTCGGGCTCGGACGGCGATTCCATCATCATCATTCCGCCGGACGGCGACCAGGAGGAGGGGCCGGAGCCAGAATGCCTGCAGGATCTCGACTGCGCCGGCACCGACTATTGCGACACGACGTACAACGTCTGCCGCCGCCGCAAGGAGCTCTGCGAGCCCTGCGCGACGTCGCTCGAATGCGGCACGACCGACAGCGCCTGTCTGGCGAACGGCATCTGCGGCCGTTGGTGCGATCAGAGCTACGTCTGTCCGGAGAACTTCAACTGCGAGGCGGCGACGGGCGCCCAGTACAACCAGTGCGTCTGGGACAGCGCGATTTCCAACGTCCCGCAGGGCGGCAACTGCTGCCTGCACACGGACTGCGTGGCCCCGCTGACCTGTCACCCGCTCACTCACAAATGCAACGAGGGCTGCACCGCCGCCTCGGCCTGTCCGCCGGGGATGGTCTGCTTCGACGACACCAGCGACGACCGCAACGGCTTCTGCACCGAGGGCTGCCTGATCAACCAGGACTGCAAGGGCGGCGAGGTGTGCTTCAACGGCCAGTGCGTCGTCGGCGACTGCGCCACGAAAGCGGACTGCCCGCTGGAGTACAAGTGCGACACCTCGACCTTCTCCTGCTATCCGGGCTGCGACACCGACGGCGACTGCTACGGCTCCAACGAGTGCATCGGCGGCCTGTGCGTCAAGCGCGTCGGCTGCGAGGGCACATGGCAGTGCTCGTTGAATCAGATGTGCACCGTCGAGCTGCCCGACGGCGATCCGGAGGATCGCGGCTGCTGTTACGACGGGCGGCTGGAATCGACGGCCGAGTGCCAGAATCCGAACCCGCAGCCGTTCTGCATGCCCTGCAGCGAGGCGACCAGCGACAACACGGAGTGCGGCGGCGAGAACAAATGCGTGCAGCTGGTGGACCAGGACGAGAACCCGCTCGGCAACTTCTGCCTGATCAAGTGGGACTGCACCGTGCGCGACGGGGACGGCCTGCACCAGGGCACGCAGGAGTGCCCGCGCGGCTACACCTGCGCGAACATCAAAGAGGGCGATCTGGCGGGCAAATGGTGCATGGCCAGCTGCTTCTTGCCCGAATACGAATATCCCGGCCGCTGAGGCGATCCGCGGCCGTAGCCGCGCCGGCAGGAGAGACCAGGAAGGGGCGTCCGACATGACGAAGGAGGTCCGTGAGCGAACGGAGCCGGCGGTCATCGCCGTCACCGGCGCGTCCAATTACCTGGGGCAGGGGCTCATCAAACGGCTTCTCCCCGACCCGCGCACGCGCCGCATCGTGGCCCTGGACATCAAAAAGCCCGATCTGGAGGATCCGCGCTGCGTCTATCATCGCGTCGATCTCACCAGCCCCTCCGCCCACGAGGTCGTCAGCCGCCTTTTCGCTTCCGAGGGAGTCGGGATGCTGGTGCACCTGGTGTTCTCCTACACCCTGTCGCGCAACCGCGCCCTGCGCCACGAACTGGAGGCGATCGGCACGATGCACCTGCTCGACGCCTGCTCGATCGCCGGCGTGCGGCGCATCGTGGCCCGCAGCACCACGGCGATCTACGGCGCCAGGCCCTCCAACCCGAGCTTCATTCCCGAGACGCAGGAGCCCTACGTCGCGCCGCGCGGCTCGACCGTCGTCGATAAAGTGGAACTGGAACGGCAACTGCTCCAGCACGCGCGGCTGCGCCCGGACACGCGCGTCGCGATTCTGCGCGACTGCACGAGCCTGGGCGCGACCTCGATCAACTACCTGTCCAGCATCCTCACGGCGCGCCATTCCCCCCGTCTTTGGGGCTACGACCCGCTGATGCAGTTCATCCACGAGGAAGACCTTTTCCGCGCCTACCACGAGGTGGTTTTCAGCGGGGCGCAGGGCATCTACAATATCGTCGGCAAAGGCGTGACGCGATACTCCGAAGCGGTCCGGCTCGCCGGCGGACGGGAGCTGCTTCTGCCCGAATCGGCGCTGCGCGCCGGCGCGGCCCTGTTCTGGAACCTCGGACTCTACGACATCCCGCCGGCGTTCATCCGCCATTTGAAGTACGCCTGGGTGGCCGACGGCGCGAAAGCGGCGCGCGAGCTCGGTTTCCGGCCGGAGTACGACTGCTTCCAGGCGCTGGAAGAAGCGCGCCGGACGCGGCGCGGCCGGAAGACGGCCTGAGGACGAGGAGGGAGAGATGACCAAAACCGTGCTCGGCAACGATCCCTTCAAGGCCCTGGGCCTCGTCTCCGCCACGACCCGCAAAGGCAAAAAAGCGGCGGCGGCCGGACCCGAAGCGGAGAAGCCGGCGGGAAAAACGCAGCCCGTGAAAGCGGCGCCGAAGAAATCCGCCCCGGCGAAAGCCGCGCCGAAAGCGAAGCCCGCGCCGGCCCGGAAGGCGGCGAAACCGCGCCCCGCGCCCATGGCCGCCGCCGGGAAGCCGGCGTTGCACGAAAAAGCGGCCGAACTGCTTTCCGCCGAACC
>QZKR01000131.1 GCA_003598065.1 Myxococcales bacterium | reverse complement strand
TTCGGCCGACGCCACCACCTTTACCATCCTGGCCCGCCTGGAGACCCTGAGCGAGGAGACGGACAGCACCGACACCCGCACGGCGATCACGGCGAAGGCGCGCGCCCTCGTCGCCGAGCCGCCCTTCAACAGGCGCACCTGGCACATCGCCGGGGTTCCGGTCATCAAAAGCGACCTCGTCAACACCCAGAAGTCGGAAAGCCACAAGTTTGAACTGATGATCTTTTCGATGCTGGCGGTCGTTCTCTATTTCATCTTCCGCACCTTCAGCGGGACCTTCGTCACCCTTTTCGCCGTGCAGGCGGGCGTCTTCGTGCTCATGGCGGGACACTACCTCTCCGGCATCCCGTTGACGATGGTCAGCACGATCCTCACGCCTTTAATGCTCATCTACGGCATCTCCAGTTCCGTCCACCTGCAGACGCACTACGCCCTTCATTCCGGGCTGGGCGCCGAACGAAACGCGGCCCTGAAAGCGGCGATCGTCGCAACCTTCGTCCCGTGTCTTTTCAACTCCATCACAACCAGCGTCGGGTTCGGCTCGAATCTCGTATCGACGATCCGCCCCATCCGCGAATTCTCGCTTTTCGCGACCAGCGGCGTGATGCTCGTCTTCGTGGTGGTGTTTCTCATCGTCCCGTCCGTTCTGTCCTACTTCCCCAAGCCGGGCGCAAGAACCATCCGCGCCAACGAGTCGGGCTGGCGGGTTTATCTGCTGGAGGGCGTCGTCCATCTGATTCTGCACAAGCGCAAATGGGTGGTCGGCGTTTCCCTGCTGTTCTTTTTCGTCTCCATTTACGGCATAAGCCGCATCCGCGTGGAGACGGATCTCGTGCGCCACTTCCGCGAGGACGCCCCGATCCGCGTCTCCCACGACTTCATCGACAAAAACCTCTCCGGCATCTCGGGCCTGGAGGTCGTGATCGACACGAAAGCCGACGGCGGGATGAAAGACCCGGAGGTGATCGCCAAGATCGAGGAATTGACGGAGTACCTTCGTCAGCGCGAACCGGCGGTCACCAGCATCGTTTCGATCGACAACCTCTACAAGCGCATCAACATGGCCCTCCACGCGGACGATCCGACCTGGAAAAAGATACCCGCCACCCGCGAGGAGGCGGCGCAGTTCCTGCTGCTTTACAGCATGTCCGGCCCCGAGAGCGACATCTACAATTTCGTTTCCGACGATTACCGTTACGGCCGCATCTCGGCCCGTCTGCATACGCTGACCTCGACGGACCTCCGCCACCTGGTCGAACGGATCAAAGCGAAGACGCATCAGGTTTTTGCGCCGCTGGAAGCGCGCGGCATCTATGTCAATCCCACGGGGGCGGCCGTTTTGTACGCCAACATGGACGGCTCGATGGTCGAAGGGCAGATCCGCAGCTTTTCGCTGTCTTTGTTCATGATCGGGCTGATGATGATCCTGGTGGCCGGCGAGCTCGGCTTGGGGCTCGTGTCGCTTATTCCGAACTTGATGCCGATCGCCTACATGATGGGCCTGATGGGGTTTTTGAATTACGCACTCGACAGCACCACGGCGATGGTCGCCCCGATCGCCCTCGGCATCGCCGTCGATTCGACGATCCACTTCATGGTGCGCTACCGCCGCGAGTTCCTCGCCACGCGCGACTATGAACTGGCCGCCGTGAATTCCGTGCGCATCATCGGCCGCGCGATGCTCGGCACCTCGCTGCCGCTCATGCTGGGCTTCGGCGTGCTCTGCACGAGCGAATTCTTCCCGATCTACGTTTTCGGCCTGCTGTCGGCGATCGTCGTCGGCCTGGCGATGTGGTTCGATCTTTTGCTCACGCCGATCTGCATGATGCTCTACAAACCTAAATACCGCCAAGCCGGACTCATGGACATCTTCGACTAGCCGGCCCTGGCTGATTTAGCAAAGGGTCGTGACGGCGATGCCAAGCAGGCGTGTGCCATGCTTGGAGCCTTCGACAAGCATGCATCTGCTGCCGTGAAGTTTCCCAGACATGCTTGTCGAAGGCTCCAAGCATGCCACACCCGTAAAGAAGCGGATTACAATACGACAGTGTTCCACCCAGGTAGAATTCCCCGTTTTTCAGACGGAATAAACAGCCGCCCCGGCCGCCTCCCTTAGTAGACGACACCGACAGGAAACCGTGCGGCGATGCGGCCCGATTTTTCGCGAATTTTAACGCGCTTTTCGTGGGCGGCGATTCTACTCGTCCTCGCCGCCTGCGCCGCCCCCTCTTCGCCATACGAGGATTGGCCGAATTCCGAAAACGACGGCGACGAAGCGCCTTTGCCCGACGACGACCCGATGCCGCGCCCGCCCGGCGCGGGCGACTGGCGCGCAGAGGACGGCGTGGACGGACCGTGGGCGATCGAGTACGTCTTCGCCTATTTCGCCGACATGCCCGTCCTGGGCCGCGTTCAACTCATCATGAGCGCCTTTTCGCTCCTGGACATCACCAAAGATCAGGGCGCGCTGACCCTAAAGGAGCACACGTGCTCCTATCTCCTGCCGATCGTCGAGGACGTGCCGCTGAACCTGATCTTTCCGGAAGCGGCGATCGAGGCGTTCCCGGAGCGACAGCGCAACGGTTCGCTCGCCGCCCTGGAGGCGGGCGCCGCGTTCGGTCTCGATGAGACGATCGATTTCTTCGGCGGCGATGGTTCGCGCTTCGCGGACCCGGCGGCGGACCCTCTGCCCACCGATCCGGATGATCCGCGCGTGGTGGATCTGGACGCCGACGACCATCCGGGCATGACGCTCCGAACGACAGGGGTTATCCAAGGCGAGGTGTATGTCATGCTGCGCGTCCAGTACCGCCTGGAAGGCGCGCTCGTCAATTTCGGGCGGATCGAAGGCCGCACCTTCTCCACTGTCGATATGGCGACGCTCGACGGCGAACCGGCGCTTCTCGCCGGGCAGATTCCGCTCTCTCCGATCGACGATCCCGAACTCAACCGTTTTCAGATTGTCCGCCTGTCCGTCCCCCTCGATTGCGCCGAATTGCTGGCTCAATCGGACGAGCTTTTCACCTATGATCCCCTGGACTACGCCGAACCATTGGATTGACGGCCTATTAACCCCGCATAAGGAAAGCCCGATGCGGTGGGCGGCGAGCGAAGTCGGGCGGCGTGGTTTTCCGGGTGATGTCTTCCACCGAAATTTTCCCCAGCGGCTCCGTTTCCAGTCGGAAACCCTGCCGGTTTGTCGAAAAGAGCAATACGCCCTCGTCGGTCAGCAGCCGCAGGCAAAGCCCGATGAGCCAGGCATGATCGCGCTGCACGTCGAACGTGCCGACCATACCTTTCGAAGTGGAGAAGGTCGGCGGATCGAGAATGACGAAATCGTAGCGGCGCTTCCCGGCCTCGGCCTGCTTCACGAAGGCCAAGGCGTCGGCGCGGATGCAGGCGTCATCGGGAAGGCGCAGATCGTTGAGTTCGGCGTTACGTTGCGCCCAGGCGAGATACGTGTTCGAGAGGTCCACCGATTCGACGCGCTTCGCGCCGCCCGCGGCGGCGGCCACGGAGAACGAGCCGGTGTAGGCGAAGAGGTTCAGCACGCGGCGGTCCCTGGCCATGTCGCGCACGAGCGCACGCGTCGGCCGATGATCGAGAAAGAGGCCGGTGTCGAGATAATCCGAAAGGTTGCAGATAAAGCGCAGACCGCCTTCGCCAAGAACGATCTCGCGCCTGCGATGCGCCAATTTCTCGTATTGCGCATGGCCTTTCTGTCGCGAGCGTTCCTTAAGGTAAATGCTCTTCCGCCCCACGCCCAAAGCCTCGGCCGTCGCGGCGACGGCGGCGGCGAGGTAGCTGTCCCGATCTTCGCGCTTTTCGAGGATGGGCCGGTCGTAAACGTAGAGCACGGCCGCGTCGCCGTAGCGGTCCACGGCGAAGGGATGCTCGGGGATGTCGCGGTCGTAAACGCGGTAGGCCTCGACGCCCTCGCGTCTGGCCCACTTGGCGAGGTGGCGGTCGCGTTTGGCAAGGCGGTTGGCGAAATCGTCCACGAGCGAAATTCCTTCCCGGCGTTTTTGGGTTGGCCATCGAAGCTATGCTAGGTTATACAGATTCCCGGCGGTTTTAGCGACTGTGAAACGCTTCTTTATGCTCCGACCGGCCAAGACAGAAACCATTCATTGCGCCTTGAAAGGAGATGGGGATGGCTTTCCGAAGCGCCGTTTCACTTGCCCTTGCCTGCACGCTCGCCATTGGGATCTGGTTTTCCGTCCCCGCTTTCGCTCAAACCCAGAGCAAGACCCCGGAGACGGGAAAGGCCAAGGGTCAGACCCTCGACGCCGCAACGATCCTCAACCGCATCGACGATCTCTACCGGGGGGAATCCTCCCATTCCATGATGACGATGACCGTCAAAACCCGCAACTGGGAGCGGTCGCTGAGCATGGAGGCGTGGTCGCAAGGGAAAGAGAAGAGCCTGGTCAAGGTGCTCAAGCCGCTCAAGGAACGCGGCACCGCGACCTTGAAGATGGGGAAGGAGATTTACAACTACCTGCCGAAAACCGACCGCACGATCAAGCTGACCGCCGCCATGATGGGCGGTTCGTGGATGGGCAGCCATTTCACGAACGACGATCTGGTCAAGGAAAGCCGCATGGCCGACGATTTCACGTCAAGCATCACCTTCGCCGGAACGCGCGACGGCCAGGAGGCGATCGAAATCACCGGCGTCCCCCGCCCCGACGCCGTCGTCGTATGGGGCAAGGTCGTCGTTCTGGTCCGCGCGAAGGATTATCAGCCCCTGTACGTGGATTACTTCGACGAAGACGGCCAAATGACGCGCCGGATGAGCTTCAGCGATTTCCAGACGACGGGAGGCCGTCTTTTGCCCCGCAAGATGCGGCTGATTCCCACCGACAAGCCCGACGAGTCCACGGAGGTGGTCTACGAGGACATTTCTTTCGACGTCCCGCTGGCGGACGGCTTCTTCTCCCTCAATCAGTTGCGACGGTGAAAGGCGGCCAAGATGGGGATGACCCTGCGCATGGCGTTCCGCAACATCTTCCGGGCCAAACGGCGCAGCTTGATCACGATCCTGGCGATGGCCTTCGCGCTGGGCATGATGATCATTTACGTCGCGCTGTACCAGGGACTGCTCAGGGACATGCAAAAAAGCGCCCTGACGCTCGTCTTGGGCTACGTCCAGATCCACGCCCCCGAGTACCGCGAAACGCCGAGCCTGTACAAGCGCATCGCCGATCCGGACAAGCTCGTCGCCCGGATCGACAGCGAGGGCTACACGGCCGCGCCGCGCCTGTTCGCCAACGGTCTGGCGGCGTTCGGCAACAGTTCGGCGGGAGCGCAGCTGCGCGGCGTGGACCCCGTTCTCGAAGCGAAGGCCACGCGGCTGCCGCATCATATCCGCCTGGGGAACTGGCTTTCCGCCGACGATCCGAAAGGCGTCGTACTGGGCAGTAAGCTGGCTCTGAATCTCGGGGCGAAAATCGGCGACGAGATCGTCATCGTCTCCCAGGCCGCCGACGGCTCGCTGGCGAACGACCTGTACAAGGTCCGCGGCGTTTTGAAAAGCGCCGGCGAGGAGATCGACAGAGCCGGCTTTTTCCTCACGCTTCAGGCTTTCCGCGAACTCATGGTCCTGCCGGAGGGAGCGCACGAAATCGTCGTCAGTCTGCCGGAAGAGGCGGACCTGGACGCCGCGACGGCCAGAATCGCCGCGCTCGCGCCGCAGGACGAGGTGTTGAACTGGCGAAAGCTCAATCCCGCCCTGGCCGAGATGATCGAGTTGTCCGAAGCGAGCATGATCCCGCTGATCGTCATCGTCTATATCGCCATCGGCATCGTCGTGCTCAACGCCATGCTGATGGCCGTTTTCGAACGCATCCGCGAATACGGCGTCATGAAGGCGCTGGGCATCGGGCCGTGGCGCGTCTTCATCCTGGTGGTTCTGGAAACGCTGTTTATGGCCGTCGGAGCGTCGATCGTGGGGGTCGCCTTCGGCGCGCCGGTCATGGCGCTGCTGTCGCGGTACGGCCTGGACCTGACCGCCTTCGGCGACAGCGCCGCGATCGGCGGCGTGGCCCTGGAAATGGTGTGGCGCACCGCGCCGTCGTTCGAGGCCGTGTTTACGCCCATGATTCTGCTCACGCTGCTGGCTCTGCTGGCGGCGGTCTATCCGGCCTGGAAGGCGGCGCGGCTCAACCCCATCGACGCCATTCACCACCAATAGCGCGGGAGGCGGCTATGATCTGGAAAATGGCCTGGCGCAATCTATTGCGCAACCGCCGGCGGACGATCATCACCCTCGTCTCCATCGCCTTCGGTTTCGTGCTCTCCGTCACCTTCACCACGCTGTCCGACGGCAGCTACGGCCACATGATCGATCTCGCCGCCCACATGGGGTCGGGGCACGTCACGGTCGAACCGGCGCGCTATCGCATCCACCCGGGAACGGACCTCGTCGTGAGCGGGTCGGACGAACTCGCGCAACGGCTGCGTCGGCGACCCGGCGCGACCAAGGCCACGATCCGCGTGACGGGACAGGCGATGATCGCCAGCGCCAACGGTTCGCTGGGGGCGGCGTTCCTGGCCATCGATCCCGCCCAGGAAAAAGATTCGTTCTTTCTGCTGCGCCACATCAAGGAAGGGTCGCTGTTCGCCGCGACCGACGAGGGAAAGATCCTGATCGGCGCGAAAATGGCCAAGGCGCTGGACGTCAATCTGGGCAAGAAGCTCGTTCTGACGACCACGGACAGAAATGGCGAAGTGGTCAGCGGCCTTTTGCGCGTGGGCGGGATTTTCCGGACGCGGGCGGACGAGATGGACAAGCACCTGGTGGTTCTGCCCATCGACGCCATGCGCAAGCTTCTGGGCTACGCCCCGGACGAGGCCACGCAGATCGCCCTGCTGCTCTCCGACCGCCGCGCGGCCGAGCGCACGGCGAAACTCCTCGCGCCGCTGGTCGAGCCGAACGGCGCGACGGCCGTTTCCTGGGCGCGCGTCATGCCCGACGTGTCCGGCGCCATCGCCATGGACCAGGTGGGCAACTACTTCCTCCAGGTGTTCATCTTCCTGCTCATCGGGGCGGGCATTCTCAACACCGTCCTGATGAGCGTGCTGGAGCGCAAGCGCGAGTTCGGCGTGATGGTGGCCGTCGGCCTGAGTCCGGCGCGGCTGTGGCGATTGGTGATGACCGAAACCTTCTGCCTGGCCATGGCCGGCCTCGCCGTCGGAGCGATTCTCTCTCTCCCGCTCTACGTCTACTTTCACGCCATCGGCCTGGACATGAGCTCCTGGATGAAGGAAGACATGGTCGTGGGCGGCCTGATCTGGGAGCCGATCATGAAGGCCGAGTTGTATTGGGACCACATGGCGCTCATTTTCGGCGGCGTATTTCTGCTGATCATGCTGCTCGGCGTTTACCCGGCCTACGTGACCACGCGCATCCAACCCGTAGAAACGCTGAAGAGCCTGTAAGGAGGCGAATCGTGGCGAATCCCATTGTAAAGCTGGAGGACGTGCGCAAAACCTATCCGCAGGGCGACCACGAGGCGCACGCCTTGCGCGGCGTGACCTTGGAGGTGAGTCCGGGCGAATTCACCGCGCTGTGCGGCCCGTCGGGCTCCGGCAAAACCACCGTCCTCAATCTGATCGGCGCGCTCGATGCGCCCACCTCGGGTCGGGTCGTCGTGAACGGGCGGGACCTGTCGGGAATGGACCGCGCCGCGCAGGCGGCGATGCGGCTTTTTCACATCGGCTTCATCTTCCAGGCCTACAACCTGATTCCGGTGCTCTCCGCCTGCGAGAACGCCGAATTCGTTCTCATGCTGCGCGGCATGCCCCAGGAGGAACGCCGCCGCCGCGTGCGGGCGATCATGGAGGAAGTGGGCATGGGCGACCTGCTCGACCGCCGCCCCGACCAGCTTTCCGGCGGGCAGCAGCAGCGCGTGGCCATCGCCCGGGCCGTCGTCGCCGAACCGGCCCTCGTGCTGGCCGACGAACCGACGGCCAACGTGGATTCGCAGACCGCCGATTCCCTCCTGGACTTGATGGAGCGGCTCAACCGCGAACGCGGCGCGACGTTCGTTTTTTCCACGCACGATCCGCGCGTCATGCAGCGGGCGCGGCGCGTGGTCACGTTGCGCGACGGGCAGGTCGTGGACGATCGTTCGCGGAGCGACCAGCCGTGAGAAAAAGCGCCATCCTCCTTCTCTTCGTTCTCGCCGGCGCCTGCACGGCATCGACGGCTTACGGTTTCTATGAAACGGAGAGCGCCGGCGGTTCGTTTTCCGGGCGCGGCGCGCTGGACCTCTCCGCCGGTTTCTGGGTCAATCCCGGCCCGCGCGAGGTTCCCGATTACGAACGGCGCACCGACGGCCAGGGCGGCTTGACCTTGCGCTTGCTGCTGGACGCTCGGGCCGGGGAGCGGGCGCGGTTCGAGTTCAACGGCTTCCACGTCCTCCAGACCGAGGCCAAGAGCTTCGGCGCGGCGAACGCGTTTCAGCCCTACCGCACGACGTACCTCGATTACGAGTATCTGACCGGCGAAGACGATTTTCTGCGCGCCTCTGCCGGCCTTGACCAGCTTTCCCTCAAACTGTTCACCGACTACGTCGATTTCACCGTCGGCCGGCAGCCCATCGGATTCGGCGCGATGTTTCTGTTCTCGCCCGCCGATTTTTTCTACCCTTTCGCCAGCACGGCGGCCGATCGCCAGTTCCGTCCCGGCGTGGACGCGGCGCGCGTCGATATCCGCATCGGCTCGCTGTCGCAAATCGCGCTGCTCGGCGCGCTCGGTTACGCCGACGACGACGTCCCCGATTTCAATCGCTCGGCGCTGTTGGCGCGTTCCAGCGTCAACGTCGGCGGCTGGGACATCCTCGTCCTGGGCGGGCAAGTCCACGAGCGCTACACCGCCTCGCTGGGTTTGCTCGGCGAGATCGACGGCGTGGGCCTGCGCAGCGAGGGCGCGATCTTCTTCCCCCGCGACGACACGCGGGACTGGTCCATTCAGGCGGCTTTGGGCGCGGATTATCGCTGGGAAAACTCGTTGCACCTGATCGGAGAGTATTTCTACAACGGCCGGGGAGCTACAAACTCGCAAAATTACCCGCAAGCGATAAGCGATCGCTATTTCGCTTTCTCCCCCTTCCTCGGACAGCATTACGCCGGAATCAGTCTCAGCGGCGAGGCGACGCCCCTCTTGCAACTGCAGGGGACCGTCCTCATCAACCTGCAAGACCCGTCGGCCTACCTCAGCCCCGCTTTGATTTATAGCCTGAGCAACGAGGCGGAACTGATCGCCTATCTCGGCATCCCCGTAGGGCGACAGATGGTCGTCGTCCGGGACGGCCTCGTTTTGCAGACGGACGTCCGCTCCGAGTACGGGCTTTACCCCTACATCCTCATGGTCCAGGCGCGGGTGTTTTTCTGAACGGCTAAACGAATCGCGGGATCGGTCTTACTCCGTCCGGCACTGCTCGATGCCCGGCGACGGCGGCGAGTAGAGGGGCGTCAGCGTATAGCCCGGGCAGGAGTCGCGCTGCAACCGCGAGGTGTCGTACCATTCGGTCGTCCCGTCGCCGCAGACGATTTTGACGTACTCATTAGCGCCGCCCACCATGTATGTGCCCATCAGTTCGCCGACGGAGTCATAGTAGCCAAAGATGCCGGCGATCAGATCCTCCGGGATAAGCTTGTAGCAGTAAGCTTCGGTGCCAAACGCCTCGTAGGAGTTGCTTGGCCGGGTGTACCAGCGCCATTGCGAGCCGTCCTCGAAGCTGAAGGCGTAGCCCCGGCCGTTGCCTTCATTGTCGAGAATCACCGTGCATTCGGTGAATGACACATCATCAGCGAGGCCCAGCGTGATTTTGTCGAAGCAGATGAGCGAGTCGTACAAGCAACCCTCCTTCCACTCATCGCAGCCCTTCAACTCGCCCACGCCGTCGCCATCGACAAAGGGGTTGTCGATGCAGTGGCCCGTGGAGGTGTCGCAAACTTCCACGCCAACCTCGCAATCGGCGTCCTTCGCGCAAAATTCGCAGAGGAAGGTGGTGAGGTTGCACTTGTGCGTCTCGCAATCGTCGGCCGACTGGCATTCCTTTTTGATGCATTCGCCATTCAAGCAATGATGCGCCTCGCGCGTGCATTCCGCGGAGTCCTGGCAGGCCTTGGGCCGGCAAACGAGATCCAGGCAGTATTGGGGGTCCTCGCAGTCCGTGTCCTCGCCGCATTCGACTTTTTTGCAGCAGCCGCGCTCGGCGTTGCAGGAATAACCCGTGGGGCAATCGGAACGCACCTCGCAGGCCTGGCAGGCTTCGCAGGTCCCCTGCTCGCCGCACACCTGGCCCGCCGCGCAATCGGCGTCCAGCGCGCAGTCGCCGCCGGCGTCTCCATCGGTCGTTTCCTTCTTGTCCTCCGAGCAGGAGATCCCGATCGCCAGAACCAGGACGAGCGAAGCGATCGCCATCGCCGCCCACGTCGCCGTTCGTCGTGTCATGATTCACCTCGACAAGAAAAAGCGTAAGACTTCCGGCGCCTGACGCGTTGTATAGCGGAATGCGCGGACGGCGTCAAGCACGGGGCGTCTGTTGCGCAGGTTCATAAAAACCGACGGGCGGCCGAAGCCGCCCGTCGCCGTGATGATTTCGCGGAGAATCGGCGGGAGGATTATTCCTCGTCCTCTTCTTTCACCTTCGAAGAGCCGGCGATGACCTTCTCGGCAAAGGCCGGCGGCACTTCCTCATAGTGATTGAAGTGCGACACGAACGACGCGCGGTCGGCCGTGAGCGCGCGCAACTCGGCGTCCAGCATGTGCGTCTCCGACTCCGGCAGCTCGCAGAAGATCGTCGTCAATTTGCCCTTGTCTTCCGAACCCTGGACCTTGCCGCGATGGGAGGAGATCGTGCCGTAGATATCGCCCATGACCGACGTCGGAACGGTGATCGCCACTTTGTAGATCGGCTCCAGAAGCACCGGCCTGGCCTCTTTCATCGCCTTTCTCCAGGCCATCCTACCGGCCGATTTGAAGGCCATTTCGGAGGAGTCCACCGAGTGATAGGAGCCGTAGAACAATTCCACTTTCACGTCCTGCACGGGATACCCCGCCAGTTCGCCGCGCAGCATCGCCTCGACGACGCCTTTCTCCACGGCGGGAATGAACTGGCGCGGAATCACGCCGCCGACGATGGCATCGACGAATTCGAAGCCGACGCCCGCCGGCTGGGGTTCGACGCGGATGTGACAGTCGCCGTACTGGCCGCGTCCGCCCGACTGCTTCTTGTATTTGCCCTGAACTTCCGCCTTGCCCTTGATCGTCTCGCGATAGGGCACCTTGGGCGGGGTCAGAACTACCTCGGCGTTGAATTTGCGCTTCATCCGCTCCAGGGCCACGTCGATCTGCGCCTGGCCGACGCCGGAGAGAATGAATTCGCTCGTCTGATCCTGCCGCATCACGCGAAGGTTGAGGTCTTCGTCGAGGATGCGCTGCAAGGCGGAACTCATCTTGTCTTCCTCGCCCTGCGTCTTCGGATGCACGGCGCGGTGGACCATCGGCTCGACGCGCGGCAGGTCCGGGAACTTGATGTTGTCGGCTTCGGCGTTGCAGATCGTGTCGCCCGTGCCGAGGTCCTTCAGTTTGATGATGGCCACGATTTCGCCGGCCATCGCCTGTTCCGCCGGAACCTGGTCCTTGCCGTGCTGGTAGAAGAATTTTCCCGGCCGCTCCTTGCTGCGCTTGCTGGGGTTGAAGAAGGTCTGATCGGGCGTGAACAAGCCGCGATAGACGCGCAGGATATTGACGCGGCCCGCGAAGGGGTCGGACATCGTTTTCAGCACCTGGGCGGCGAAAGGGCCGTCCGTCGAAATCTGCATCGTCGTCGCTTCGCCCATGTCGGCGTTGAGCACCGGGCGCGGCCGCTCCTCCAGGGGGTTGGGGAACGACTGAACGATAAGATCGAGCAGCACGTCCGCCCCCGCGCCTTTGGCCGGCGCGCCGCAGAGCACCGGCGTGAGGGCGCCGGAGCAAAGACCTTTTTTCAGGCACGCCGCCAACTCGTCGGGCGTCACTTCGCCGCCGTCGAGGTACTTGGTCATGACGTCGTCGTCGGCCTCGACGAGCCGTTCGACCAGCGTCGCCCGCGCTTCATCGGCGTCGGCTTTCATATCGCCCGGCACGTCGCCGACCGTCGGTTTGCCGTCGGGGCCGTAGGTGTGGGCTTTGTTGGTCAGAAGATTCACGACGCCCTTGAATTTATCCTGTTCGCCGATCGGCAGAGCCAGCGGCACGGGATCGAAAGGCAGCGTTTCTTTGATGCTCGCCAGCGCCTTGTCAAAGCTGGCATGCTCTTTGTCGAGGCGCGAAACGAACAAGACGCGCGGGATTTTCTGCTTCGTCACTTCCTCGGCGATGACTTCGGTCTGGTATTTCACGCCTTCCAAGGCATCGACCGGAATGACCACCGCGCCCATGGCCGGCAGAACGGAGAGCGATTCCGGAATAAAATTGGAGTTTCCGGGGGTATCGATCAGGAAAATCTGCGTATTTTTATATTCCACGTCGTAAAACGTCGTGGAGACGGAGTATTTCCGTTTCTGTTCCTCGGGCTCGAAATCCATGACCGACTGGTTAGCGTCCACCGAACCGATGCGGTCGGTCGCCTTGGCAAGAAACAGGATCGCCTCGCAAAGAGTGGTTTTGCCGGCGGTGGCATGTCCCGCGAAACCCACCACGCGCTTCTGGGTTACGTCGAATTTCTTGGCCATCCGAATCTCCTTAACTTTCCTGCTCTTGGGGTCGTTCCGGCGTTCTGGCCGACCGGCCTATGACACGGCGGAATTGCGAGGGCCGCACTATAGCATGCACCCTTCGATTGTCAATTAAAAACCTCTGAATCAGGCGGGTTTCAAAGGGTTCTGGCCTTCAAGGACTGTAAGCGCGCGATGAATGTCGCGTTAGAATCCTTCGCTCGTTCAACTTTCGGTTGCCCTTTTTCGACGGCCGAGTATGCTAGCGGACGACACCGACCGGACAGCTTCCGAGGAGACCCCATGTCGCCTGCCGCCATCGTTCACAACTCGATTTTCCGGACCCGGCGATTCTGGAACTGGTTCCCGATGGGGCTCACCTACGCCTTTCTTTATATGGGGCGCTACAACCTCACCGTCAGCAAGAACGCCCTCGGCGACTTGATGACGAAAAGCGATTTCGGCGACATTTTCGGCGTCGGCGCTTTCGTCTACGCCCTCTCTTTCCTCTTCAACGGCCCGCTCGTCGATCGCATCGGCGGCAAGCGCGGTATTTTGATCGGCGCGGGCGGCGCGGCTTTAGCCAACCTGCTGATGGGCCTCTATTTGCGTTATATCCTAAGTTTGCCCGATCCCTCCGCCGAACCGTTGCGGCACGTCTTCATGGGGCTCTACGCCATGAATATGTATTTCCAGAGCTACGGCGCGGTTTCCATCGTCAAGGTCAACGCCAACTGGTTTCACGTCACCGAGCGCGGCGCCTTCTCCGGCATCTTCGGCATCATGATTTCCTCGGGCATTTTCTTCGCTTTCGACGGTTCCAGGTTCATCCTCGAATCGGGGCTTGTCGCCGGACAGGGTTTCGCCGGCGGCGATGCGCTATGGTGGGTATTCCTTTCGCCGGCTTTTCTGCTCTTTACCTTCTTCGCCATCGAAATTTTCCTCCTGAAAGACCGGCCCGCCTTGGCCGGCTTGCAGGACTTCGACACCGCCGACGCCTCCAGCGGCGAAGACTTGAACCGCCGCATCCCGGCTCTCGAACTTTACAAACGCATTCTCACTCATCCGGTCATCATCACGCTGGCCGGCATCGAGTTCTGCACCGGCGTCCTGCGCAATGGCGTCCTGCATTGGTTCCCCATTTACGCCAACGAACAGATGGCGGCGGGTACGACCTCCGGCTGGGAGTTTTTCTACAGTCACTGGGGGTTCTTGCAGATGATCGCCGGCATCATCGGCGGCAACGTGGCGGGCTTTTTCTCGGATAAGCTTTTTCAGTCGCGCCGCGCCCCCTCCGCCGGTTTCCTCTATCTGACGCTGACGATCTGCGCCGCGCTGATGATCGTCTCTCTGAATTCCGGCTGGGCGCTCGGCGCGTTGACATTCCTGATCTCGGTGGCGGTATTCGGCACGCACGGCCTGCTTTCCGGAACGGCGACGATGGATTTCGGCGGACGCAAGGGCGCGGCCACGGCGGTCGGCGTAATCGATGGTTTCGTCTACCTCGGCACCACCCTGCAATCGGTGGCCCTGGGCCGCATTACAAGCTGGAACTGGAGTTACTGGCCCGTTTTCCTGGTCCCCTTCGGCGTCATCGGTTTCCTGCTTCTGTTGCGCATCTGGAACGCCAAACCGAAGGCGGCCGGCGGGCATTGAGGTCTATTCTTCACGAAAGGAACGTCGTTTATGGCCAATCTGATCGATACCGTTCTCCTGCTGGCGCTGCCGGCTTCGGGCAAGTCGGAACTGCGCAAATACATGGACAGCTTGACGCCCGATGAATGCCGGACGCTGTTCCATATCGGCGCCACGGTTCAGCTCGATGATTACCCTTACGTGCATCTGATGCGGCGAATCGACGATGAATTGGCCGCCCTCGGCCAGGCGCGGCTGTTTTTCCAGGACCCGACGCGACCGTTCCGGAATCCGCTCGATTGGGGCACGCTGATCGAATTGCTGAACGAGGATTACGACGATCTGGTGGCAAGGCGGCCGATTCAAGCCGATTCCGCGGCCGACTGGCTCTTCAATCGCTACGACCGGGCCGGCGAAAAGGCCGACTTGCCCAAGCGGCTTGCCGCCTTCGACTCCAAAATCCGCAACGAACTAGGGAAAAAATTGGAGGCCGATGCCCGCAAGCTGCTGGACGCCAAACTTGCCAATTACCCTTCCTCCCTGGAAGGCAAAACGGTGGTTATCGAGTTCGCGCGCGGCGGCCCCTATGGGGCGATGATGCCTCTACCCATGGGTTACGGCTACCAGTATTCCCTGAGCATGCTTTCCCAAACGATCCTCAGGCGGGCGGCGATCCTCCACATCTGGGTCACGCCGGAGCAATCGCGGCGCAAAAACGAGCAACGCGCCGACCCCAACGATCCCGGCTCCATCCTTCATCACGGCGTGCCGCTGGAGGTGATGCTCAACGATTACGGCACGGACGACATGGAATACCTCATCACCCAATCCGGCCGGCCCGATACGGTGAAAGCCGGGAAAGGCGGCGAGGGTCATTTCATTCCCGTCGGCCGCTTCGACAATCGGCAGGACAAGACAACGTTCCTGCGCCAGCCAAGAGCGCAATGGGCCGCCTCCGATGTCGAAGCCGTGAAGCAAGAGTTGACAACGGCTTTCCGGCATATCTGGTCGCAGTATCTCGACCTTCACCCATAACTTTCTTTCATAGTATAACCATCCTACATTGCTTGCCCCGAGATTCGGGTCATGGTATGGAAATGACGATGCGAAAGCGTCGCCCTTTCCAGGCGCCAGAGGATAGGCCATGACCTTCAAACGGGTGGGGGACTTGATGGTTCCCCTCGACCATTATCCGCGGGTTTTCGACTGGAATACGCTCGCCGAAGCGATCGCCGCCATGCAGCGGGCCGCTCACAATGAAATCGGCCGCCAAATCGCCCCCCGCCTTGTGCTGGTCTTCGATGTGCTTGGGGTTCTGGTCGGGTTCCTCCGCCGGCGGGATATCCTCGCCGCGCTCGAACCGGACTTCATGCGGCATGAATCTCTCGACTACCGCAAGAAGCTCTGGGATGTGGCGATCGATCCCAATCTTTCCGAGCTGAATTTCGACAAACTGCTCGCCGGCGTGCGCGAGCGGGGAAAGAAGTCCGTCACCGAGGCGATGCGGCCGCTGGCCGCCTGGGTGGATCACGACGCTCCGTTGATGACCGCCGTCTACGCCCTGATCGAGCATGATGTAAGCCTCCTGCCGGTCGTGCAGGCCGGCAAGGTCGTAGGCGTGTTTCGCACCGAGGACGCATTCGCCGAGATCGCTGCGCTTGTAAACGAAGATCGATAACCGAACCTTCTTCAAGGCCAGGACACGAGCATGTCGCACGCGGAAAACCCAGCCAAGACCTCCTGGTTCGCCGCACTATGGGCGCCCCATAACTTGCGCCGCAACGGCTTTCTGATTTTAGGCATCGCCCTTTTTTCCCTAATCTACCTTGCCCCGCCCTTCAGCCCGGCGGTCGATCCCAAAGGCGAATCGATTCCGCTCACGCCGGAAGGCCAGGCGGCGATCGGACTCTTTCTTTTCGCCGCCGTCTGGTGGGTGTTCGAGGTCGTGCCGATCGGCATCACGGCCATCGCCATCGGCGTGACTCAGGCGCTGTTTCTCATCCGCGACGTTCGCGTGGCGTTCACGGACTTCACCGACCCGTCGGTATGGTTCATCTTCGGCTCGCTCGTCATCGGCATGGTGTTCACCAAAACGGGCCTCACCCGCCGCATGGCCTACAAGATGCTCTCCGTCGTCGGCGAACGGACGAGCATGATCTATCTGGGCGCGTTTCTGATGACGGTTTCGCTGACGCTCATCATGGCCCATACGGCGGTCGCGGCGACCATTTTCCCGCTCTTGATGGCCATTTACTCGCTCTACGAAGATGACGGAAAGCCTACAAAGTTCGGCAAGGGATTGTTCATCGGCATGGCTTTTGTGGCCGGCGCGGGATCGATCATCACGCTTTTAGGCGCAGCGCGCGGCGCGGTGGCGATCGGCTTCTTTAAAAAAATGGCCGGCCGCGAAATCGGTTTCTTCGAGCTCTCCTACTACATGCTTCCCCTCGGCTTTGTAATGGCGCTGGCCGTGTGGGGCCTGATGATGGTGATGTTCAAGCCCGAAAAAAGGACCATCCCCGGCCTCAAAGAGCGCTCCAAATTGCTATACTCGCGCTTGGGACCATGGAGCCGCGACGAGATTCTCTCGCTCGTCATCGTCTTCTCCACCATCCTGCTGCTCGGCTTGCGCACCTTTATCCCCGCCCTCGAAGCCATCGACAAAACGGCGATGATCCTAATGGCCACGCTTGCGTTTTTCATGTTCAAGATCCTCACCATCAAAGAGTTGGAAGACATCCCCTGGAATATCATCCTGCTTTTCGGCGGCGCGATGTCGATCGGCTACTGCCTGTGGCAGACGGGAGCGGCGCGCTGGCTGGCCGTCAATTGGCTGGTGCTGTTCCAGAACGCCCACTGGTTCATCTTCATCCTGGGCATTGGCGTGTTCGTGCTCGCCATGACCAACCTCATCATGAACGTCGCGGCGATCGCCATTTCGTTGCCCGTGGCGCTGGTTATCGCGCCCTATCTTGGCGTCAGCCCGGAAATTATCTTCTACGTCTCGCTGGCGACGGCAGGCATGCCGTTCATGCTATTGGTGGGTGCGGCGCCCAACGCCATCGCTTACGAAAGCAAGCAGTTCACGGCCGGCGAATTCTTCACGGCCGGCGTACCGGCCAGCCTGATTCTGCTGGCGCTGCTTTCTCTCTTCGTCCTGGTCATTTGGCCGTTGATGGGCATGCCGATCCTGGCGGCCGCGCCGTAGATACCGTACCACGAACCGTTCATCCCTCGATATGCCGCCCAAGAGACGGCGCTTGGGGCGAACGGTTTCTGATGAAGCATTGCAAATGGCAGATGCTGTATCGCACCAAGAAAAACGCCCCTCCCGATCGGGAGGGGCGTCGCGTTTCGAACGGCGGAGGCTTGGCGCTCAGAGGCCTTTGTCGGTCGAGAGTTCCGCCTCAACCGCGCCTTTTCCCTGGGATCGTCTGCCGGCTATTTTTTCCGCTTCGTCGTAAACCTGATTGCGCTTTTCGGGGCTGTCGTAGTTCCAGTCGCGCATGTGGATGGCGATCAGGTAGCCGATGTTTTCCGTGATTTTCTGGTACTCTTTGGCCACCTTCTGATCGATCCAGAAGCGAATGAGACGCGGCAGATGTTCCGGCGTCGCCAGTTTCCGGACAGCGTATTCCGTAGTCTGACGCACCTGCTCGTTGTTGAAGCCCATTACCGGCAGGATGCTATCCATGTATTTTTTGTCGCCGGTGCTGGAAAGCGCCATGATCGACTTCTCCACAACGGGCCAGCGGTCGCTTTTCAGCTTGCCCACGTAACAGTTCATATCCGTGCCGCATTCCTTGGCGGTCTGCATCCGCTCGTTGAACTCCGCCAGAAGTTCCGGCGTCTTTTTCGGCTGGCCGAAGATATCGGCTTTGCATTTGCCTTCCTTCACAAACGCGTCGAAACGATCCGCCATCGTGTGATCGCCGAGCAGGGAAACCACGTTCGCCGCGGCGAAGCACCACTGGGAAAACGGCGTGGGTTTGCCTTCGACGTTTTTCAGGGTGAGGTCGCCGGATTCGGCCACTTTCATGACGTCGTCGAGACGGTCGGCATAGTTCTGACGAATGAACACCTGGGAGATGATCTCGCGCTCGTTTAGAAACTCCGTGCTCGGCGGCGCCTTCAGGAAGAAGTCGGTAAGCCGGCTCAACTGCTCTTTGCCAAGCGGCGTCATCGACAGCGCCTGCATGACCTTCGCCTGCAGTTCGTAGACGATTTCGTTTTTGGCGCCCTTCTCGAACTCGCCCATTAGGAAATCGGCGTACCGTCCGTCCCGCATCTGGCCCATGACGTTGATGGCCTTGATCTGGATCCACTCTGGCTTGAGATTGATCGTCTGGGCAAGCTTGTTGATGTCTTCGTTTTTCAGCTCGTACGCCTTGAGGAGGGCGGCCTTCGCCTCTTCGCCGTTGATCTGCAACAGGGAAAGCTGGCCGTCGCGGAAGAGGTTGGCGCCCGACTCGTCATCGACGAACAGCGCGTAAGCGAGCGCATCGGCGGCCTCCTTGGCCTTGATCAGACCGAGCGCGATCGTCGCGTAGTGGCGGATCAGAAGCTTCTCGTTGCCGTCCATGACGACCTGAATGAGCTTCTGGGTGGCGCGCGGATCGCCGATCATGCCCAACGCCTGCACGGCGCCGGCGCGGCCCATTTCGCCGGCGTTCTCGGCGGTCCAGAGCAGCGTATCGACCGCGCTGGCGGAGCCGATCAGGCCGAGCGACATGGCGATCTGCTCGGTCATGCGATCGTGCTCCATGGAATCTTTTTTAGCCACGCCCTTGATCTCTTCGATCAGAATGGGCACGGCCACCGGATCGCCGATGATCCCGAGCGTATGGACCGCTTTCAGCGTGCCGTAGCGCTTCTTGATGAGATCCAGAAGCACGGGCACCGCTTTCTTGATCCGATGCTCCTGCACGTAGAGCATGGCGCCGTCGCGGGTGCGCTTGTCGCGCAATTCGCCGATCCAGTCGTCGTCGTCCTTTTCCGTGGAGCACGCCGCCAAAAGCGGCAGGACGAAGCCCAATACGAGGAGAATAGCGAAGACCTTCTTCATCGTACGCCCTTTCCTTCTCAATCCCGGTTCTGGCTGGCTCGCGAAAAGACAGGAAAACGCTTTATCAGTCCTTGGAAACCGGCAGTAACATACCGAAGCCAGACTTCTTTTGCAACTTTTTTTGCCTAATCGCCGCTTTCGTCGTCGCCCAGCGGATCTCCCCCGCTTTCGGCCAGCCGCGCATGGAATTCGGCCTGAAAAGAAACGAACGTTCCCGCTTCGACCGCCCGGCGGATATCCCGCATCAGAGAGAGGTAAAAATGCAGGTTGTGCAAGGTGTTGAGCGTCATCGCGAGGATTTCCTTGGCGATGAACAGATGGCGCAGGTAGGCGCGGCTGAAGGTGCGGCAGACGTAGCAGTCGCAACGCGGATCGAGGGGGCCGAGGTCGTCGGCATAGCAGGCGTGTTTGATCACCAGCTTTCCCTGGCTCGTGAACAGGTAGCCGTTGCGGGCGTGCCGCGTGGGCATGACGCAGTCGAACATGTCGATCCCCCGCGCCACGCTTTCGACAAGATCCGTGGGCGTGCCGACGCCCATGAGGTAGCGCGGCTTGTCGGCGGGCAGAAGCGGCGCGGCAAGCGCGGTTATGCGGCGCATCTCGGGGATCGGCTCGCCCACCGACAGGCCGCCCAGGGCGTAGCCGTCGAACGGCAGGGCCGCGAGTTCTTCCGCGTGCGCCCGCCGCAGATCGTCGTGAACGCCGCCCTGGACGATGCCGAACAGAGCCTGATCGCCGCGCCGCCTGGCGTCGAGGCAGCGCTTGGCCCAGCGGCTGGTGCGTTCCACCGCCTCGGCCACGGCCGCCTTCGGCGCATCGGCCGGCGGGCATTCGTCGAAGGCCATGGCGATATCGGAGCCGAGCGCCTCCTGTATCTCCACCGCCAGTTCCGGCGTCAGCAGATGCCGCGAGCCGTCGATGTGCGACTGAAAGGTAACGCCTTTCTCCGTGACCTTGCGCCGCTCGGCGAGGCTGAACACCTGATAGCCGCCGGAGTCGGTGAGGATGGGACGCGACCAGCCCATGAAGCGGTGCAGGCCGCCGGCCTGGCGGACGCGTTCGTGTCCCGGCCGCAGGAAGAGGTGGTAGGTGTTGGCGAGAATGATTTCCGCGCCGAGTTCCTCCAATTGAGCGGGCGTCAGCGCCTTCACCGTCCCCTGCGTGCCCACGGCCATGAATGCGGGCGTCTCGACCGCGCCGTGCGTCAATCGCAGGCGGCCGCGCCGGGCGGCGGTCCGGCTATCCTGATGCAGCAGTTCGAACGTCAAGGCAGACATGGCGTCACCGTATGAACATCGCGTCGCCGTAACTGTAGAAGCGGTAGCGCGACGCGATCGCCTCGGCATAGGCCCGATCGACGAGCGGTTTGCCGGCGAAGGCGGCCGCCAGCATCAAGAGCGACGACTTCGGCAGATGGAAATTGGTAATCAGCGCCTCGACAACGGCGAATCGGAAGCCCGGGCGAATGAAGAGGCGGGTCGTCCCTTCGTGCGCCTCCAGGCGGCCGAGCCGGGCCGCCGCTTCCAAAACGCGCACCGTCGTCGTCCCCACGGCCACTAC
>QZKR01000012.1 GCA_003598065.1 Myxococcales bacterium | reverse complement strand
GCCGCCATCACCGCCGTTTCCCGACCAATAGTCGCCGCTCAATCCACAAGTATCATGAGCGCCGCCGCCCCCTCCTCCGCCGCTGCCGCCGCCGCCGCCGGCTCCGCCGGTCCCGCCGTCGCCGCCGGTTCCGCCGTCGCCGACGATAATCGTGGTCGCCGTTACGTAAGGAGTGGAGGCATAATAGAACACGCCGAAGCTGCCGCCGCCGCCCTGGCCTCCCGCGCCGAGCGTACCCGGGCATCCGCCCGCGCCGCCGCCGCCGCCGCCCCCGCCATAAAAGCGGTCGGTGCAGATCGTCCCGCACATGTCCGCGCCGCCGCCGCCGCCGCCACCACCGCCGCCTTTTCCGGGCGCGCCGGTCTGGCCGTTTTCACCTATGGAGGCCTGCCACAAGCCGCCCTCGCTTAAAGCGCCCTCGCCGCCGCCCCCTGCGCCATCGACGCCGTCCTGTCCCTTGATACCCGCGCCGGCGTTTGACCCGTCACCCGCGCTGCCATCGCCGCATTGGCCGGAGCCTCCGCTGCCTCCCTGGCCTCCGCCGGCCACGCTCGTTCCCGCAGCGCCGGACGAGCTCCCGTACCCTCCGTTGCCGCCTTCGCCTCCCGACTGGGCGCCCGTGCAGGCGCTGGCAAAACCTTCCGTGCCGCCGTGCCCGCTGCCGCTGCCGCCGCCGCTGCCGGTGTTGCCGCTGCCGCCGTTGCCGCCCTTTTCACCCGCCAGTCCGTCGGCGCCGTCCGCTCCGTTTGCGCAGACGATCTTGCAGGACTCCACTTGCAGTTTCGTGCAGTTCTTCACCCATACGCCGTAAAGCGAACTGCCGGCCGCCGTGGAATCTTGATCGGCATGGATCTCGAAAAAGGCGATCATGGTGGGAAGGGTCAAGGCTTCGGCCTTGACGGCGCGCACGGCTCCGCTGTCGTCGGCGGCGGAAACGGTCAGTATCGAGAGTTGTCCGCCTTCGTGCGCCCAGTCATCGGAAGCGTCGAAGCCGCCGTAGAGGTTCACGCCGTCCGCCATCGCGACCGGCTCGGCGTAATCGCCCAGGGCCGCGTAAACGTCCTTGACGGGTATCGCGGCGTACGCCAGTTCGATGGCGTGGGCCAGCGTCTGCACGGGAAAACCGAAGGAGCCGTCCCGTGAGTCCAAACCTGCTGCCGGATCGACGAAGACAGCGCGGAGTTTGGAGCCGTCGATGCCGTCGCAGTCGTTGTCGAGGCCGTTCGCATCGGGCGCATCGGGCAAGCCGTCCCAGGTCGGGCAGGGAGGCCCTTCTTCCTCGCTTTCGCCTTCGTCTTCTTCCGCGTCTACATCGCCATCCATATCCTCCGATTCCGGATCGTCCGATTCCGGGTCCTCCGATTCTTCCTGTTCTTCTTGGACCTCTTGTTCAGCGTCTCCGAGTTCCGCTTCGTCCCCGTCCAGCGTCTCTTCATCGCCGTCCAGACTGGATTCCAAGTCGGGACTCTCGCTGCCATCTCCATCTTCTTCGTTCGGAAAGTTGGTCCGGACCGTGGAATCGCTGCAAGCCGCGCCAGCCAGCATGAGCGAGATCGCCAATAAGAGGTGAAGCGTGTTTTTTAACATAGTATTCCTCTTTACTGATTCGCGGGTGGAAGCCTCGTCGGGAGGATCGCTCAAGCCCTGAGGGCAATGGAGCGGACTGGGTTACGACAAGAAGGAAGGCGGCTTGGAGGCGCCTTCATGTACGATTTCCTGAAACAGGGCAATACCTTTCGCTTCTGGATGACTCCCGCGTAAGCGGGGATTCTGTGTCGGTGGAGAATAGCGCCACACGAATTAGGTGTCAACCAATACAGTCAGTTTTTAGAATGAGACGATCTCGCGGCCCAGCTTTGCGGGATGGGTAAAAATTAATCCATTGTTTCCGATAATCAGGGATTTAAGGAGTAACGAGTCGCCCATTCCGCGCCCTTAGCCTGTCTAAAAGCGCAAGATCATAGAAAAATACTTGCTCCGCTCCGCAAACTCCACTAGGCTTCTGCCGCATCGGGGCCGCCCGTTCGGAACTGCGCAAGGGCGCGTCCAGCTTGGAAAACGAGACATAAATCAGCCGTCCGCGATGAACAACGCCGCCAAGCCCGAAAAGATCAACGTCACCGTCTCGCAGGCCCTCCGCATCCTTGGGCCTTACATGTGGCACAACCTCAAGGAGCAGCTCGTCACCGTCATTCCGGTCTGCCTGTATCTGGCGCTGTTTCAATGGGTCATTCTCCGTCACGGTTTCGCTCACATCGGCTGGATCGTCGGCGGCATCCTGATCGTCGTGCTGGGCTTGTTCTTCTTTCTGGAGGGCGTGAAGATCGGCCTGGCCCCGGTGGGCGAGGTGATCGGCGATACGCTCCCCAAGAAATGTTCGATGCTCGTCCTGCTGCTCTTCGCCTTTGTTCTGGGGCTTGTCGGCGCGTTCGGCGAGCCGGTGATCGGCAGCCTCCAGATCGCCGGGGCGGGGGTCGATCCGCAAAAGGCTCCCTTGCTCTTCGAACTGCTCGTCGGCCGCCCGATGGTCCTCAGCATCGTCGTTTCCCTGGGCGTCGGCGTCGCAGTGATGCTGGGCACGCTCCGCTTCCTGTTCGGCTGGAGCCTGAAGCCGATCATCCTGCCGATCGTCGGACTTTCCGTGGCGGCGACGCTGCTCGCCGCGCAGGAGCCAGCCCTGGCGAGCACGGTCGGTCTGGCCTGGGACACGGGAGCGGTGATCGTCGGCCCGGTTCTTTGTCCGCTGGTCCTGGCGCTGGGCTTGGGGATATTTCGCGCCACCGGAAAATCGGACACGGGCATGGCGGGATTCGGCATGGTGGGGCTGATCTCCGTCGTGCCCATCGTCTCCGTCCTGCTTCTGACCTACGTCCTCCATTTGCTCGGCGTCGGCGGCGCAGCGGCGACGCCCGCTCGCGCGGCAGCCGCCGGGGCGACCTCTATCGTCGAAATTTTCGTCGATTCCTTGCTCATGGCCGTTCGCGCCATCGGGCCCGTGTTCCTGTTCCTGTGGCTTTTTATGCGGCTCAAGCTACGCGAGCCCGGCATTCCCTTGTCGCAGTATCTGCTGGGAGCGGCGTTCGCCCTGACCGGATTGTTTCTGTTCAATTCGGGTCTCTCTCTCGGTCTCGCGGAGTTGGGGAATCAGGTCGGCAGCCAGCTCCCCTCGGCCTTTCATCCGCCCGAAAATTCCCTCTACCCAAGCGATCTGGGAAAGATCATCGTCATCGTGTTCGGCGTCGTCCTGGGGTATGGCGCGACGCTGGCGGAGCCGGCGTTCAATATTCTCGGCCAGCAGGTGGAGGACGTCACGCAGGGGGCGTTCAAGAAATGGTTGTTCAGCCAGGCCGTGGCCATCGGCGTCGGGATCGGCGCGGGGATGGGCATTCTCTCCACCGTCTACCACGTCGATCTGCTCCACCTCCTTTTGCCGCCCTACGTGGTGCTTTTTATTCTGACGCTCGTGAGCAAGGAAGAATACGTCAACATCGCCTGGGACGGCGGCTCCGTGACGACCGGACCCGTGACGGTTCCCTTGAAAATCGCCATCGGCATCGCCCTGAGCCACGCAACGGGCTTCGCCGAGGGCTTCGGCATTCTGGCGCTGGCTTCGGCGTATCCGGTGATGAACATCCTGCTGCTGGGATTGTTCGTCCGATACATGGAACGCCGGAACGAGAGGGCGAGATTGGAGGCGCGACATGGATAAAGAAAATCCGACCCCGGCCGGTTCCCTGCACCTCATTACCTGCGTGGTGCAGCGCGGCAAGGGAGACGCCGTCGGCAAAGCGGCGATCGAAGCGGGCGCGGGCGGCGCGACGACGTTTTTCGCCCGCGGCACGGGGACACGCGAGCGGCTCGGCCTCCTCGGTCTGGCGATCGTTCCCGAAAAGGAAGTGATCCTCGTCCTCTGCCAGGAAGAGGAGAGTTCGCGCATTTTCGAGGCGATCGTGAAAGCCGGAAAACTCGACCTTCCCGGCATGGGAATCGCCTATATCACCCCCGTTCTGAAGGTGGTGGGGGGTAACTTCAAATTTTAAGGCGGCCGCGCCCCCCAGCCTCGCTCCGGTTTCGTTCCCGCATAAATCGCTTCCGCCTCCGGCATTGGGCGGCCATCGGCGTCCTCCAGGACGAGCGGGGCTTCCTCGACGACGTCACGCACCGCGCCTTTTCTCGCTTCGACGAGCACGAGACGCGGCGGCTCGCCGGGTTTACCGTGGACGCGCCGCCTCCGAGACAGCCGAAGACCAGCCTCGGATAGCTTTTGTAGCAACTCTTTCTCACGGGTGACGGGATAGACGAAAACGGCCGCGCCGTCGGGCGCGAGGGCATAGGCGGCGGCGCGCAGAAGGTCCGTCATCGCGCCGGCGACTTCGTGCCGGGCGATCGTCAGTTGCGCGCTCGGATTGACGCGCCCCCGGCCGGCGGGGAAATAGGGCGGGTTGGAAACGACGAGGTTCGCCGATTGCGGGGTGATAAGCGTTTCGATGTTTCGGAAGTCGGCGCAGAGCGTTTGCTGCGTCGCCGCATAGCCGTTGGCCGCCGCGTTGCGTTCCGCCAGGGCGGCGAGTTCGGGCTGGATTTCCATGCCCAGGACGCGCGCCGCCTTGCCGAGATCCAGGAGCAACAGCCCGATGACACCGACGCCGGCCCCGAGGTCGAGCGCCAGGCCCGACGGGGCGGCTGGAGCGAAATGCGCCGCCAGCACCGCATCGACGGAGAAACGATAGCCCCGGCGCGGCTGGATGAGCCGCACGCGGCCATGGTGCATGCCGTCGAGGGTTTCCGTCTCGGGATCGTAGGCGGGCGCGCCGGTCATGGCGGGGGCAAGAGGTCGGCGAGGGCGCGCCGGATCTCGGCGGCGGGGATGACGCCCTCGCGGAAAATCTTCAGCGCGTCGTCGATGATCGCCACGACGGTCGATTCGGCGGGCGTGTCGCGCGGCGTCGGATCGGACAGAACGAGCACGTCCTCGCCGGCGAAAACGCGGCGCACCTCCGCTTCGGAGGCGGTCACGGGCTGTCCCGTGAGATTGGCGCTGGTGCTGGTGAGGGGCACGCCCGCCCGTCGCGCGAGTTCGATGGCGACGGGATGGCTGGAGCAGCGCACGCCCAAGAGCGGCGCGGCGAGGCGCGCCGTGGCCGTTTCCTGGAGCGGGCGCAGGCAGAGCGTCAGCGGTCCCGGCCAGAACGCGGCGACAAGCCGCCGTTCGGCGTCGTTCAAGGGCAGGGCGAGACGGTCGAGCCAGGAAGCGTCGGCGACGAGCACGGAAACCGGCCGCTCGTCGCGGCCCTTGAGGACACGCACGCGCTCGACGGCCGTCATGTCGTCGGCCCGCGCCGCCAGGCCGTAGCAGGTTTCTGTGGGATAAGCAACGACGCCCCCGGCGAGAATGCGCCGGGCCGCTTCGTCGATCAGGCGGGAAAGCTCCTCGTTCATCCCATCTTGAGCTTCTTCTGCAGCCTGGCGTCCTTCTCCGCCACCTTCTTCGCCAGGCCGTCTTTATAGTCCTGGTAGCGCCTTGCCAGGCCGGCGTCGGAGAGGGCGAGCAGCTGCACGGCGAAGAGGCCGGCGTTCTGCGCCCCCGCCTTGCCGATCGCCATGCAGGCCACGGGCACGCCGCCCGGCATCTGCACGGTGGCGAGAAGCGCGTCCAGCCCCTGAAGGGCGCTGGAGTCGATCGGCACGCCGATGACCGGCAGCGCCGTGTGCGCCGCCACGACGCCCGCCAGATGCGCCGCCGCGCCCGCGCCGACGATGAAGCAGCCGACGTTTGCCTTCGCCGCGCTCTTGACGATCTGCGCCGTGCGCGCCGGCGAGCGGTGGGCGCTGGTGACGACCATCCGGCAGGGCACGCCGAAGCCGCCCAGCGCGTCGTAGGCCTCTTTCATGATCTCGGCGTCCGAATCGGACCCCATCAGAATCCACACTTGCCTGGGCTCCGCAGCCATGATCGCTCCTTCGTTCACGTCATCCGCCCGAAGGCGCGTCGGGCGATGTCGGTTCGATAATGCGCGCCTTGCCACTGAATTGTCTCCACGCGGCCATAACAGTTGCGCACGGCCGATTCGATCGTTTCGCCCAGCGCCGTGACGCCGAGCACGCGGCCGCCGCTGTTGGTCCATTGTCCGTCGATGCGCTTCGTCCCGGCATGGAAGACAACGACATCCGGGTCGGACTTTACTTCGTCGAGGCCGGAAATGGGGAAGCCCGTCTGCGGCGCGGCGGGGTAGCCGCCCGACGCCATGACCACGCAGACGGCCGGGCGCGGGTCCCATTCGACGCTCATCCGGCCGAGCGTGCCGTTGGTCGTGGCCAGAAGCAGCGCGGCGAGGTCCGATTTCAGCCGCGCCAGGATCGGCTGCGTCTCCGGATCGCCGAAGCGGGCGTTGAATTCGAGCACGGAGGGCTGGCCGCCGTTGATCATCAAGCCCGCGTAGAGCACGCCGCGATAGGGGCAGCCTTCCGCCGCCAGGGCGCGGATCATCGGCAGCATGACCTCGTCCATCACGCGCCGATGCAACTCATCGGTCACAACCGGGGCCGGCGAATAAGCGCCCATGCCGCCCGTGTTCGGTCCCTGATCGTCGTTGAAGACGCGCTTGTGGTCCTGGCTGGAGGCCATGGGCAGAACCGTCTCGCCGTCGGTGAGCGCGATGAACGACGCCTCCTCGCCGACCAGCAGTTTCTCGATCACCACCTGCGCGCCGCTCGCGCCGAACTGCTTATCGACCATGATCAGACGGATGGCGTCCTCGGCTTCGGCCTCGTTGTAGCAGAGGATCACGCCCTTGCCCGCCGCCAGACCGTCGGCCTTGATGACGAGCGGCAGCCCCATCTTCAGCACGGCCGCCGACGCGGCTTGCGGCGTCGCGGCGATCTCGAAATCGGCGGTGGGAATGCCATATTTTTTCATCACGTATTTGGCGAAGGCCTTGCTGCCTTCGATCTGCGCCGCTTTGGCCGAGGGGCCGACGAGCGCCAACCCCGCGTCGGCGAAGGCGTCCCCAATGCCCAGGGTCAAGGGTTCCTCGGGGCCGATGATCGTGAGGTCGATTTTTTCCTTGCGGGCGAAGTCCACCAGACCCTTGACGTCGTTCGCCTTGACGGGCGCACAGCGCGCCAGCTCGCCGATGGCGTCCGATCCCGGCGCGGCGTAGAGAGCTTGCACTTGCGGGCTTTGCGCAAGCTTCCAGACGAACGCGTGTTCGCGGCCTCCCGAGCCGACGACGAGCACTTTCATGACATCCTCCGTTCGTTCACGAACGCGACCAGTAGCGCGCCTCGCGCGCCTGGAGCGAGTGATTGTCCAATTGGTAGGCCAAGCGGGCCCACTCCTTGGCCATGTCGATCTGTCCATGTCGGTAGGCCATCAACGAAAGCAGCGATCTCGCGTCCGAGGCGTCGCCGTGAACGGCGATCAGACGCTTCAAGCGCTCCATCGCGTCTTGCCGTTCGCCCTGCTTTTCCAGAATGCGGCAGAAAAGCTGCGTCGCTTCGAGATGGGTTCGATCCTGGCCGAGCACTTTGGAAACAGCCCGCCGCGCCTCTCCCACGCGGCCGTCCTCGAAATACAGCCGCGCCATGTAGAGGTTCGCCAGCAGATGATTCGGCGCGTTCTGGAGCACTTTGTTCAGCGCCTCCTCGGCATGGCGGCGACGTCCCAAATACATCGCGGCCTGTCCTAGCGCCACGAATTTGCGGTCCCGATCGACCTTCGACTCGTCGAGCTGTTCCCAGGTTTTGAGGAAACCGTCTTCATAGGCGAAGCAATCGGTGAACAGATTGTAATCGGGATGGTCGTCCCAGTAGTCGGAGCGATAGCGGCGAAGCTGCTCGATCATGCCCAGCGCCGCTTGATAATTATGCGTGTCCAGGTACAGGCCGGCCAGAAGCAGAGCGGCGTGGAAATAACTTGGGTCGGCCTTTTGCGCTTTTTGAAGTTGCATCATCGCCGTCTGGAGGTCGTTGGCTTTGATCGCGGCTATGCCGGCAAGCGTGAGAATTTCCGGCTGCCGCGGTTGATCGAATTCCAGCGAGTCGAGGATACCGCGCAATTGCGACCAGCGGATGATGTCGATGGGGCCTTTGAGCGCCTCCGTGAGCACGAGGTGATAACGGCTCAAAACGTGCTGCGGGTCGAGTTCGTAAGCCTGTTTTGCATGCTCGGCCGCCCCGGCGACGTCGCCGGCGAGAATCGCGTAATGGCTGCGCGCGGCGAGCAATTGGACGCGCGCCTCCTTCGGCCAGCGCGCGATGCGCTCCGCCGGAACCGCCGCAAGGACGGCCAGACTTTCGGAGGGCGGTTTTCCCTCCCGCCACAGAACGCGCGCCAGCCCCAGCAGGCCGGCGAGGTTCTCGGGGCGCAGATCCACCAGACGCCGATAAGTGATTTCCGCCTTGCCGAACAGGCCGATCTGCTCGTAGGTCTCGCCCAGTTCCCGGCAAAGCGCGCAGGAGTCGGGGTCGATCTCGTCTCGGCGAAGAAAGACCTGCTCCGCCTGAGCGTATTGCCCGCGCTCCAGACGAGCGCGAGCCAGCGGCCGAATGACGGGCCGCTGCACCCTCTGGCTCATCACCAGATCATCCAGAAGATCGATGGTTTTTGCGGGGTTCCGCTCCACCAGCGTTTCCGCATACATGGTGAGGTTTTCGACGTTTTCCGGCTCCAACCGATAGGCCGTTTCCGCTTCCGCAATGGCTTTTTCCTCCTGACCGATCGTCAGAAACAGCCGGGCTCGGGCCCTGTACAGCGAAGCCATCTGCGGTTCCAGCGTGAAACCGTAATCGAGCAGGTCGGATAGTTCCTGGATTTTTGCCATGCCTTCCGGACGGCCATGCACTAAAAGCGTGCTCTCGACGAAGCGGACGATGAGTTCGGCGTTGTCGGTGTCCAGAAGCAGCGACTGTCGGAAAAGCAGCAGCGCTTCCTGGTAGCCGGCTTCCGTATCTTCCTGAAAAGCCAGTTCGGCGGACTTGGTGAGTTGCAGCGGATCGCCGGGGGCGATGCCGTATTGTTTGGCCAGCGCACCGAGAACGTGTTGACCGGCGAGTCCCCGGTTAGGGACAGCCAAATCGCCGGCTCTGCCAAAGAGTTGCTTGGTCAGATTCGGGAGGAAGTAAATCGTCGCAAACATGGCGGCGGCGATCAGAACAACCACCAGACCGAATGTTCTCGCCGACGTTTTTCTTACGGGCGGTCGCAACGCCGAGAGCGTGCCGGAGGTCGTGGAAGGATGGTACATGGTGGCGATGGCGAGTTCCGGCCGGGTCGTTTGGGAAACGGAGGCCGCTTGCTGTTGGGCAGGTTTGCCGTCGGTTGTGGAAACCTGGTTGGGGGGCGGCGGTGAAACGGTCTGCGGCCGTGTCGCGGCATTCTCTTTTGTCGCCGGTTCCGCAAGCAAAGCATCGAGAGTTTGCCTCGCGCTGCTCGGACGAGGCGCTCCGGGTGCTTTGGAAGGATCCAGCAATTCGTCCAACGCCACCATTTCGGGGAGAGTCGCCGGAGTGTGACGCGCCTCGGAGCTTGGCGCCGGGGTCGCCGTGGCTGGCGCGGATTCGGCGAAGGACGGGGAGGGTGGGGCGGTTTTCGAGTAGTCGATTTCGAAATCGGCCTTCTTGATCTCGGGCTGCTTGTCGTAGGCGGTGATGAAGTAGCGTGGCTCCGGCGAGTTCGGGTCCTGCTGCAAAAGAATCCGCGCTTTGCAGATAGGGCAGCGAACCAGCGCCCGTTTGCCGACTTTGGCTTCGTCGAATCGAAAGCCGCTGCCGCACTTCCAGCAATTCGCCCGCATCTCGTTCAATCCTTTAGTGATCGGACGCCCGGATAGGAGACCTGATCTGCATTCGTCGCGTGCACGGCGAGCGAACGCCAGATCTCCCGCCTCCGCATCGGGCCAAGTGATGAATGCTACATAACAATTTTCAAGGATGGCGTCAATCCCCGAGGGCGAATAGGACGAGCCGCAATCGCTTGCGTCGCCATAAAAAAACGGCGAGGGACAGAAGCCCCTCGCCGATCGGTTCGCGGGAATGCGGGTCTAGTCCTCGGAGAAATCTTCCAGGCAGTTCTTGCGCGAGTGATGGCGAAGCTTATGAAGCCCTTTCACTTCCACCTGGCGGATGCGCTCGCGCGTGAGATTCAGAATCTCGCCCACTTCTTCGAGCGTGATGCCGCCGCGATCGGCGACGTCGAGAGCGCAGGTTTCTTTGAGTTCCCAGACTTCCTTGCTTGGGAAGTTGAACTTGATGGAGCCCGTTTCCTGGTTGACATCCAAGTAAAGGTGATGCTTGCAGGAGACGAACAGACAGGGGCGGTCGCCGTTGACGCACTGGCTGCGATTGGTCGGCCGTACGTCCTGAACCGTCTCGATCCATTCGGCGAGTTCGGGTTCGCTGTTTTGCTCTTTGAGCATTTCCAGCTCCAAACGGCGCTGATTGGCTTTGCGCTTCGATGGCTTGCGAATCGGGCGAAGCTCGCACCGAGATTCAGGATTGTCCCACGTTTCCACCATTTTCATGGCTTTGCCTCACAAGTTGCCGCGGAGTTCATCTTGTCGATTTTCGGGAGTTTGTCAACCATCAAAAAAAAGATCATAACATCGGCGCGTGTTCGAGGTCCTCCATCGACTTGGCGATTCGCCGGATGTTGCGGACGACGGTTTCCAGGTCGCGCCGAAGCTGAACGTCGTGCCGATCCTTGCGCTCCTTGATTTTCTCGTATTCGTTGATGTCGTCGATGACTTGTATCAGGATTCGGTCGGCTTCCTCAACTTTTTGACGCATGGCGAAATAGGAGCCTTTCAGCTGCTCCAGGGTCAGATCGCCGGAAATGAGCTTCTTGATCTGGTTGATGCGTTCGAGGGTGGACACCGGGTAAAGACCGCGCGAGCCGCGATGCTTGCCCTTCTGACCCACGCGGCGGCAGCGCTCGACGAGGCCCATCTGGACGTATTTGCGGAACGTGGCCTCGGAGAATTTGACCCCCCGGCCCTGGAAGATTTTCACGATTTCTTGGGAAGATAGGCCGTCGGTGTATTTGTCTTCCAGCTTCTTCAGTTCCGTCCTGCTTAAAATCTGCGACATGGTTTCAACTCCTTCCCGAAAAGTGGGACCACGCCTCGGCGCCATCGGCAGACCGGCCGGCGAGGCGCTCAATTAGGCTAAATTTTGCTTAATTATATCTACACTATGGTGTCTTGTCAATCTTATTCTAAAGATATTTCCATCTAAAATAATCGCTCCAATCGAACGCTTAAGTTTTTGATACTGCACGTATATTTAGATTCAATCGAATTTTTTCGCCGCGCTGCTTTGGGGGAAAAGTGCGCCGTCGGGGACGTATTGCAGTCGATTATATCCTATTGAATGTAAGCTTGGAACTGATATCCGACAGGTTGCAAAAATTTATGCGAAGGCCCGAGTTTGCGGGGACGCTCAGACGGGAGGAAGCCTGTTGAACGCTCGGCGTCGCAACAGCGCATGAAGAATCAGCGGGGCGGACAAGAGCAGCCACGGCGCGCCGACCTGCCGGCAGCCGCCTCCCCCGTCGTCGCAATTCTCTATGTTGCGGGAGATATCGGGGGATATCTCCCATGGATTTTCTCCCTTGGCCTTGATAAGGATGTCGGTTCTCATGGCCTCGGCGGAAAGCTCGCCGTACCAGCGCGTCAGCCCGTATTCCGCTTCCGGCTCCCCCTCCTGGCATCCTTCTTCCCATTGGTTGCAGTCCGGATCGTAACTGTAGTTATCGTAGTAATCGTCGTTCACCTTCACCATCGAAGAAATGATGCTCCACGATTCGGCGTCGTAACCGGCCATGTTCACCCCTCGGTAAAAGAGATTGCTGTCCCACATGCCGTCGCCGTAATAGGACAGGGCTTCCTCTCCTTCCGCGTGCCATTGATCGAACGACAGCCGGTATTGGATGGCCAGATTGCACGGGTCTTTGCGCAGGTGCGCGCTCAGGATTTGCTTGTATTCGTCGATAGAGCAAACGTTCCTTTCGGCTTCCGCCTCGCGCCATTCTCCGCCGTCAGCCAGCATGACGGAGGAACGGGCCGCCGCATAAAGCAGCACCGGCACGCGTTCGCCAGCCGACAGCGCGGTGAGGCGCATCGGGAAAATCATGGGAGTCTCGCGCGGGAACGTGATCGCCATCGGCGGCAGGCGATGGGCGGCGTTTTGCGGATCGACGTCGCGGCGCGCCTTGGCCGCGAGGAAGAGGAAACCCTCCTCGACGTAGTCGGCGAGTAGCGGATAAAGCGCTACGGGGATTTCATAATCGTTGCGGGCCAGCCAGTCCGTGAGGGCGTCGCTTTCCTCGGCGCTCAGAATCTCGTAACTGAAATCGCCCACCACGCCGGCCCCCAGCACCTCCACCATCCCCTGGCTGCTCTCCTCAATCTCCGCTTCCAACCCGCCGCCGTCTCCCACGGCGGCCGATTCGCTTCCTTGGCAGCCCGGAAATTCAAGCTCCTCCTCCTCGTGGCTCACTTCCTTGTACAGGATGATGCGCGGGGCGGTCATGTCGTCGAGCATGCGGAAAAGATCGGGCGGTCCTTCGCGGACCTCGGTGGGCTCGGCGGGCAGGGGCAGGATCCAGCCGAAATCGTCCAGGTTTCCCACCACGCTGGATTGCAGGTAAAGGGTGAACGCGTCGTCGGTTCTCAGGAGGAAGGCCTGCTGCGCGCCCATGGAGTTGGCGGCCAGCCGCTCCGAGGCCACCGTTTTTCTGCCGAAATAGCCGCCGTTGGCGTAGGCCGTTTCGAGTCCAACCATCGCCAGCGTCGCGGCGACCATCAGGACGATGCGGATTTTTTTAGACATAGCGCTAACCCGACATTCTCGTTATCAACTTGGCGACTCGCACAATCAACTTGGCGACTCGCACGCCGAGAACTTCATTTGGTAAGGATCGATTTCGCGCTTGCCATGGATGGAATCGTCAGGGTTGCAATAGATTATAACCCCCATCGCCGTTCAAACAAACCGTTATTCTCGGCGAACCGGACGCTTCGCATTAATTCCTTGTCGCTCCGGAACGGATCTGCTACTTATGGCCATCTGCACAGAGGTTGGCATGCTGTCCACGGTCGAAAAAGTGCTGCTCTTGAAGCGCATGGAGCTGTTCAAGCAGATTCCCGGCGTGGAGTTGGCGCGTATTGCGCAGATCACGCGCGAAGTGGTCTTTGCGGCGGGCGACGCGCTGATGACGGAGGGCGACATCGGCGACGCCGCCTACCTCATCGTCGAGGGCGAGGTCGTGGTGCAGGCCGGCGGAGTTCCGGTCGCCAATCTGGGCAAGGATCAATGCGTGGGCGAAATGGCCATCCTCGATTCCGAGCCGCGCTCGGCCACGGTCGTCGCTTCTTCCGCCGTCCGGGCGCTCGTCATCGAGCGCGAGGACTTCTACGACATCCTTCACGAACGCGCCGAAATATCGCTCGGCATCATCCAGGTGCTCACCCGCCGTCTGCGCGCCGAATTGAAGAAACACAGCGCGCCGGGCGGTTGAACGATCGCCTTTTTCCGGAACGAATAGGGAAGAGGATCAATCGGCGTCCGGGCCTCTCGCTTCGCGATAACGAACGAGCAGATCGGCAAGGACTCGCTTCTCGTCGAGCCCGAGGTAACGCGCGTATTGAATGATGAAGCTGCGCAGGTAGACGAGAGCCGGCAGCGTGCCCCACGCCTCGGCCTCGATCATCCGGAGGTTGTTGATCGACATCTTCGTCTGGGCCGAAATTTCGTGGAGGTCGATGCCGGCTTGTTCGCGAAGCTGGGCCAGGTAGGGTCCGGTGAACTTGGCGTCTTCGGGGACCGATTGCCGGATCTGTTCACGCTTCACCGCTTTCGGCGCCGTCGTTTTTCCCGGCGCGTCCTTCTGGACAGCGGCGGGACGCATTCCCTCCCCGGCGGACCCGGCATTCGCCCGTTCGGTTTGAGAAGCCGTCTCGCCCCTCGTTTCTGCGCCATCTTCTTTGGCGGCCACGGCGATTTGCAGTCTTTTCGCTTTTTTCACCGGCTCGCTCATCAGCGTCTTGTCGTACTCGCGGCGGTTTTCCGCGTCGATCAAAACGCGGAAGGCCTGTTCGACGCGCTCCCGGAACTCGCGCAGTTCATTGGGGGTGTAGAGTCCGTAGGTGGCCAGTGAACTTTCGCTGTAAATCTGTTTGATCCGGTCGTAGGCGCGACGGATCTCCTCTTCGTCCGCACCCATGCCGACCTCAAGGAGGTCGTAGTAGTTCTGGCTCAAGGACTTGCCTTTGAAGGTTTTCATGCTAACCCTCGTCCTGCTTGTCCAGGATGCCCAGGGACATGAGCTTGTAGGAGATCTTCTCGATCTGCCGGGTGCATTTGGAATCTTTCTGAACGGCGTGCAGCGGCTTGCGCTGTCGTACGGCCGCGGGAACCGTGTTGTCGTGGTCCACGAAGCCCAGAAGTTCGATATTGAACCCGAAATAGCGCTTGCAGACGGAAACCACGCCGTCGCCGACGTCGGATTCCCCCGTTGTGCGCACGGCGTTGAGGATCAGCAGCAGCCGCAGCCGCTCGATTTCCTTGCCCATCCGGTCGCCGCTTTCCGGCCTGAAAAAATGAATCGCCGAGACGAGATCGCCGGGCGTGCGGATGCCGAGTTCGTGGCTGGTCATCATCGCCTTGTTGACAATGTCTTCGATGCCTAGTTTGGCTTCGATCGTCTTGAAGAGCCGGAAGTAGAGGCCGCGCAGCACCTCGTAAGCGCCTTCCATGGCGGTCGGTTCGGGAACGGTGGTGAGCACGGCGAAATCGGACCAGATCGCATGGTCGAAGAGGTTGAACGACGGATGACAGCCGAGATCGAGAATCACGAAATCGAACGGCAGCATGCGGGCGGCGCGGATCAGAAACGGGCATTCGGTGGACGAGGTCGAGGACATGCCCTCGCGCATGCCGCACAAAAGCTTCAGCTTGTCGTAAGGGGTGTCGATGATGAGCGATTCGACGCCGGTCAGGTCGCCGCTTTTCAGCAAGTCAAGCGTCTGTTCGGGAGCGGGAACGTCAAGGAACGTATGGAGGTTCTGGCCCCAGCGTACGGCATCGACGAGAAGCACGCGCTTGCCCGTCTGCGCGAGGTGGACGGCGATGTTGGCCGCCAGAACAGACTGCCCGACGCCGCCTTTCCCGGCAAAGAAACCCAGCACGAAGGGTCCGGAGCGGTCGCCCGGCGTACGGCGGAGAATCAGCGGTTCTATCTTGGCGAACGCTGTGTTTTCGCCATCCATGGGTCTGCCTGTGGACTCCGCCAAAGACGCCTCCTCCCCGCTTCGATGTGTAGGCCGTGCTCCGCGGCAAGTTTACAAAAAGCGACGACAATATGCTAGCACTTTGTCGTTTCCTTACAAGAGCGGATGAGGATTCATGGCGGCGGAACGAATCGGCGGCGTTTTCGTAAATCTTCGACCATCCTGGCAATTTGTTTGCGCCCTTGCTTCGAGTGCATTAAAATACGAGGCCATAGGGTGAATAGCCGAAACTCGCGTCCCGGCGCGCGCGCAACCGCACGGAGCTGCCATGGCCGAAACCGAGAAAATTGCCGCCATCATGTTCGCCGACATCATGAATTCCTCGGAATACGCCAATGTCATGAGCACGACGAGCTATCACAACTTCATCATCAAATGCCTCCAGGGCATCTGCGCCGACGAAGCCGTCTATTTCAACTCCGCTCACCCGGAGTACAAGCCGCTGCCGGAATTTTCGACGCCCGAACAACTGAATCAGGATTACACCTGCCAATTCCGCACCGTCGGCGACGAAATCCGTGTTTTCCTGTACTCCGGCGACGAATACGCCGACACCAACAATCTTTTGGAGATCGCCGTGCGCATGAAGCTGCGCTGGCTGTTCTCCGATTTCAACAAGACGCGCATCAAGCAGAACAAGGCCCCGGAAGATCTGGCGATCGGCATCCACACCGGGCCGGTGGTGATCGAGTCCAACAAGCCCGAAGGCTTCGCGATGAACGTCGGCAAGCGGATCGAGGGCGAATGCCGCAACGGCAACCTCTGCCGCATCCTGCTGCACGCCAACAGCGTGAACTTCATCCAGGCCTACCAAAAGCGGCAGGGCGTCAAATGCTTCCTGGCGCCGCAGTTTTCGCCGGTCTGGACCTTCTCCGGCAAGGGCATCGCCCAGGAGATCCCGATTCGCGAACTGAAATTCTTCACCTTCCTCGGCCAGTCGGAAGTGCTGCGTTTTCTCGACGTCGATCCGAAATATTTTATCAAGCACCTTTTCGCCGCCTCGACGCAGGCGCCCTATCCGCACTTCATTTACAGCACGATCCTCTCCGCTCTTCAGAAACTGGGCATCGACGACTACACTTTCTCCTACATCGAGGACCTTTGCACGAAGGTCTATCAATACCTGCCCTTCGACGACATCCTCGACCTCATTATTCAGGTGTACGAGTACCGCTACAAAAACAACTTCAAGACCATGGGGATCAAGGAGAAACTCGATTTTCTGCAGATGTTTTACCGTTGGACGAAGGAAAACGATTTCGGCTACCGCTTTATGATGGAGGACATTCTCAAAGAACAGGCGAAGCTTGCGGGCAGTTTCAAGCGCCTGCAGCCGAAGTGAGTCCTCTCCGCGAGCGTCCGCTCCTTCCGCCCGTTCCAAAGGATCACGCCATGCGGTCTTTATCGTTGCTGGTAGGGTTGACGGCGCTGGCCGTCCTCGCCGTCGCTTGTTCGGGATCGGATTCGTCGGGCGTGCCGCGCGGCGACGAGGACCAGGACGCCGACCTTTACGATCCCAATCTCGATGACAGCGGTCTGACCTGTCTGGGCGATCCCGACTGTCCGGACGGTTTCTATTGCGAAAATCAGATCTGCCGGGAGAAGGATTGCGAGGAAGACATCGATTGCCCGCCGGGCTATCGTTGCGAGCAGTTTCTTTGCCTGAAAGCGGAGGATGGGGACGAAGAGTCTTTGCCTTCGGACGGAGACGAGGAAGCCGACGAGCCGGAGTATGAAGAAGAGGAAGAAGAGGCCGAGCCGGACCTGCCCGTGATTTGCGAAGCGGGCGATGTTCAATGCCAGGGCGGCGAACTGGCCACCTGCAACGAGAGCGGCACGGAGTGGATCGACTTCGAGGCCTGCCCCGAGGGCCAAGTCTGTCTAGTCGATGCCTGCGTGCCCAGCACCTGCCCGCCGGACCAGTGGGGCGAGTGTGTCAACGATTTCACGATTTACCGCTGCAACAGCCTCGGCACCGGCTGGGAGGAGACGCCCTGTCCGCCGCACACCTATTGCGAGCCGGGGCAATGCGTGGACATCGTCTGCGAGCCGGGCGCGGAGCTGGGCTGCGTGGACCCTTCCACGGTCAAGAAATGCGTCGAGGAAGGCAACGACTGGATCACCGAGCCGTGCCCGGAAGGGGCCGTCTGCCAAGGCGACGGTTGCGCGGTGATTATCTGTTCGGCGGGCGAATGGAAGTGCGAGGATACGATCCTTTATTACTGCAATGCCGTCGGCACGGGCTGGGACGAGATCCTCGACTGCGCCGAGTCGGGCGGCGTCTGCGCCGAAGGAAGCTGTCAGGTGAGGATCTGCGAGCCCGGCCTGCGCGCCTGCGACGAAGCCAACCCCAAGCTGGCCGAGCAGTGCAACGAACTCGGCACAGCCTGGCTGGAGGTGGAGACCTGCGAAGGGACCGACGAATGCCGGGGCGGCGAATGCCTCGGCCAATGCGAGATCGCCGCCTTCGACCGCAGCTACGTCGGCTGTGACTATTGGCCGGTCGATCTTCATAACGGCGGCCGTTCAAGCGGCGGAGAGTTCGCCCTCGTCGTCACCAATCCCCAGTCCTATGCCGTAGGCGTGAGCGTCAGCGGCAAGAACGGCGTACTGCAAACGAAAACCATCGGCGCGGGTTCGCTCGACGTTTTCACTTTCGATTCGACACGGCTGATCGGCGGCCCTGGCATCTCCCCGAACGCCTATCACCTCCATGCCGAAGCGCCGGTGACCGTCACGCAGATGAATCCTTACGGCAACGTGCTCATCTATTCCAACGATGCTTCACTGCTTCTTCCCGAGGGAGCGTTGGATACGGATTATGTCGGCCTCTCCTGGCCGTCGCATCGCGTCGAAGATTGTTATTGCAACGGGGTGTTGCTCTTCGGAGCCTGTCTCGGCTCGTGGGAATGCGACGTCATCAGCGGCGACAGTTCCTATGGATTCCTCACCGTCGCCGCCACGCAGCCGGGGACGACGACCGTCACCGTGCGTTACAAGGGCGCTTCGCGCGCCGGCGGCGGAGTCAACGCCGAGTCGGCCGGCGCCGAGAGGACCTACACGCTGTCTCAGTTCGACGTGCTCAACCTTGAAGCGGCGGGCACGGACTGCCCCGATCGCGACGAGGAGACGTTCTTGTACTGTTCCGGCGCGGACCTCACGGGGACGACGATCGTCGCCAATCAGAAAGTGGCCGTCTACGGCGGACACGAATGCACGTTCATCCCTCAAGACCAGTGGGCGTGCGACCATCTGGAGCATCAGCTGTTCCCCACGGGGTCCTGGGGCAAGGCGTTTACGGCGGTGCGCACCGAACCGCGTTACCAGGAAAAGGACTATTACAAGATTCTTGCTGACGAGGCGGGGACGATCGTCACGCTTTCCCCCGATCCCACGGGCCAAAGCCCGAAGACGCTGGGCGCGGGCGAGTTCTGGCTTTTCGCCACCGACCGCGATTTTTCCATCACGGCGACCAAGCCGATCATGGTCGGCCAGTTTCTCGCCGGGCAGGATGCGACGGGGCTGTCCATCGACGACGAGGCCGGCGATCCGGCGATGATGCTGTTGGCGCCGAACGAGCAGTTCCGCAAGGACTACATTTTCCTCGTGCCCCCGAACTACGTGTACGACCACATCACGATTGTCGCCCCTCCGGATGCGACGGTGACCCTTGATGGTGTCACCAATTACGACTCCAACACCTTTCCGGCGGTGACGGCCGACTTTCGTCGCCTGCGGCTTGCGCTCGCCGATGGCGCGCACAAAATTACGGCCACCAAGCCCGTCGGGCTCTACGTGTACGGCTACTCGCGGTATGTCTCCTACGCCTACACGGCCGGCCTGGATCTGAAGGAGATCAACCCCAAGCCGTAAGCGGCGGCGTCTATCCTCGCCCCGATGGAGCACAGTTGTACTGTGCTCCAACCATTTAAATGTGTGGAGCACGGTGCAACCGCGCTCCATCTCAGGGAGACAGCGGGCGGATTCCGCTCTTGCTTCATCCGCCCCTTTTCCCTCGTTATGCGTTGAATCGTCGATTGATATTATTGCGGCGACAGGGGGTTTTTCATTGGTGCTTTCGGATGATCGGCATATAATATGCCGCCTCGCAAAAGCGGGGTGGGGATTTTTTCGGAGAAGAAGCAACGTGAACGAGAATCACAACGAAAACGGGTCGGATCGCGTCGAGGAAAACGGTTCGGAAAAGCCTTTGACCGACGCCGCGACGCCGGACGACGCGCTTGAAGAACAGGTCGAGAACGGCGGCGACGAGGAAGCGGACGAAGAGCCCGCGTTTTCCACGGGGGAACCCGAATCCTTGATGACGACGCCTGCGGCCGAGACGCCGGCTGTAACAGCGGATCAGTCCGCCGATTTGCCGGAGATGGTGGGCATCCGCTTTCGTCCGGCGGGCGCGCTCTTCTACTTTCTGCCGGGCGATCTGTCGCCGAAGGTCGGACAGACGGTGATCGTCGAGGCCGAGCGAGGGTTGATGGCGGGCCGCGTCGTGAGAGAACGGCAAACGCCGAAAACCCGGCCGGCCGATCCCTGGCGGCGAATCGTGCGCCTGGCTGACGAGCGCGACGAACTCATCGAGCGGGAAAACAAAGCGCGCAACAAAACCGCCTTCGACTGCTGTCGTCGCCTCATCGACCAATTGGCTTTGCCGATGAAGCTCATCGAGGTGGAATATCAGCACTCGGCCAACAAGGCGACGTTCTATTTCTCCGCCGAGGGCCGCGTCGATTTCCGCGAACTGGTGCGGCTTCTGGCCCAGGATATGCGCATCCGCGTCGAGATGCGGCAGGTCGGCATCCGCGACGAAGCCAAGTTGATCGGCGGTTTCGGCCCCTGCGGCCTGACCACCTGCTGCTCGACGTTTATCGAAGCGTTCACGCCGGTGTCGATCCGCATGGCCAAGGAACAGAACCTAACCCTGAATCCGGAGAAAGTGTCGGGGTCCTGCGGCCGATTGATGTGCTGCCTCGACTACGAGCAGTCCACGTATCGGGAGATCCAGAAGGGCCTGCCGAAGATCGGCAAGAAAGTGGACACCTGGAAGGGGCGCGGGCGCGTTCTGGAAATCAACATCTTCTCGCGCCTGATGCGCCTGGAACTCGAAGGCCGCGAGTATCTGACGATCAGCGTGGACGACTATTTCGCCTTCAAGGCCGATCCCGAGGGCTTCGCCAAGGTGATCGCCGAGCGCGAGGAGCAGGCGAAGAGCGCCGCGATCCAGAATGCGACGTTCAAGCGACGCGGCGGCGCGTCCCGTCCGCCGCGCTCCGGAACGGGCGAAGGTCATACCGTTTCCGAGCACGGCACGATGCGGATGAAACCCGCCGTTCCCGTGCTGGATGCGGCGGAACGCGACGAGCCTGAGATCGATGATCCCGATGCGCCGGTAATCGTAAGGCCGGACGAAACCGGACGACCGGATGATGCCGGGCGGAGGGAAGGGGAGGGCCGACCGGTTGAGCGCGATGGCCAGCGGCGCGGACGCCGTCGCGGACGCGATCGTAATCGCCCGCGGCCGGAAGGCGCGCCGGGCGGACCCCAGAGCGGTGCTCCGGGTGGACCTCAAGGCGGTGCGCCACGCGACGGGGGAGCCAATCGCCCTCCTCGCCCCGAGCAGAGGCCACGTCTCGAACCGAGGCCGCGTCCGGAGCAGAGAGATGGCGGGGGCGCGCCCCCGCGCGAAGGAGAGAACCGCGAAGCGCCCGACGGTCA